>NZ_CBTK010000023.1 GCF_000531125.1 Candidatus Contendobacter odensis Run_B_J11 | reverse complement strand
AACTTGAAGAACAGCAAGCCGAGATCATCGCTGGAGAAGTGGTTGTTTTTGCTGAAGATGAGTGTCATTTATTGTCAGATGATACCACAGGGTATGTCTGGGGTAGGCGAAACCAAAGAATTGAGGTAACTACTCAGGTATTAAAAAGCCGCATTAACCAGTTATAGTAAATGCGGCCTTTTATTAAGAGGCACAGGATGGGACGAAGGGTTTACCGCAGAATGCATCCCGGATGGCGCTGAACACATTCACTGCATTCTTACGAGCTGTCGAGAGATACCCTCGAATTCGTGCAAAGTCGTTGGCTCCGGCCAGTGTCCTGAATCCGCCTGAGACCTTTTGTTTAACTTTAACCATCCGCACATCCCGTTCCGCCTGGTTATGATCAAACGCGACACGGAAGTCCGTCATAAACGCCAAGGTCTGTGGCTTAAAGTCCCGGAGTTGATCCAGCAGATTCAGCGGGGGTGTCTGGGCTAGGCGGCCTCTTTTTTTCGGTTTTTTCCCTGTGGCGGGGAGCGGCGGTGGACGCGGATTCACGAGATACCCCGTGGTGATAAGATGATCATAGCGCTGCTCAAATTGAGTGAACACTTCAGATGACAATCCTTCAGTCCCACTTTCTTGAGTGGCTTCTACCGTTTTCTTAATTTCCAGTAGAAGATCCGCCATCATCACTGCCCACTGTTGTCCATAGTGTTTTTCGATCAACTGTAATTCTCGAAGGTGATGTGCATTGCACAAAGCATGACTGCACTCCGTATAGCCAAAGTACGGTTTCCAATGATCATGGATCGCCCGCCCTTTAAACTTCGGCAGAATCCCCGCATCCTCCCTCGCAGTTTGGCCCCGCTGTGCGTGAATCGTATAATCCGTTAATCGCTCCGTCGCGGCCACAGGCAGCCCATGTCACTTCCCTTTCACCCGCATTCCTGACTCATCCAGAGATAAAACGGCGACTTGGCGCAACTGTTCTTTCACAGCGACTATGGCCGGTTCAATCTCCATCGCCTATTCTTGTCCGGCTTTAATCAGTGTCCCTTCTGCAATCCGATGATGGAGCAAATCTTCAAAAATCTGGGCGGTGCGTTCCACCGGTACAAAATGCTGAGTCTGAAAATAGGCCGCCCATGTCTTCACTCCGTTCCCATACTGGACGGGCCTCTTCACTCCATCCGGGAATACACCCCGGTTTTCCACGCCACACCTCGGGCAGATTTTAATCTCGCCTTGGTGTGCGGTAACTTCAATACGGATCGCTGGAATATCAAAAACTTGGCGTTCTTCATACCCTGTCACATCGACATCATTTAAAGATGTACCGCACTGCTCGCATTCCACCACGGGGTGAAGCTCTGTATGTTCGGGATGCTCTGATCGTTTCAGAGTGGATCCTTCATGTCCAGGCTGACCCCCATTTGGCTTTTGACCCCGCTTTCTTAGACTTTCCGTTCGTTTCTGTTTGCTATAACCATCACTGGACGGCGGTTTACTGCTATTGTGGCTATTTTTTTCCAAGCGCGCCTGTAATTCCCTCAGCGCCACTGACTGCTTTTCCAGTTGCCCAGCCAGTTCTTCCATCTGTTGGCTTACCCCCAGAAAAAGATCCATGACCGCAGCCTCGCCTTGCACGAAAGCAATGTGAATTTCTTCTCGGGTTGGCAGTCGGATATTCATGTGATCAAGGATAAACAAAATGTTCTATATTAGCAATTACAGTGAGGTACCTGAGTAGTTACTTTTTTCAAAGGGATGTTCGTTAAACAATTTGGAATGTCCATGGTTGTAGATATTGTCGCTGGTGGCTGAGAAAAAAGCGTAGTTTTCACTTTCTATCAGTAGCTTTTTAATTTCCGCTACAATCACTATCTGCCTCATTCAACCCGCCGCCTCATTCTTATCCACCAGCCGCATAAACAGTTCCTCCAGCCGATTGGTTTTATTACGCAGGCTGGAAATTTCAATGCCTCGCGCCGACAACTGCTGAAACAGGGAGTTAATGCCCTGCTCTTGGGTGACATCTACTTCCAGCATCAGATCATCCAACCGCCGTAGCGGGTAACCCGGTATTTCTGGTGTTTCAGCCAATGGTTGGCGCAAATTGAGGACAAAGGTTTCCAGATTCAGCCGACCGAGTAGCGTTTGCATCCGGGTATTCTCAATAATCTCCCCCCGATCAATAATCGCAATATGGCGGCACAGATGTTCCGCCTCTTCCAGATAATGCGTCGTGAGAATGATCGTGGTGCCTTGTTCGTTGATCACACGCAGAAAATCCCACATCGAGCGGCGAATCTCAATGTCTACGCCAGCAGTGGGTTCATCAAGAATCAGCAACTTCGGTTCGTGAACCAAAGCGCGGGCAATCATTAACCGTCGTTTCATCCCCCCCGACAATTCCCGCGCTATCTCGCGGCGCTTCTCCCACAAGCCCAGTTGCCGGAGATAGGTTTCGGCGCGCTGTTGCGCCAGTGGCCGGGGAATACCGTAATAACCAGCTTGATTGACCACAATTTCGGCGACCGGCTCGAACTGATTAAAGTTAAATTCCTGCGGCACCAGCCCGATATAGGATTTCACCGCACTGGGATTACGGTCCAAATCCTGATCAAAGACCTGCACCGTGCCGCTACTCTTACGCACCAGGGAACAAACAATGCCGATAGTGGTGGATTTACCCGCGCCATTAGGACCCAGCAGGGCGAAAAACTCACCTTCAGCTACATCCAGATCAATGCCTCGCAGGGCGTTGAAACCATTGGTATAGGTCTTACGCAAACCGCGCAACGTCAGCGCCAGGGTCGTCATAGTCGAGTCAATGTCATTCCAATAACAGTATAAAATTTCAGAGTCAATTCACGGCGTTGAGGGCAGCAGATACGGCTCAAATTCTGGGGTATAGCGTTCCTGAAAGCTTTTGCCATCTGGGCCGATGACGATAAAGAAAGCCGCTAAATGGTGATCCGTCGCCAATTGAAAACCGAAATCCGGGCCAGCGGCGAGCAGGGCAGTATCAGCGGCGTCGGCAGCCATATCAAGGTCGCTGATGACAGTCACTGACACCAGGGTTTGCGGGACGGGCCGACCGGTGTGCGGATTGATGATGTGCGAGTAGCGCTGGCCGTTTTGCTCGAAGAAATTGCGGTAGTCGCCCGCAGTGGAAACACCGTGGTCGCCGAGTCGAATCAGACGTTCAACCGCACGCTGACCAGCGACCGGTTGTTCAATAGCGACAGTCCAAGGCTGCCCCTTACCATTACGGCCTTTGGCGCGAATATCGCCGCTGATCGCCACCAGGTAATTGCCAATGCCATTGACTTCCATTAGCGCCGCTAGTTGGTCCACGGCGTAGCCCTTTGCGAGCGCGGACAAATCCACATAAATATCGGCGCGATCCTTTTTCAATGCCGGCGGGTCTACCCGGGTGTGCAGCCGCCAATAGCCGACCCGCTCTCGCGCTTGGTCAATGGCTTGATCGGACGGGACTTGATCACGGCGCGGCTCTGGCCCGAATCCCCACAAGTTAACCAGCGGCCCGACGGTGATATCGAACGCGCCGCCGCTGAGTTCGCTGACACGCAACCCCTCGGCGACCACCGCTTGCAGTTCGGGCGATACCGCAACCCAGTCGGTGCTGGTATTCCGGTTGAAGCGCGACAGTTCCGAAGCCGGATCGTAGGTGGACATCTGTTTATTAACGCGGGCCAGCAACCCATCAACCTTGGCCTTGAAATCAGCCGGAACTGCTTGCCCCAGCACCGGCACCAGTTGGAGATCATAGCTGGTACCCATCGTCGATCCAGAAATGCGCACGGTTGGATCGGGCGCGGATTTTTCGCAGGCGGCTAATGCTATTACTGCCAGTAGCAGCAGTGGATACCACAGCCAACGGTCGGGGGCGAAGAGGGAATGATTCAACATGGGCGTTCCAGGCAGTCTGACCGCGCCTATCGAGCAGCGGGCCGGAGGAGGGAAACCAGCGCCGACAACAAGGGCAACGCCGGTTTTCGGGAAGGTGGGAAGGGTAAAATGCTCAGACAGCGGCGTTAGCAGCGTCCAGCGCAGCAATCGCATCGGCCAGCGTGACCAGCCGACGGGCGCTTTCCACATGCAGATTTTCAATCAGCTTGCCTTCGACCACCGCTACGCCTTCACCCCGCGCTGCTGCTGCGGTGTGCGCTTCAATAATCCGCCGCGACCACTCCACATCGGTTGACTTCGGAGTGAACACCCGATTACAGGGAGCAACCTGTTTGGGATGAATCAGGGTCTTGCCGTCAAAGCCGAACTCCTGACCTTGGCGGCAGGCAAATTCAAATCCGGCCTCATCGTTGAGATCAAGGTAGACACCATCCAGGATGGACAGCCCGGCAGCACGGGCGGCCAGCAGACACAGACCCAGCGAGGCGAGGAACGGCAGCCGTTCGTGGGTATGGGCGCAGTCCAGCTCCTTGGCCAAGTCGGAGGTGCCCATCACCAGACATTCCATGCGCGGGGTGGATTCGGCGATGCGCTGCGATTCGAGCACGCTGCGCGGGGTTTCCATCATCGCCCAAATGGTCATGGTCTCCGGGGCGTCATTGGCGCGCATGATCGCTTCCATGTGGCGGATCGCGTCGGCGCTTTCCACTTTGGGCAGGAGCAGGGCATTGGCGCCTGATTTTGAGGCCGCCGCGATGTCATCGTAGCCCCATTTGGTAGATAAGGCATTGACACGGATAATGATCTCACGCTGGCCGAAACCGCCGGCCTTGACCGCATCGCAGACCTGCTGGCGGGCGATTTCCTTGGAATCAGGGGCGACCGCATCTTCCAGATCGAGAATGTAGCCATCGGCGGGCAAATTACGCGCTTTGTCGAGGGCGCGGGCATTGGAACCGGGCATATAGAGGACGCTGCGACGGGGACGCACGGGTTTGGACATGAGAGTTCTCCTTGTTGGGTGGTAGAAAGGGCGCGGGCCTGGGGTGGCGAGCGTGAAAGAATGAGACATTATCGGCGGTCAAGGCGGGTTTTCAAAGCGGAATGACGCCCACGAAAAACCCCTTGCCGGGTAGAGAGCAAGGGGTTTTAAGATCAAAAATACAGCCGGCTTAACCGGTTGAGGTGTCCCTGTGGGCAATGCGCACAATTTCTTGAGCGATATCCTCAGGTGAAAGAATAAAGTCTATACACCCGCTTGCTATTGCGCTCTCAGGCATATCGGGTTGTTGAGCGGTATCCAGCTTCTGCGCGATAGTAATGCCCCCCACTTCTTTTATCTCGCACAGCGCCGCTGCCCCATCGCCATCGTAGCCAGAGACAATAACAGCGATCAATTTTCCGTCCCAGTTCTGGGTTAGGGAACGCAGAAAGACCGTAATCACATCGGGCCATCCTCTCGGCTTTGATATCGGCTTTAGGCGGAACTCGCCATTAAGGACATGCAAATCACGCTGGCTTGGGATGATGAACACATGGTTGGGCTAGATGAGTAGTTTTTCCGTAATCAATTCAACCGGCATCTTGGTGTAGCGTGGGAGAATTTCGTGGAGCAGGGTGGCTACAGTTCTCAGGTGATTAACAATGACGATAGCAACTCCCATATCACCTGGCAGGTGCTGTAATAACCGGGTATAGGCGTCGAGGCCACCGGCTGAACCACCGACACAAACGACAGGAAAGTCTTTTGCATCCCGCTTAGCGTTCATTGACCATCCCGCTGCTCCGAATTTTTTATCCCAAGTAGAGGCTAGTGACTCAGCCCGTCCAGATACTTGTCGGCGTCCAGTGCCGCCATACAGCCGCTGCCGGCGGAAGTGATCGCCTGGCGGTAGACATGATCCGCCACGTCACCGGCGGCGAATACGCCCGGAATACTGGTAGCTGTCGCGCCGCCCTCAACGCCAGTCTTGATCAAGATGTAGCCGTTACGCATTTCCAACTGGTCGGTGAACAGAGCCGTGTTCGGTTTATGGCCAATCGCGATGAACACGCCTTGCAAGGTAATATCCTGGCGCTCGTCATTGACGACATTACACAACCGCATCCCGGTGACGCCGCTCTGGTCGCCAAGCACCTCATCCAGCGTACTGTCCAGCGCCAGATGAATTTTGCCGCTACTGACTTTCTCCATCAGCTTATCCACCAGGATCTTTTCGGCGCGGAACTGCTGACGACGATGCACCAGCGTCACTTCGCTGGCGATGTTAGCCATGTACAGCGCTTCCTCGACCGCAGTATTACCGCCGCCGATCACGGCCACCTTCTGGTTGCGGTAGAAAAAGCCGTCACAAGTCGCACAGCCGGATACGCCTTTGCCCATGAACGCTTCCTCTGAGGGCAGACCGAGATACTGGGCGCTGGCACCGGTGGCGATGATCAGCGCATCGCAGGTGTACTCGCCGGAATCGCCGGTCAACCGGAACGGCCGCTGTTGCAGCTTGGCGGTATGAATGTGATCAAAAATGATCTCGGTATTGAAGCGCTCGGCGTGGCGGCGCATCCGCTCCATCAAATCCGGCCCCATCAAACCCTCGACATCGCCGGGCCAGTTGTCCACTTCGGTAGTGGTGGTCAACTGTCCACCCATTTGCAGGCCGGTGACCAGCACCGGCTGGAGGTTGGCGCGAGCGGCGTAAACTGCGGCGGTGTAGCCCGCCGGACCTGATCCGAGAATCAGCAGACGACAGTGTTTCGGGGTACTCATGACATGAAATCTCCGGTGTTGTTATTCGCTGAATGGAACAGTGTCCCTACGCTAGAAACCGACGGGCCGAAGGACGCTGGCGTAGGAGCGCTGTTCGGGTGAGGGCGGCGCCTCACCCGAACCCTCTCCCACTGGGAGAGGGGACAGATGCTTACAAAGCGCCAGCGTTCTCGGCCAGATAGGACGCTACACCCTCGGCGGTGGGCTTCATCCCCTTCTGGCCCTTGCGCCAGCCCGCCGGACAGACTTCGCCGTGCTGCTCGGTGAATTGCAGGGCTTCAACCAGCCGCACCATCTCATCCACTTCGCGGCCCAGCGGCAGGTTATTAACGATTTGCGCCTGCACGACGCCGGCCTTGTCAATCAGGAACGAACCGCGCAGCGCCACACCCGCCGGATGCTCGATGCCGTAAGCCTGGGTGATTTCGTGCTTGATGTCGGCGACCAGCGGGAAGCCAACCCGACCGATGCCACCCTTTTCCACCGGCGTTTCGCGCCAGGCAAAGTGGCTGAACTGCGAATCAATCGACACGCCGACCACTTCCACACCCAGCTCCTTGAACTTGGAGACACGGTGATCGTGGGCGATGATTTCCGATGGGCAAACGAAAGTGAAATCCAGCGGATAGAAGAACAACACCACATATTTGCCGCGCAGGTCGGACAGCTTGAAGGCTTCATTGATCGAGCCATCGGGCATCACGGCGGCGGCGGTGAAATCGGGGGCGGGCTGGGTGACGAGAACGCTCATGGGCAATACCTTTTGGGTGAGTGGGTGATCGGTGATACGGCTTAACACAGTTTGAAGCTTAGGCGACTTTTATCCATTGTGGAAATTCAATTATCCAAACGGGGCGATAGCGATTGGCTATTGTTATTTCAATCCTTGTTGTCGTGGATGAGACCTCGCCACCTGGCTGCTGCTATTCAGAACGCGGGCCTTGTCACATTCCCGTCATGTTTCAATCCCTATTATCCTGGATGAACCATTGTGACCTTGCGGATCGCCTTGAGTTAATTTTAGGACGACGCCAGTACATTCAAGAGGAACTTATGAACGCCAAACATATTTTAATCGTAGAAGATGAACAGCCGATCCGGGAAATGGTGATGTTCGCCCTGACCAGCGCCGGTTACGAAGCGGAAGAAGCCGCTGACAGTCGGCAGGCGCAGGCCAGCATCGCCGAACATCTGCCCGATTTGGTTCTGCTCGACTGGATGCTGCCGGGTATCAGCGGCATTGACTTCGCTCGCCGGCTGAAAAAGGAAGAATTGACTCGCGAATTGCCGATCATCATGCTGACCGCCCGCGCCGAGGAGGAAGATAAAGTGCAAGGATTGGAAAGCGGCGCTGATGATTACATCACCAAACCCTTCTCGCCCCGCGAGCTGGTGGCCCGCATCCGGGCGGTACTGCGCCGGGGCGGGCCGGCGGCGGAAGACGAGGTATTGCGCGCCAACAGTCTATGCCTGGATTTGGCGAGCCATCGGGTCAGCAGCGGCGATACGCTGCTGGAGATGGGGCCGACCGAATACCGCCTGCTGGAATTTTTCATGTCTCACCCGGAGCGGGTTTACAGTCGAGGGCAATTACTGGATCGGGTGTGGGGCAGCAATGTGTACGTCGAGGAGCGCACCGTGGACGTGCATATTCGCCGGTTGCGCAAGGTACTGGAGCCGCACGGTCACGATGCGCTGATTCAGACCGTGCGTGGTAGCGGCTACCGGTTTTCAACCAGGGTTTAAGGGTGTCTCGGTCTTGGCGGGTACTCTTACGGCGATTGGTGCTGGCGTTTCTGGGTGCCGCATTGCTGGGTTGGCTAGTGGATCGGCTGCTTTTAGCGTTGCTGTTGACCGCGTTAGTGAGCCTGGCCTGGCAGTTAGGGCAGTTGTATCGGCTGGATCGCTGGTTGAGCGGAGATCGCGATGCCAGTCCGCCGCAAGTTGGCCGGGTTTGGGACGGCATCGCTGCTCACGTCACCCGCTTGCGCCGGCAAAGCCGCAAACGCAAGCGCAAGCTCAGCAAGTTGTTCTCGCAAATTCAGCAGGCGACCGCCGCATTGCCGGACGCTGCCGTCATCCTCGGCGAAGACGACCGGGTGGTGTGGTGTAACGGTGCAGCGCAACAAATGCTCGGTCTATCACCGGTGCGCGATATTGGCCTGCCGGTGGCTCATTTGCTGCGACATCCCGACTTCGTGGCCTTCCTCCATCAACGGCGTCCAAGCGACAACGTAGAGTTTTCCGCGCCGGTGGATGATGCGCTGTTGCTGAGCGCCCGCATCGTGCCTTATGGGAAGAAACAGCGGTTGTTGCTGGCAACGGACATCTCGCGAGTCCGGCGACTGGAGCAGGTGCGGCGCGATTTCGTCGCCAACGTCTCGCACGAACTGCGTACCCCGCTGACAGTGATTAGCGGCTACTTGGAAACCCTGCTCGACAGCGACAGTCCCGCCTTCGACCTGTGGCGACCACCGCTGCATCGGATGCAGGAGCAATCGCGCCGGATGCTGCATATCGTCGAAGATTTACTGCTGCTGGTTCGGCTGGAGTCACGCAAAGAGCGCCCACCGTTTAAGCCGGTTAACGTGCCGGCACTGCTGGCGACTATCGTGGATGACGCCATTGCGCTCAGCGACGAGCAGGCGCACCTGATCAGCGTGATCGCCGATCCTGAACTATGGATTGCCGGCAGCGAAAAGGAGCTACACAGCGCTTTCGCCAATCTGGTGTTCAACGCGGTGCGTTATACCCCGGCCGGGCGACGGATCGAGATACGCTGGTTTGCTGACGACGGCGGGATCCATCTGACGGTAGAAGATGAGGGTGAAGGCATTGCCCCGCACCATATTCCACGATTGACCGAACGGTTTTACCGGATCAACCGCGACCGCTCACGAGACAGTGGCGGCACCGGATTGGGACTTTCTATTGTTAAGCATGTGCTGAATCATCACGGCGGTCAGTTGCGAATCAGCAGTGAACTGGGCGTGGGCAGTGTGTTCACCTGTGACTTTCCGCATGAATTGCGGATGGAACGAACGGCGATTTCGGCCCGGAATGTTACCGGTTCCCGGTGCTAAACTGGCGACCCTTGTTGTTGAGGAGTTTGCTGATGAAATTATTGCTGGTTCGCCACGCCATCGCCGAAGAGGCAGAAACCTTTATTGCCACCGGCGGTACCGACGCCCAGCGGCCATTGACCGAGATCGGGCGAAAAAAGATGCGTAAGGCGGCTAACCGGCTGCGGTTACAATTGGGGCGCATTGATATTTTGGCCTGTAGCCCGTTGTTGCGCGCCCGTGAAACCGCTGAGATTATCGCCCGCGCCTGTGGCGATCCGCTGCTGGTGGAGCGTGCCGAGCTGGATTACCGTTATCCGCCTGAGCGTGTGGTGGACTGGCTGCGGCAGTGTCCGCCTGAGGCCTGGGTGGTGGCGGTGGGTCACGAGCCGCAACTGGGGCTGCTGACCGGTTTACTATTGGCGGATCTGCCAAAGCCGCTGATCCTCTTCCGTAAGGGTGGAGTGGCGCTCATCGAGTTCGCGGGTTGCGCTGAAATCGGTGCGGGTCTGTTGCAATGGGCATTAACACCGGGTCAATTGCGTAGCCTGAAACAGGATTAAGCAGCGCGCCCTTCTCCCCTCTTGATAAGGAAATTTGTCGTGCCTGCCGATGTCGTTGCTGCCATTGATTTGGGTTCCAACAGCTTTCACATGATCGTGGCCCGGATGGTCAACGGGCATTTCCAGATTCTGGATCGGTTGCGGGAGATGGTGCAATTCGCCGCCGGCCTGGACAGCAAGAACCGCTTGTCGGAGGAATCACAGCGGCGAGCGTTGGACTGCCTGGCGCGATTCGGTCAACGACTGCGCCACATTCCGCCCGAACAACTGCGGATCGTCGGCACCAACACCCTGCGGCTGGCGCGCAACAGCGCCGAGTTTCTAGCCCGCGCTGAGGCGGTGCTGGGTCATACCGTCGAGATTATCAGCGGCCACGAGGAGGCGCGGCTGATCTATCTGGGGGTGGTTCACAGCGTAGCTGATGTTCCGGGCCGGCGGTTGGTAGTGGATATTGGCGGCGGCAGCACTGAGCTGATCGTCGGCGAAAAGTTTGAGTCGTTGCATCTGACCAGTCTGAAAATGGGTTGCGTCAGCCTGAGTCGCGCCTGTTTCGATGACGGGCGGATCACCGAAGCCCGGATGCGCGAGGCGGAGTTGCTGGTGCGGCTGAAGCTGGAACCGGTGACGATCGAGTTTCAGGAGTTGGGCTGGCAGGTGGTTACAGGTGCCTCCGGTACGATTAAGGCGATTCAGGAAGTGGTGAAGCGGGAGGGCTGGTGCCGTGAGGGCATTGGGCTGGAGGCGCTGCGGCGGCTGCGCACTGCGCTGCTGGAGGTCGGCAATACCACCGCTATTGCTACCCGCTGGGCGCTGGAACCGGCCCGCGCCCGAGTATTCACCGGTGGGTTTATGGTGTTGCACGGGCTGTGCGAGACGCTGGGGCTGGATCGGATGGAGGTGTCGGAGGGGGCGCTGCGCGAGGGGGTGATCTACGACCTGCTGGGTCGGATTCGCCACGAAGATGTGCGGGATCGCACCATTGCGGCGGTGATTGGCCGTTACAATCTGGATAAGGCGCAGGCCGAACGGGTCAGCGCGACCGCCCTGGTTTTGGTGGATCAGGCGCGGGATCAGTGGTCACTGGCGGTCGGCGGCGGTGAGCGGATTCTGGAATGGGCGGCCCGGCTGCATGAAATCGGCATGTTGCTGAGCTATCACTACTACCACCGGCATGGCGCCTACATCCTGGAATACGCTGATCTGCCCGGTTTTTCGCGCGGTGATCAAACCTTGCTGGCGGCACTGGTCCGCCGGCACCGGCGCGGGTTTCCCAGTGATGCCTTCGATCATCTGCCCAAGGACATGGCGCTGCTGGCTCGGCGGCTGTGTGTGTTGTTACGGCTGGCGGTGGTGTTGCATCGGGGTCGTAGTCGCCAGTCCTTGCCACTGTTGCGCTTGGGCGTCCATCAGCAGCGGTTGGATTTACGCTTTCCCGCCGGCTGGTTGGATGAGCATCCATTGACTCGCGCTGATTTGGAGATGGAAGCAGGCTATTTACGCAAGGCCGGATTCCGATTGGAATTTGGCTGATTGGATGGTGTCGCAAAAGACCTTTCAATCCATCAGCGCTGCCACCACTGCATCACCCATCGCTTGGGTGCCCACTGGAGTCATCCCCGCCGCCATGATGTCCAGAGTGCGCAAGCCCTGATCCAGTACCCGCCCCACCGCGCCCTCGATTCGCTCGGCCAACTCCGGCGCGTTTAAGGTATAGCGCAGCAGCATCGCTGCCGACAAAATGGTCGCCAGCGGATTGGCCATGCCCTTGCCGGCAATATCGGGCGCAGAGCCGTGAATCGGCTCGTACAGGCCCTTGCCGCTGGCGTCCAGCGAGGCGGACGGCAACATACCGATGGAGCCGGTCAGCATTGCCGCGCAGTCGGAGAGAATGTCGCCGAACAGATTACCGGTCACGATCACGTCAAACTGCTTGGGGGCGCGGACCAGTTGCATAGCGGCGTTATCCACATAGAGATGGGATAACGCCACATCGGGGTAATCTTTCGCCACCCGTTCCACCACTTCCCGCCACAGTTCCGACGCTTCCAGCACATTGGCTTTATCCACTGAGCAGATCTTGCGATGCCGTTTGCGGGCCGCTTCAAAACCAACCTGGGCGATGCGCTCGATCTCCGACTCGCGGTAAAGCATGGTGTTGAAACCTTCACGCTCGCCGTTCTCCAGGGTGCGGATGCCGCGCGGCTGACCGAAGTAAATATCGCCGTTCAGTTCGCGCACGATCAATAAATCCAGCCCGGCGACCAGCTCCGGCTTGAGCGCCGAAGCGTCGGCCAGTTGCGGGTAAAGCAGGGCCGGGCGCAGATTGGCGAACAGTTCCAGATCGGCGCGGATCGCCAGCAAGCCGCGTTCCGGGCGCAGCGGACGATCAAGCTGTTCCCACTTCGGGCCGCCGACCGCGCCGAGCAGGATCGCGTCAGCGGC
>NZ_CBTK010000022.1 GCF_000531125.1 Candidatus Contendobacter odensis Run_B_J11 | reverse complement strand
TTTGCGCCATCACTTTGGTGATCGCCGCCGTCAGCGTGGTCTTGCCGTGATCCACATGACCAATCGTTCCCACATTGACATGTGGCTTGTTACGCTCAAACTTTTCTTTGGACACCGTCTTGCTCCATCAACTCGTAAATTCAGCAGCCTGATTCAGGATGCTTTCTTGATAACCATCTCCGCGATATTGGCGGGAGCTTCGTTGTACTTGGCAAACTCCATGGAATAGGTCGCACGACCTTGGGTCGCCGAACGCAAATCGGTGGCGTAACCGAACATCTCGGCCAGCGGCACTTCAGCGCGGATGACCTTGCCTGACGGCGAATCGTCCATGCCTTGCAGGATGCCACGACGGCGGTTGATATCGCCCATCACGTCGCCCATGTAATCCTCTGGGGTGACCACCTCAACCTTCATGATTGGCTCCAGCAACACTGCGCCTGCCTTGAGCGCACCTTCTTTGAAGCCCATCGAACCGGCGATCTTGAAGGCCATTTCGTTGGAGTCCACTTCATGGTAAGAGCCATCGAAAATGGTGACCTTGACATCGACCACGGGATAGCCGGCTAGCACACCCTTCTCCATCTGCTCCTGCACACCCTTGTCTACCGCTGGCACATACTCTCTTGGCACCACACCACCTACGATACCGTTGACAAATTCGTAGCCAGCGCCGGGTTCGCGTGGTTCCAACCGCAGCCAAACATGGCCGTACTGACCGCGTCCGCCAGACTGGCGCACGAACTTGCCTTCCTGCTCAACCTGCTTACGGATAGTCTCGCGGTAGGCGACTCGTGGTTTGCCCACATTGGCATCCACCTTGAACTCACGCTTCATGCGGTCAACGATAATTTCCAGATGCAACTCGCCCATGCCAGAGATAATAGTCTGGCCCGATTCAGGATCGGTATGCACCCGAAATGAGGGGTCTTCTTGCGCCAACTTGCTTAACGCAATGCCCATCTTCTCCTGATCGGCTTTAGTTTTAGGCTCAACCGCCACCGCGATCACCGGATCGGGAAACTCCATCCGCTCCAAAGTGATGATGTGATCGGAATTGCAGAGTGTGTCACCCGTGGTCACGTCTTTCAGCCCGACACAGGCCGCAATATCGCCAGCGCGGATTTCCCGGATTTCCTCACGGCTGTTGGCATGCATCTGTACTACACGGCCGATGCGTTCGCGCCGACTTCTGATCGGGTTATAGACCGAGTCGCCGGAATTGACTACGCCAGAGTAGCAACGAATAAAGGTCAGGGTGCCGACAAAGGGATCGGTAGCGATCTTGAACGCCAGCGCCGAGAACGGTTCGCTGTCATCAGCCCGCCGTTCACCTTCGCTTCCGGCGGCATCATCCAATATGCCCTTGACTGGCGGCTTGTCCATCGGCGAGGGTAGATACTGAATCGCTGCGTCGAGCATAGCCTGGACGCCCTTATTCTTGAAGGCAGAGCCACACAGCGTGGGAACAATCTCACCCTTGAGAGTGCGTGCGCGCAGGCCAGCCGTGATTTCCTCTTCATTCAATGGCTGACCTTCGAGATACTTCTCCATCAATTCATCGGAGGATTCAGCGGCGGCCTCGACCAACTTCTCGCGCCAAGCCTCGCAGTCAGTCTGCAATCCAGTGGGGATTTCGGCATACTCGAACTTCATGCCGAGACTATCGTCATCCCATAAAATGGCTTTCATCCGAACCAGATCGACAATGCCTTTGAATTTGTCTTCGGCTCCAATAGGCAACTGGATGGGAACTGGACGAGCACCCAGTCGATCCTGAATTTGTCCAACTACCCGTAAAAAATCGGCGCCGGCGCGATCCATCTTGTTGATGAAGGCCAATCGTGGCACACCGTACTTATTAGCCTGTCGCCAGACCGTTTCAGACTGTGGCTCGACCCCACCCACTGCACAGAACACTGCACAGGCACCATCCAGCACCCGCAGCGAGCGCTCGACTTCAATGGTGAAATCGACATGGCCGGGAGTATCAATGATGTTGATGCGATGCTCGTCAAGCTGACCGGCCATGCCGCTCCAAAAGCAGGTAGTCGCAGCAGAGGTAATGGTAATGCCGCGTTCCTGCTCCTGCACCATCCAGTCCATGGTGGCGGCGCCGTCGTGTACCTCACCCAGCTTGTGAGAGACACCCGTGTAGAACAGGATGCGCTCGGTCACGGTGGTCTTGCCGGCATCAATGTGAGCCATGATGCCGAGGTTACGATAGCGCTCGATAGGGGTTTTACGCGCCACAACTCAATCCTCGAAACTTACCAGCGATAATGGGCGAAGGCTTTATTAGCCTCTGCCATACGATGTACATCTTCACGCTTTTTAACTGCGCTGCCCCGGCTGTCAGCGGCGTCCAGCAACTCACCCGCCAACCGGCGGGCCATGGATTTCTCACCCCGCTTGCGGGAGGCGTCAATAATCCAGCGCATCGCCAAGGCCGTCCGGCGCACTGAGCGCACTTCCACCGGCACTTGATAAGTCGCACCACCCACCCGGCGGGATTTCACCTCAACCACCGGACGGACATTATCCAGAGCCTGTTCCAGCAAGCCCATGGGATTGTCCTTACCCTTCTCAGCCATGGCATCAAGCGCACCGTAGACAATCTTCTCGGCTACAGATTTTTTGCCGCGCTCCATCATCATGTTGACGAACTTTGCCAACATCTCGCTCCCATGCTTGGGATCGGGAAGGATAACGCGCTTGGGGACTTCTCTTCTTCTCGGCATAACCGCCTCAATCTCTATCGGCTGACGCGAAACTCAGGATTTGGGCCGCTTGGCGCCGTATTTGGAGCGCGACTGACGCCGCTTGGTGACACCGGAGGTGTCCAGACTGCCACGCACAATGTGATAACGCACACCGGGCAAGTCCTTTACACGACCACCACGAATCAGCACTACCGAGTGTTCCTGCAAGTTATGGCCTTCACCACCGATGTAACTGGTCACTTCCTGGTGGTTGGTCAAGCGCACACGCGCCACCTTGCGGAGCGCGGAATTAGGCTTCTTCGGTGTTGTGGTATAGACACGGGTACAGACACCGCGCTTCTGCGGGCAACTTTCGAGCGCCGGCACGTTGCTTTTGGCTTTCTTGCTGACACGCGGCTTGCGCACCAACTGGTTGATTGTGGCCATCGCCCCCTACTCCAAATCAAGGCTTTCAACACGGTAAATATGGCAGTAACCCCTCGCTGATTAAGCGCACGGGTTTGCAAAGAGGCGGAACTATAGGCAGGCAAGTCACTTATGTCAAGATCGGTCATTTTCATACCTTAAGCAACATACTAATGGTGAGGCTTGACCGCAAGCCGATTGCGACGACGGGTTCCCAGCAGGTTGAGGCCGAGAAGCACCAGCGTCCAGCTCACGTTGCCTACCGTGCTAGCGAAGAGCCGCCTTCGTCTCCGGCATTCCCAACCCAAACTGCCGAATCCGCTGAATTTCATCGCGCAGTTTCGCCGCTTCCTCAAATTCCAGATCGCGGGCGTGACGGTACATCGCCTGTTCCAGTTGCTTGACCTTTTTCATCAGCAATGCCGGTGATTCGTGGGCATAAGCGGCTGTTTCCTCGGCGATCTGGGCATATTGCGCTACTGGCGTCGGCGCGCCCGGATACGCGCCTTCCATAATGTCGGCTACTGCTTTCTGAATACCGCGTGGAGTGATCCCGTGCGCCTCGTTGTAGCTTCGCTGTTTGGCGCGCCGCCGATCCGTTTCGTCCAGCGCCCGCCGCATGGAACCGGTAATTCGGTCGGCGTACAAAATCGCCTTGCCGCGCAGATTCCGGGCGGCGCGACCAATGGTCTGAATCAGCGAACGGTCAGAGCGCAGGAAACCCTCTTTGTCGGCGTCGAGAATCGCGACCAGGGACACTTCGGGTAAATCCAGCCCTTCCCGCAACAAGTTGATGCCCACCAGTACATCAAACTGGCCCAGTCGCAGATCACGGATAATTTCAACCCGCTCCACCGTATCTACATCAGAGTGCAGGTAACGCACCCGCACCCCATTCCCGGCTAGATATTCAGTCAAGTCTTCGGCCATGCGCTTGGTCAGCGTCGTGACCAGCACCCGCTCCTGGGCCTGCACCCGCTCGCGGATTTCGCCTAGTAAATCATCCACTTGTTGCAGGGCGGGCCGCACCTCCACGGCGGGATCAATCAATCCGGTGGGCCTGACGACCTGCTCTACGACCGCATCGCTGGAATTCGCTAATTCAAAGGGGCCGGGCGTGGCGGAAATGAACACGGTTTGACCGCTGAGCCGCTCGAACTCGTCAAAGCGCAACGGTCGGTTGTCCAGCGCCGACGGCAGGCGGAATCCGTACTCGACCAGGGTTTCCTTGCGCGAACGGTCACCCTTGTACATCGCGCCCAGTTGCGGAACGGTGACGTGGCTTTCGTCAATGAAAATCAGCGTATCCGGCGGCAGATAATCAAATAAAGTCGGCGGCGCTTCGCCCGCTTCGCGGCCCGACAAATAGCGCGAATAGTTTTCAATGCCGCTGCAATAACCCAGTTCCAGCATCATTTCCAAATCGAAGCGCACCCGCTGTTCCAATCGCTGCGCTTCCAGCAATTTATTCGCAGTTTGCAGTTCGCTCAATCGCTCCCGCAACTCGTCTTTAATCCGCTCCACCGCTTGCAATAATTGTTCGCGGGGAGTGACGTAATGACTTTTTGGATAAACAGTATAGCGCGGCACTTTGCGGGAAATTTTGCCGGTGAGTGGATCGAACAGGCTGAGTGATTCAATCACATCGTCAAACAGTTCAACTCGCAACGCTTCCTGATCGGATTCAGCGGGATGAATGTCAATGATTTCGCCGCGCACCCGAAACGTGCCCCGCGCCAGTTCCAGATCATTGCGGGTGTATTGCAAATCAGCCAACCGCCGCAGAATCGCCCGCTGATCCACTTTTTCGCCGCGCACCAGATGCAGGATCATTTTCATATACCAGTTTGGATCGCCCAGCCCGTAAATCGCCGACACCGTGGCGACAATAATGGTATCTGGTCTTTCCAGAATAGCCTTGGTCGCCGACAGCCGCATTTGCTCAATATGTTCGTTAATGGAAGCGTCCTTCTCGATATAAGTGTCGGAGGACGGAACATAGGCTTCCGGCTGGTAATAATCGTAATAGGATACGAAGTATTCCACCGCGTTTTCCGGGAAAAACGCTTTCATCTCGCCGTACAGTTGCGCCGCCAGCGTTTTATTCGGCGCCAGGACTAAAGCAGGACGCTGGATATTGGCGATCAGGTTGGCGACGGTGAAGGTTTTACCGCTGCCGGTCACGCCGAGCAGGGTTTGGTGCGCCAGGCCGTTATTCAGCCCGGCGATTAGAGCGTGAATCGCTTCGGGCTGATCGCCAGCAGGCCGGAAATCAGCGCGTAAAGTAAAAGGCTTGTTAGATTGCATGGGATTTAGCCGAGGTAGAAATTGCAGTACTGTCAGACCATCTAGGGGATGCGCTGGTTTCAGTTCCGATTACAATGCCAATAGGTCGGATAATTCGCATTCAACGGTTCAAGCAGAAAGCAGCTTTTCCGCAATTTTTCGACTTGCCGCGCTACATCGTTATCAAAGGGAAATTCGGGACGCACTCCGGGCGCGATTCCCCAATAGCCAAAACCCTGATCCAGCCGGATGGTCCAGCGATGGTCATTACTCCAAGTCAAGGTTAATTCGCGGGCATGAGGCCGTTTGTGTAACGGCGCTTCACGCCATGCGAAGGTCGGCCAAGTTTCGGCAAACCACGTTTCAACTACTTGTCGGCGATCTTCACCATCGCGCCAGTCATGGAATAACCAGCGCGATGGTTTTGTGTCCGTCCGATCCAGGTTGGTGGTTTCGATTTGAATGTCGGTGGTCTGTTGCAAGCCGCCGGAATAACAGGCCAGACCATTCAACAACTCGTAAAGCAGCACAATCGCCAGCGGCGAGCGCAGATAACGGTCAGTGTAATGCACCGCTTGCAAAGGCGCATTCTCGTTCAGGTACTCGGCTAAAGCGGGAACCCGCTGTTCCAGAAGGGTCCAGGCACGGCCACCGAAATCAGCCGATGGGCCGTCCAGTTCGCGGGTTATGGTCAGTGCGATCACTCCCGGCACTGGTTGACGAATTTCCGCCGAATCAAGGTGTCGCCATGTCTCAGGCAATGGTGATAACGGTTGATTATCAATCACTCGCACCAATGGCCCGCCGCTTTCGCCGCCGTCCCAATGCGGACGGGGAATCAGCGCGTCGGCATGGCTGGCTGCCCAGCGTATCTGTTGATTCGCACTACCCAATTCCACCATGAGCGGCAAATCCCCGACCTGGATTAAATCGAGAGATCGATACAGTTCTGCACCGGTATAGGCAATTAACGCTGCCAGTTCATCACGCTGGCTGCTATTCAATTTGCTGAGTGTTGTTGCTGGAGTAATCAATTGGATGATCGCGTCGGTTTGCCGCCAACGAGTTAAATCATCGCGCAACCGCCAAGCCAGTGGTTCCCAATCCCGCGCTTTGCCACCGAGATAAATCCGCAATTCCTGGACCGTCTGCTGTTGCCATTCCCGATTTAAGGCCAGCGGTAGCGGTTCCATTTCCAATTGACTGTGTGGCCCAAACACCCGTAATTCTTCCGGCAAGTCCAGCGCGGTCAAAAATGGCTCCGAGAGTAATGCGATAGCAGTATGGCGGTTCAAATCATCCAAATGATGTTGAGTATCATGGGTCAACAGGCAACTCTGACAGGCCATATCACAATCACGCGGACACTCTAAAATCTGACGCGCCTGGCGTAACAATGCCGATAGGTGAGCAACAATCTGAGTGGAGTAACCCGCGCCACCCATCGCAGTGTCGTAGAGATAAATTGAAGAAATTTTCTGCTTTTTATCAACAGATCGACTGGATGCCGCTAATGCACCGACTTCCGCTTCCTCGATTCCCAAATGCAGGCACAAAGCGCGGCGTAATGCTACAGCTACGGTGTAGGCCGCGATCTGTTCAACAGGCTTTCCATCAAGATCGTGCAGTTGCAATTCAAACACTTCGGTATGAGTGGCAATGCCTAATCGCACTCCACGCAAAATTGCCCAACTGGATTCTTCATTGCCGGGACAGATTTTTTCCCGGTCATTCAAGCGTCCGCCACGCAGTCGTTTGTGATTCTTGAATATGGTCGGTAGTACGCCTTCTTGCTCATTCTCCGAATCTGCCAGTCCGCAGCGCAGACACAACGCATAGCCTTGGTTATTCAGGCCGGCGCTATGGTGAAAGAGAGAACCTTGCATTGTCATTCGGTAACGGCCCAGCGCGGGATTCGGCAATGGCATCCAATCCGCATCTTCCAGCGCAATTAGCGGATCACGCACAGGAATATATTGAGGAACAGTGATGTTATTATGCGGCTTGTCGCGGATGTCCACGGCAAAGCCTGCTGGTTGAATATAGCGGTAACGGGTCAGTTTATTGCCGTCGCGTTCACCACAATGCGGGCAGCGTTCCGGCATCGTCAGCCGCGTGCCATTGCTACCGCAGCTTTTGCAGCGCCAGACCCAGCGCAGGTTTTGAATTTCCGGCGCGGCTTCTAATTCAGCGGGGAGTTGCCAATTCAGGGTCACTCCGCCGCTGCGATAAACCCGTCCGCCTAATACCGTATCGGTGCCGGGCGCATAGTCGCGGATGGCGATGGCGAGATTACGACTGGGATAACCTGCCCGCCGCGAGCGGTTGTCTTCACGCTCATTGCTA
Organism: Candidatus Contendobacter odensis Run_B_J11; assembly: GCF_000531125.1. Classification (GTDB taxonomy): domain Bacteria; phylum Pseudomonadota; class Gammaproteobacteria; order Competibacterales; family Competibacteraceae; genus Contendibacter; species Contendibacter odensensis. The sequence goes on along the minus strand of NZ_CBTK010000022.1, from coordinate 9,936 downwards.
CTCAGTTTCAGGCTTTCCAGCGTAGTCGTGACCAACTGCACCACATCGCTGGGAAAGCCATAGCCGGGCAGAAAACCCAGATTTGCCAATTCGCCCAGCAGGTATTCGCCGCGCAGGCGCTTCAACTGAATTTCAACCGCTTGTTGCGCTTTACGGTCATCTTCGTTGCTCTGAACCATCTTTTTCTGATCCAGCAAAGCGTTTAACTCGCGCAGCCAGCGTTCAGTGGCCCGGCGCATCATTTCAGCGGTGCGTCCCAGTAAATAGGCGCTGGATTGACCGGCTAATACGGTGCGATGAGTCAGCGCGGTTAACCCATCGCTCAAACTTGCCGTAGATTCCACTTCCTCGCACCAAGCGATGAATCGGTAACAAGGCGCTGAGGTTTGCTCGTCGGCAGTTTCAAAAAACCAGCCGGTGTGCAACCGACGAATATCAGGTGCCCGGTCGCGCAGAAAAGCGGCCAGCGATAAGGCGTTCAAATGCCGTTGGATAATCGGTTCGCTGTGCAGAGCCACTCGCGGCAAACCCAATCGGCTGATAAATGGCCATAGCGGATTTTGGAACACCGCCTCGCCTTGGGGCGTGGCCTTGCACAAGGTAAAGCTCAGGGCGGCGGTTTCGCCTCGGCGTCCGGCACGCCCCGCCCGTTGCAGAAAATTAGCGGGATGCGGCGGGACGTTATTCATGGCGACGGCGGTTAATCCGCCGATGTCCACGCCCATTTCCATCGTGGTCGAGCAACTCAATAGGTTGATTTGTCCCGCTTTGAATGCTGTTTCGCAGCGAGTGAGTTCCGGGCCGGAAATTTGCGCCGAATGTTCTACCGCTCGGAAATAGCGGCGATGACGGGCCAGGCGGTCGCTGAGATCGGGCCACGCGCCTAGCGCCCGCAAGGTTTGCACCTGAGGATCGGATTCCAGCCAAGCGTCGGCCTCTTCAGGGTCGCGGCCAAACCAGAAGGGATAAGGCACACGGGGCATGACGACCCGCTGACACTGAATCAGGGCAGCAGGCGCGGGCAGTACGGGCAAATAAGGCGTGATCTCGCGGAAGGTCACCGGCAACAGGCGGCGCGTCATTAGACAAAACCAGGCTTCACGTACTTCGGTGAATACCGCCTGCTTTTCCAGTTCCAATTGAAAACCGCTTTCGGTTTGGGAGAGCAGCGGGCGAATGCCATCCCAAATAGCGATGAGCATTTCATCAATCTGACTACCCTGTTCTTTAATCTCAATATCCAGATGGAAAACATGACTGAGCAGACGAATGAGCCGGTTATCTTTGGCGCGGCGTGAATAGGTTGAAGGCCAAGAGCGTTGTGTTTTTCGGTCAGTGATAAATTTACCAGGTGGAATCAGAACACTCGGCCAGCCGGGATAACTAAGCCAGCGAGTTACATCAGGAGTGGCTTGAATCATTGGTTTACCACTTCGCATAAAGTAATCAATCGTCATTTGTAATAACGCCCGCCATTCTTCCGGTTTGATGCCGCGCTGCTGCATCACGGCTGGTGGTTCAGCCTTATCTAAACCCGGATAATGGAGTTGCACTAATCCCAAACCTTCCAATGAGAATTGGCGCTTTGGGCGCACAAAGAACTCCCGCAACAGGCAAAGTTTGACTAATTGACGTTCGGGTAAATCAAAGGTCAGTTCTTTGAGCGTCGGCAGTAGCCAGCGTTTGAAGTCGTCCGTGTTAAACAGCTTGTTTTCTGCTTCTTCCCAAGTCAGTCGGCCCAGTGGCTGTGCTTCGAGTTTCGCCAACTCCTGACGTTTCTGTCCCAGTATGCTCCGCAGACCCGGATTAGCGCGTACCAAAGGTTCCAGTGCCTTTATTTCTACCTGAATCTTTTGAACTTGATTAGGATCGGCAGGCTGGACGCTGGCAATCAGCGAGTGATAAAGCAGACTCCGCACATAATCGCGCTCGCTTTCCTGTTGCAACTTAACGGCAATGCGGGCAGTGCCTTGGCGGCTATCAGTGAAGGTGATTAAACGCCGTCCATCGAGAGGAAGCGCTTCCAGCTTATCCGCCAATGGTGGCATAGCTTCAAGCAGAGTTGGAATTGCAACACCCAATAAAAAAGGAGCGCCAACTCGAACCGGATTAAATAATTTACGCTCACCATTTTTCTCACGGCATACCGGACATTCCAAGCCGTTCTCGCCAGGGATGCGCAGTTGGATCAGAATTCCTTTTTGGCCGGATAAATCAAGGCTATGATCTTGTGCTAATCTCCAATTCCACACATTTGCTTGAGCGAATGAAGTTAATAGACGCGGCTGTTTGGTAGAGATTGTATTGGATTCTTTAGCCTCATTCTCCTCTTCATCATTCGCCAGCGGTTCCAATTCCTGTTGAAATTCATCTTCATCCTGATCGTATTCCTGTGGACGCAACCATTCTTGACCTTTCTCATGCACTTCGACGGCGGACAGATATTCGGCCTTACATTCCCCGCATTGCACCAGATCAAAAACCGGGTAATCGCAATGTGAGCAATGTTCCCGTCGCTCCAGAAATATTGCGCCAAACGGCCAATCAGCATGATCCAGTGCCGTATTCGCTCGCCCAGAACACGCACTATTGGCGCAAACCCACAATCCGCTGACGGTGCGTTGAAAGAAATGGCCGCGTAATGGCAGAAACGGTTCGTCTTGCGCATTGATAGCTGTGGTGCAGAGATCAAGCCATTGCAAGGCTTCCCGCCGCGCAGGAGCTTCATCGTTATCCAGCAGAATGCAGGCAAGCTGGCTTAATCGGCTGGCCTCCTTAACCAATTGTTCGCGCACTGCTCGCAACGGTTGATTGCTCGCCAAGGCGGTAAAGCGTTCAACGGGAGAAGCGGCGCGAAGCGTTGCCAAGTTGGGAAATGGTTGATTAAGTTTTTGCAGCGTCTCCGGCAAGGCTGGCGTCTGCCGCTGACCTTCGATGACCCGCACCCGATCCACGGATACGCCGGCCACATCGGCCAAAAATTCGGCTAGATGACGACGGGAGGCTTCAGTCGCATCGCCCAGCGTGGCTGACGTGGCGATGAAACGCACTTCGCCGGGATGACAGCCGAAGGTGTGCAATACCCGCCGCAGCAACAGCGTCAATTCCGCCGCCTGGGAGCCAATATAAGTGTGTGCTTCGTCAATCACGATCCAGCGTAACTGACCTTGCGATTGCTCAATGATGGGCCGGTCTTCATTGCGCACCAGCAGGTATTCCAGCATGGTCGCATTGGTAATCAGCAGGGGTGGTGGGTCTTTGCGCAAGGTTCGGCGGTCGGCCACTTCGCATAGCCAGTCGCTTTTGGCCTGTTCGGGAGTATCGCCGTTGTAAAGGCAAAAGTGGAGGCCACCCCTGAACGGTTCCGACCAAGCGACCAGTCGATCCTTCTGGCTCTTGATCAGCGCATTAAGCGGGTACAGAAACAGCGCTCGCACTCCAATCAGCGGCGCGTTCTGGCGCTGTTCAAGCTCGGTCGCTAGATCATTAAGAATTGGAATCAGAAAGCATTCCGTCTTGCCGGAACCGGTGCCGCTAGTCACCAGCACTGAACGCGGCGGCGATCCCTCAATCAAGGTTTGCCAGGCTTGCAACTGGTGGCGATAGGGACGCTGCCGCGCTGGAAAGCTGTAATCCTCACTCAAGCCTTTTTTCTGCGGTTCGCGCAGCGCCCGCACCAGATCAGGATGCAGCAGCTTGCCCTCCAGTCCGCCCAGCGTTCGTTCCGCCAGTTGCCAGCCGAAGCTGGCTTCAAACACCGGATCGGCCAGAAATGCGCCCGGCATTCCCGCATCCCGATCAAACAGATCGCGCAGATATTCGCGCAGCGCATCATTGCGAAAACCGCATAAACCTAAAACGGCGTGGGTGGCGCGTCGGCTCAACTGCTCAATGAGCGTACTGTAAAACTGGCTGCGTTCCATTTCAGATTTCCATCGCTAAGGTAGCTAATCCCAGAGTCAGGGCAATCGCATAGACACTATCGAACCATTCTGAATCAAAAGCGCGAAGTAAGCGTAATTCGTAGATCAACGATTCAGGAGGATCAATGCCGTTCAGGCTGATACGAGCGGCGACAAATGGGGCGTAACGCACTGGACGATAAAACTGATCCAAATGTTGATAGCGGTATTTTTCAGCGATCAGTGACAACCGGTTTATCACTTGATTACCCTCCGGCCATTGTTCCTCTGCATCATGTCGCTCCATCAATTCCTGTTCGGCAGATTCGATCTGTTGCTCAATGAAAATGGGATGACGCCGCGCCATCTTTAATTCGCTGCTTCCATTTAATGGCCGGTTGGGAAATAGTCGCTCTTGAAGCCAATCGCATAAGGATCGCCAATAATCGCGACGGGTGCTGCTGGCGCGTTCGCGGAATCCCTGAAACAGACTAAAAACGATTTCCCCGCTAGTGTCCACTTCGGCCAATGTTATTTGCAGTCCGCCAAAATAAGCGACTGCCGCATTGTGCCAATCGGCGACTGATACCAGCATCCACAAAAACGGCATTTGTTTGGACAGTGCCCATACCGATTCAAAAGTTTCTTCATCCACATTGAATAAGGTCAGCGCCAAGATGCGCGGATGCTGGATGAGTAGACGCAATACATCCAACGCGCTCGGCGGAAATTCCCGCGCCAGTCGCACATAATCGAACAACAATGTCCAGTCGGTGTGATCCGGGTCTTGTCCCAACTCAGTCAGCAGCCTATTTAATTGTTGATCGCGCTGTTCACGGTTAGCTTCCCAAATAGCGGTGACTAATCGGGAATCAACCGATTCGACCGCGTTCTCGCTGACGGCTACAGTCCAAAGCAGTGGCCGAAATCGCGCCCAGTCGCCGTCTCTTCCCACAATCCACCACGGGCCGGGTTCCAAATCTGGCGGAATCGCCCAATTGCCGGTTTCATCCGGGCCAGCCAGAGTAACCGGTGTTGTTCCTGGCTCCCACAGCCGGATCATTTCCAAGCGAATTCGCGTTTCCCAATCCCGCCCCAGCCGCTTCAATGAGTCCGCCGCAATCCGCACAATTCCGGCTTCTCGATCCGGTTCAATCAGTGCATCGAAACGGGCCACTCGTATTTGGGTGAGCCGTTCACCTTGTGTGGTTTTAATCAATAATTGCACCTGTGCTTCCAGATGGCCGCTGCTGGCTAACAGCGAGGCAATCCGTTCTTGCCAATTGAATAATGAGATTTCGAGCTGACTTTGCGCGAGAGGCGGCAGACGGTCGCGAAAACCTTGGCGGGAAACCGGAACATCCGCATTTGAATCGGCGATCAACGTACTTTCCAGCCAAAAGCGGCAGCCGCCCGCCGGGTCTTGAATAAACAGTTGCAGTCCGCCCAGCCGATCCAGCGGAATCCAATCATCATTGAGCAAAGGCCGCCCGGCCAACTGGAAGAACGCGCCGCGCTGCGGATACGGCAGGGTCAGCGGGATCGGTTGCGATCCCGGCCAATGCAGCAAAAGCGTCAGGAGCGGCGCAATGCCTGATACAGACAGGCAAACGATCCGCGCCTGATCGGAAGTGGAGCTCATAGTGACGCTGGCCGGGCAGTCCACGCCGGGTTGCACCGTGGCTCCGGCCAATTCGCTGAGACGCACCACGCCCGCCTGATTTCCGGTTCCAATATCGGCTTCAATGCGAAAAGTCGAGGGCGCTACATCCACCTGCCGCCGCCAGCGTTCAACGCCATTGGCAGCGATCAGTCGTAGCCAAATCCGCCCGTGCGCCCCTTCGTAGATTTCGCGCCAAGGTGCGGCATCACCCAGAAAACGCCATTGCAACCGTCCGGCTGTGGGCAACCGTCGGCCCTCCGGGTCAAGCGCCTGAATGCGCGGCATCCCACGATACAGCAGTCGTTGTTGCAGGTTTTGCGGGATCATGTCCCCCCGCAAACCATGAAACTTTCCTCGGATTCGGTTTCGGCGTCGCAGGTCATCCGGTAGCGATCCTGTTGCGGTGTGAGCCAATCCACTTCGCCGCTGATCCGGTAAACCGTGCGACAGAGTTCGGCGATATGGCTCAGCCGTTCACAACCGTCATTGGCCGGTTGTGGCGAACAGTCAGAGCTTGCCAACACCCAAGCGTTTTTTGAGCGGATGCGGGCCGAGCCTTCGGTGAACCATTCCCGATGTCCTGCTGCGCCGCGTTCTACAAACACCCACGGTAAATCTCCCCACGCTTCGCCGTCGCGGACGGTGAGCGGGTAGTCCTGCTGGCCGTCGTGCAGGCTCACCCGATGAAATTGCCCAACCGCCGTGCCGGTGAGCGTCAATCCGCCGGGTCGCAGCCATTCCCGCCGGTAGTGAGCGGATGACCCTTGACCCTGAATCAAAGTCAACCAGGCCACGACTTCCGCGCCGCCGGGCGTATGCAGCAGCAAGCGCCAGCGCGGCTGATCCGGCTTTGGCGCACCAATCCATTCACTGATCTGGACGCTGTTCAGGCGTTCCGGCACTTCCAGCCGTTTTTCCACCCGCCAACCGACAGCGGTTTCGCGTAATTGTCCGCGCCAGCGCAACCGGGCAGCCGCTTCCTGCGCCAGTTCGCCCACCCGGCGCACCAAGCCGGTCAACAGAGTTTCGGCAACCTGATCCTCCAGCCGCAACGGTAAATCCCGCCGCCAATGCTTGAATTTTGCATCCAGCGCCGCGATGGGATTAGCCGCTTCGCCGATATGCGGTTGCAGTTCGCCGATTTTGGCAATGAGCGTAGCGGCCAGATGAAACACCGGATCGTGGCGCAAACTGCGCGGCAACCGCTCAAGCTGCTGCCGGGCCACGGTTTCGGCGATCTCCACGCCGCCCTGACCGTTGCGGCAGTAATGGTCGAGAACGGCGCGAAAAAATTGCGTCAGATAGGCGTTTTCGCGCTGCAACAGCCGCAACGGTAGCCCGCCTTCACAGGCAATTGTCACCAAAAAAAGACGGTTGCCGCCTGCATTGCGTAATACCGGAGGACGCCGCCACCACTTCAGACCCTCTTCCACCCAGTCGGCCATGCACGATTGCGGCGGGGTTTCCAGACCCAGCGGTTTGAACACAGTGTCCCAAGTCCAAGGCCCTTCGGCGTGTTCGCGGCTGAAGGTTTCAGCGGCGTACAGGCAGAAAATCGGCGCAAAGCGCAGCGCCAGCTTGCCCCGCGAATCCAGAAGAATGATTTGGTGAAAATGGATTTTCAAATCTGCATAAGTTACGTCACGCATCTTGTACGCATACAGCGGACGACCATCAGCTAGGGTCTGGCGGGTGTGGGCGAATAGAAATTTCTGAAGCCAATTTTTGGGATTCGATGGTAAAGCCATGCGCTGATTCTCGATAGGAGTGCGGTTGAACGTGCCCTGTGATCGAAAAGCAAATGGCAAACTACGGGCCAACCTATTGAAATGCACTGGCATTTCTCATTTTGGCGGGTGATTGAATTAAAAAGCCTTATTATTTAAATAGATATGGCAATAGAAATTCAGGGTGCATTGCTCAAGCCGGCATATGAAAATGGCATCAAGCGAGGTCGGCGTTTCATTTTGAAACGCGGGGGGACTTCAGCGTGTTCATTTTTGAAAGGCGATTCAGTTTTCCCAGCCGGTAGCCGGTAGCCCATAGGATGGGCTGACCGCAAGGAAGCGCATCTTTCACCATTCAAACGATGCGCTTCGTACCTCAGCGCATCCTACAAACTTCGCAAAGTAAAAGGCTGGTCAATCTGCATGGTTTTTGGTCGGGGCGAAATTTTCCAGTATCATCCGACAGTCCGCTTAACCTCTGTGTTCAACCCTTGGAGTCCGCCGTGAACACCCCGCTTTCCGAACGAGTGCAACGCATCAAACCTTCTCCCACCTTGGCCGTGACCGCCAAGGCCAATGAACTCAAAGCTGCGGGCAAGGATGTGGTCGGCCTGGGGGCCGGCGAGCCGGATTTCGATACGCCCGATTTCATCAAAGAAGCAGCGATCAAGGCCATTCACGCCGGCTTCACCAAATACACCCCGGTGGACGGCACCGCCGGTCTGAAAAAAGCGATCATCGCCAAATTCCAGCGCGATAACGGCCTGAGCTACGAGCCGAAGCAGATTCTGGTGTCCTGCGGCGGCAAGCAAAGTTTCTACAACTTGGCCCAAGCGCTGCTGAACAGTGGTGACGAGGTGATCATTCCAGCCCCGTATTGGGTGTCGTATCCCGACATGGTGCTGCTGGCCGACGGAACGCCGGTGATCGTCAATGCTGGCATCGAGCAACAATTCAAAATCACCCCGGCGCAACTGGAAGCGGCGATTACCCCACACACCAAGCTGATGGTGATCAACAGCCCGTCCAATCCCACCGGCGTGGCTTACAGCGGCGCTGAACTGGCCGCGCTGGGCGAAGTGCTGCGCCGCCACCCGCAGGTCTACATCGCCACCGATGACATGTACGAACATATCCTGTGGGCTGAAGAGAAGTTTCACACCATTCTTAACCTGTGCCCGGATTTGTACGACCGGACGATTGTGCTGAATGGCGTATCGAAAGCGTATTCGATGACCGGCTGGCGCATTGGTTATTGCGGCGGGCCGAAGGATTTGATCAACGCCATGACCAATATCCAGTCGCAGAGCACCTCCAATCCGACTTCGATTTCGCAGGTGGCAGCGGAAGCGGCGCTAAACGGCGATCAATCCTGCATCGAGATGATGACCAGGGCATTCAAGCTGCGCCATGACCATGTTTACGACGCGCTCAAGGCGATGGCTGGCGTGGACGTTGCGCCTGCTGATGGGACGTTCTACATATTCCCCAGTTTTCAGCAAGTGATCGAACGATTGGGTCTGGCGAACGATATTGCTTTCGCTGAGTTATTGTTGAATGAGGGTGGCGTGGCGCTGGTGCCGGGGTCAGCGTTCGGCGCGGAAGGCTGTGTGCGGGTTTCCTTCGCCACTAGCATGAGCAATCTGGTCAAAGCGCTGGATCGGATCAGTCGGGTGATTGCGCCCTAGTCGGGGATTGACAGAGCAACCGGGGATACATAAAATTCTCGATCTCACAATTCCCTGGTAGCTCAGTCGGTAGAGCAGGTGACTGTTAATCACCGGGTCGGCGGTTCGAGTCCGTCCCAGGGAGCCAGATAAAACAAAGCCTTGTCGTCATTTTCCGACAAGGCTTTTTTGTGGTCTGTGTAATGCCTGTGTAACCCGCTCCCGCAACCGATCCATAGAGGCTTGAATATGATCCCTGTTCTGGTGGCTGTACCGCGCCACCATCGCCAGCGTCTTATACCATTTCTCTATAGATACGCGATGTTCGACTTTTTCGATGATCGATGAAGGTAGGCCGACGCGGCATGGCGGCGTGAGATACGCTGAGAGGAACCCACCACCACAACGTTCGCGGGGACGTCGCCATGCCGCTTGAAAACTTTATCATCACGGGGTTTTGCTGGATAGAAGCCCACTGGGGTCTGGTGATCGGGGATCAGGGCTTGCGCCAACGGGGTTTTGCCCCGAAGTTGACCGACAGTGAAGTGCTGACGATGGAAGTCGTGGGTGAATTCTTGGGCCTGGATACGGATCGGCACATTTGGCAGTACTTTTGTCAGCATTGGCAACCCTGGTTTCCCCATCGGGGATCGCGCACCCCGTTCGCCCAGCAGGCCGCGAACCTCTGGGCCATCAAACAACACCTTCATCAGCAGTGGGTCATCGAGTTGGGGGCGGCAGTGGATCCCATTTATCTCGTCGATGGGTGCCCCCTGCCCCTGTGTGTCCTGACCCGCGCCTCGCGCTGCCGGCTCTTTGCCGAGGAGGCGGGCTTACGGGTACTGCGCCGCTAAAAAGCAGCCTTATTATGGACTTCACGGCCATCTGATGATCACGGTCGACGGCGTGATCACCGCCTGCACGGTGACCACCGCCGCTGGCGATGAACGTGAAGCCCTCTGGGAGTTCACTGAGGG
>NZ_CBTK010000021.1 GCF_000531125.1 Candidatus Contendobacter odensis Run_B_J11 | reverse complement strand
GTGCTTCGCGGCTTCCAGCCTAGATTTCAACCTACCGGCTTCCAGCCGGTAGTAGTTGAGTTGGCTTTACTTTGTAAGCGGTGAGGAAGTATCCGAAGCAAAATCTTCTCCAAGTGCTTGATTGATCATAACGCGGACCACCAGAAGATCTATTTTTCATCGGATACTTCGTGCCTGATTCTACGCAACTAAATGATTTTTACATCACTACATGTGCAGGACTACCAGATTTCCAATGGTTCATGCCAGCACTGCTTGAACCGGACGTCGCAACGACCGGGGCATCTCTGGCCCCCGACCAAAGCGCACAACGAGGTCGGGTCTTTGGCTGCCAATTCCGAGGGCGTTTGCGAATTGCGGACGCAGCACCGAAACCTCGACCGGCTGATTCAGGAACGCATTGCGGATGCCCAACGTCGCCGCCTGCAAGGCGAAACGCTCGTAACAGCGTCCCGCTTCAACCCAATGAACTTTATCGTTCGCTTCCGATATGAAAATCGCAATCCCGGCGGAACTGCGAATGTGCGTCGCATACTTGTCGTTCTCGCTCTTCGTCGTGAAAAACAGATCAAAGAGCAGACTTCCCAACCACCTTGGAACGGATGGATTGCCAGATGACCGAGCGAACAGCCCATCCCCAGTTCTGACCGCCTCGTCGTCGCCGAAGCGAATCCACGCTTTCAGTTCTTCGACGAAAGCGGGATCGTTCATCTGAGCTGTATTGAATCGCCCCGGGTTTTGAGGAGGCTCCTTCACTCTGAGAAGATGGAGCCATGATGAGCAAGAAGATCACACCGAAGTATTCACCCGAAGTCCGCGAATGCGCAGTCCGCATGGTGCAGGAGCACCGAGGCGAGTATCCATCGCTATGGGCCGCTATTGAATCGATGGCCCCGAAGATCGGCTGCGTTCCGCAAACCCTGCATGAAGGGGTCCGGAAGCAGGAGATCGACACGGGTAGGCATGATGGCGTCACCCGTGATGAACGCGAACGCCTCAAGGCCCTGGAACGCGAGGTCAAGGAGCTGCGTCGCGCCAACGAGATTCTGAAACTGGCCAGCGCGTTTTTCGCCCAGGCGGAGCTCGACCGCCGACTCAAGTCCTGACCGAATTCATCGACCCGCACCGCGATACTCACGGGGTCGAGCCGCTCGGCAAGGTGATGCAGGTCGCCCCGTCCGGCGATTGGCGCCATGCCGCCCAGCGGCAGAACCCGGCCCTGCGCAGTGCGCGTGCCCAGCACGATGACCTCCTGATGCCGGAGATTCAGCGGGTATGGCAGGCCAACAGGCAGGTCTATGGGGCCGACAAGGTTGGGCGCCCGTTGAACCGCGAAGGCCTCCGAGTCGCCCGCTGCACGGTCGAGCGGCTCATGAAGCGTTTGGGGCTGGAAGGCGTCCGGCGCGGCAAGGGGGTACGAACCACGGTTCCGGATCAGGCCGTTCCGTGTCCGCTCGACCGGGTGAACCGGCCATTCAAGGCCGACCGTCCCAATCCGTTGTGGGTGTCCGACTTCACCTAGGTCTCGACCTGGCAGGGCTGGCTGTAGGTGGCGTTTGTGATCGACGTCTTCGCGCGCTACATCGTGGGCGGGCGGGTCAGTACTTCCATGCGAACAGACTTCGTTTTGGATGCACTGGAACAAGCCCTATACGCCCGGCAACCGGAACGCTCGGGTACCCTGGTGCATCATAGTGACAGAGGGTCGCAGTCCGTCTCCATCCGCTACACGGAGCGCCTCGCCGAGGCCGGGATCGAACCTTCGGTGGGCAGCCGTGGTGACAGCTATGACAACGCCTTAGCCGAGACCATCAACGGCCTGTACAAGGCGGAACTGATCCACCGCTGGGCGCCTTGGAAGAACCGGGAGGCGGTCGAACTCGCCACACTGGAATGGGTGGCTTGGTTTAATCACCACCGGTTACTGGAACCTCTCACCACCTATCAGTTTTGAATTAGGCTATCTGGCGAGTTTAACTGAGATTGCGAGGGGCTGATGGGAACGGTTCGGCAATTGGCGACGGAAATCGAACGGGGGTTGCGCGAAGCTCACCCGCAGCTGCGCAAAACCGTGGTGACGAAGGTGGCCTTGGCGGTGGGGGCGAGGCTCGAGGCGCAGACCCCGAATACGGTGGAGCTGGCCCATCGGTTGCCACTCCCGACCGAACGCCAGGACCTGCGCGAGCCGTGGCTG
>NZ_CBTK010000020.1 GCF_000531125.1 Candidatus Contendobacter odensis Run_B_J11 | reverse complement strand
CATCTAAATTTAACATGACTCAATTCTCCTATAAAAATAATTATTAATAACTATAAATTTTTCAGAAGGGTGTGTTGAAAAATTCCACAACCTGTAAATGATTGCTATATATAGACACTTAATTCAGAAGTTAGTTTATTCACAATGTATAGATATTTATTGGCAAGACTATATGAGGAGGTCTATCTCAGAGCTTACGATTCAGTCCCCGAGGCCAAGGCGTGTCTGGGAAGGTATTTTAACTTCTATAACACGCAGCGACCGCATCAGTCGCTTGACGGGCAGACGCCCGATACGATGTACTTCAACCACGTACCGCAGGAAAGAATCGCGGCATGATCACCACAAGGCTCCACTTATCCTAGCCGATTTGCTGTCCAAACAGACGGGAGCGGCTCTATTTTCTGCTTACCGCGACGGCGATCTATGTTGCTATCAAATAGATTTGTTCACTCATTTTTCAATTGATATGCTTGTTTAAGAAGAGGGGAGTGCTGGAATAATTTTTCTAAAGTTTCCTGGTCTTTTAACTCTAAATGATCAGGTCTTTTACACAAAATCCACATCACCCCTTCTAACTCTTTATATTGCTCTTTCGGTAAGGTCTTCCGCAGGCGTGCCAACTCTTTTTTGCGTCATTCATCCAACCCCTTTCCATATAATTTAGCGACATGAAATCGATCGACTACGATCTGGACTTTTTTCCAAAAAACTTCTTTCGCTGCATTGATAAAACCTACATACATATCCGAACAAACAAAACAAACTTGCGGCTCTCTGGTATTTCAAGGGGTATTAAAGCATAATAGTATCAACCAGTTGCCAACATCAAGTGAGAATTCTATGATGGATAAATCATTAGACGAGTTAAAGAACGCTTTTAATCTCTACGGGTCTAACTCCCCGCAGCTTGCTGCGTTCTTTGGTAACCCAATACCCCGCAGCTTGCTGCGGGGTCGTTTATTACCTTACAGTTCCCGATCAGCCGGCACTGTGTTTTAATCTTCCTTGGAACGAAGCGGGGGTGCTCCCATTCTGGAGCTGAGACATACCCTTGGAACCTGATCCGGTTAGCACCGGCGTAGGAAAGCTTCAGCGCTCATGCCAGCGCCTCTGTTTCGTCCTCATCCACCGCCGCCGAGGACGACCCGCATGAACGCTATTTCTCACGATTTTCTGCACACCGCCGCGCAATTGGGCGAAAGTATTACCCGCCCTTACCCCAACTCCCGTAAAGTTTATATCCAGGGATCGCGTCCGGATTTGCGGGTTCCGCTGTGCGAAATCAGCCAGTACGCCACCCCGACCGAACTCGGCGCTGAAGACAATCCACCGATCCCGGTCTACGACTGTTCCGGTCCCTACACCGATCCGCAGGCAAAGATTGATCTGCTCAAAGGCTTGCCGCCGGTTCGAGCTGCCTGGATCGGGGAGCGTGACGATACGGAAATACTGGCTGGCCCATCTTCCGAGTATGGCCGCGCCCGCGCGGCTGATCCGGCCACCGCTCATCTGCGTTTTGAACACATCCGCCCGCCGCGCCGCGCCAAAACCGGCGCGTGCGTTACTCAGATGCACTACGCCCGCAGTGGCATCGTCACGCCGGAGATGGAATACGTCGCTCTGCGTGAATCCATGCGCTTGCAGGAGCTGCGCGACGATCCGCGCTACCGGCGTTTGCTGCGTCAGCATCGCGGCGAAAATTTCGGCGCGGCTCTTCCCGATACCTTCACCCCGGAGTTCGTGCGCAACGAGATCGCCCGTGGCCGCGCCATTCTGCCAGCCAACATCAATCATCCCGAATTGGAACCGATGATCATTGGCCGCAACTTCCGGGTGAAAATCAACGGCAATCTTGGCAATTCGGCGTTGGGATCGTCGGTGGCGGAGGAGGTGGAAAAGATGGTCTGGTCGCTGCGCTGGGGTGCCGACACCATTATGGATTTATCCACCGGCAAGCATATTCACGAAACCCGCGAATGGCTGATCCGCAATGCGCCGGTTCCAATCGGCACGGTGCCGATCTATCAAGCCCTGGAAAAAGTGGATGGCAAACCGGAGGCGCTGACGTGGGAGATTTTCCGCGACACGCTGATCGAGCAGGCGGAACAGGGGGTGGATTACTTCACCATTCACGCCGGCGTGTTGCTGCGCCATGTCCCGCTGACCGCCGACCGCGTGACTGGCATCGTCTCACGCGGCGGTTCGATTCTCGCCAAGTGGTGTCTGGCGCATCATCAAGAAAATTTCCTCTACACCCACTTCGATGAGATCTGCACCATCATGCGGGCCTACGATGTGAGCTTTTCACTAGGTGACGGACTGCGGCCCGGTTCGCTGGCCGACGCCAACGACGCCGCTCAATTCGCCGAACTGGAAACGCTGGGCGAACTGACGAAAAAAGCCTGGGCGCACGAGGTGCAGGTGATGATCGAAGGCCCCGGCCATGTGCCGATGCAAATGATCAAAGCCAATATGGACAAGGAGTTAAGCGATTGCTTTGAGGCACCGTTTTACACCCTCGGCCCACTGACCACCGACATTGCTCCCGGCTACGACCACATCACCTCAGCCATTGGCGCAGCGCAGATCGGCTGGTACGGCACGGCCATGCTGTGTTACGTCACGCCGAAGGAACATCTCGGCTTGCCGAACAAGCAGGACGTGCGCGAGGGCATCATTGCCTACCGGATTGCCGCTCACGCCGCCGATCTCGCTAAGGGTCTTCCCGGCGCGCAACTTCGCGACAATGCGCTGTCTAAAGCGCGCTTCGAGTTCCGCTGGGAAGACCAGTTCAACCTGGGCCTCGACCCGGAATGTGCCCGCGAATATCACGACGCGACCTTGCCCAAGGAATCAGCCAAGGTCGCGCATTTCTGTTCGATGTGCGGGCCGCATTTCTGCTCGATGCAAATTACTCAAGAAGTGCGTGAGTACGCAGCGCGGCAGGGGATCGAAGCACAGACGGCGCTCGCCACGGGATTGGTGGCCAAAGCGGAGGAATTTGTCAGCGGCGGCGCGGAGATTTATCACCGGGCTTAGGACTGTATAAAAACGCCCCTCTCCCACCGGGAGAAGGGCTGGAGGTGAGGGTTTGTTTGCAAGAGGCCGTGCAAAAACGTCTCTTAAATATGCTTGGCGCAGGTCCGGCCTGAAAGAGACGATTCCCAAGCAATGGCGATAAATCAGGCGGCAAGCCCACCCTTTCCGCTGGAAATCGCCCGGAAACCGAATAACGAGGCGATATTGGCGGCATTGATGCCGTTCATCTTCCCAAAACCTGACTCGGTGCTTCTCATGCTGATCTTTGACTAATCCCAGATCAGTCGCCGGGCAGTGATTCCCGCCTCCGAACCGCCCTGTCTGACCTACCCGATCACCTGCGCCGCCGCCGCGCCGCTGCCGGAAGTCTCGGAACTTCAGGCGGTGCGCCATTACACCCGGCTGTCGCAGAAGAATTATACCCGCTGGGTTCCTGCACCATGAAGTACAACCCGCTTGAGCGCTGATTTTTTGGATCGTGCTGGCTTTGCAGCATTCATACCCGTAGCGCTCATATAGTGTCGCAACCTGATAAACAGACATGGATTATAGTTGAGGCCGCTCCAAGCCAGAATGAAAGTTGTGGTCATGTCTGGCTATCAGCGCGAGAGACTATAACGGCGAGTTTTCTTACGCTGGGGATCAACAAATTTGAAATGCTCATTAAAATGATGATCACAATCCGGGTCATAAAACTGCCGCTGACTTAAATATACTGCTTTACCGGTAACAGTGCGGACAAAGCGCTTCCTCAAAAATAGAACTGCAATAACTATGAAGATATTTTTGCCCATCCGTGCGATCTACGCGAATTTCTTTAATCCCTAAAATCGGCTCAAAAAATTCAGTTTGTATTCAATCAATGCGGGAATAACCGCAGTACGATTAGATTTTTTGCCAAAGAGGTACATCCCTGTACCGTGCTTCCTGTTCTATCCGCGCCTACTTAATGGGCTACTTGCGCGGCTACCGGAATCATCCATTGCAGGTAATACGCCTGCACATAGGTGATGATGCCGATGATGACGGCAAAGAACAGGCTGTGTTTCAGGGTAAAGCGGAACAGATCCGATTCCTTGCCCACCAATCCCACCGCCGCACAGGCGACCGCGATAGACTGCGGTGAAATCATTTTTCCGGTGACGCCACCGGTGGTGTTGGCCGCAATCGTCAGAATTGGATTAACGCCAATCTGTTGGGCGGTCACTTGCTGCAAGTTGGCGAACAGGGCATTACTTGAGGTGTCAGATCCGGTCAGAAAAACGCCAAGCCAGCCGAGGAATGGCGAGAAGAAGGGGAAGAGCGCCCCAGTTGCGGCAAAGGCTAGACCGAGCGTTGAGGAAGCACCGGAATAATTGGCAATAAACGCAAAGCCCAGTACCAAACCAATGGTGAAAATAGGCGTTCTCAATTCCACCATTGTTTCCCACAGCGTGCTAAAGAAGGTCTTGATGTTGATTCTCAGAACGAAGGCGCTAATCACTGCCGCCAATAGAATCGAAGTTCCTGTTGCCGACATTACATCAAACTTATAGACCGCCTCATAGGGCGTCAGTACCTTGACAATCGGCATGGCCTTCATCACCAGCTTGTCCAGACCCGGTATATGGAAACTGATGATCCATGACTCCAGCATAGCGCCTTTGGAAAATAATCCCT
The DNA here is from genome assembly GCF_000531125.1 of Candidatus Contendobacter odensis Run_B_J11. Taxonomy (GTDB): domain Bacteria; phylum Pseudomonadota; class Gammaproteobacteria; order Competibacterales; family Competibacteraceae; genus Contendibacter; species Contendibacter odensensis. Next base: position 12,891 of record NZ_CBTK010000020.1, on the reverse strand, counting down.
TGAATGCCGGCAAGGTCCAGATCGTTACCATAATGGTGAGTATGATAAACGGTGACCAAGCCTTGATGATTTGCCCCATACTGTATTGAGAACGCGGATGATCTGCCGATAGACTGGTTCCAGTGCCCGCGCCTTGAAAGGAAAAGGCGTGTTTGGGCTGCCATACATAGCGCAGAAACAGTGTCAATATCACCAGACTGACTAGAGCCGAAGTAATATCCGGCAGTTCATAAGCCCAAAAATTCGAGGTGAAGAACTGGGTCAACGCAAAGGCGAAGCCCGCCACGAAAATCGCTGGCCAGGTTTGCTTGATGCCGCGCCAGCCGTCCATAATGAAAACCAGCCAGAATGGTACGAACAGTGACAATAACGGCAGTTGCCGCCCTGCCATTTGCCCAATCAGAAATGGATCAGTACCCGTAACTTTTCCCGCTACCGTAATTGGAATGCCTAATGCGCCAAATGCCACCGGTGCGGTATTGGCGATCAGGCACAAGCCAGCGGCATAAAGTGGATTAAAGCCCAATCCGACTAATAGCGCAGCAGTGATGGCCACTGGTGCGCCGAATCCTGCTGCTCCTTCCAGAAAGGCACCGAAACAGAAACCGACCAGTATTATCTGTAACCGCTGGTCGCTGGTAATGGTGAGTACCGACGAGCGGATTACCTCAAACTGGCCGGTTTTAACCGTGAGTTTATACAGAAATACGGCAGTCACGATGATCCAGGAAATCGGCCATAAACCGTATAAAAAGCCATAGCCGGTCGCGGCCAGCGCCATGGAAACTGGCATCTGGTAAACGAGTACGGCGATAACAATGGCGAGAGCTACAGTAACCAGTGCAGCGATATAGCCTTTCATCCGCAAGACGGCTAGGGCGATAAAGAAAAAGATGATTGGGATAGCGGCAACCAGCGTGGATAGCCACAAATTGTCGGCCAGCGGCGCATAGATTTGGGTCCAGGACTGCATAAGAGAACTCTCCTCAGTGGTAATGAGTCGTTTAATAACGACCTGTTTGCTTTTTCTTCCTGAAATCCGGTGAGGAAACGCAGGCAGCAAAACGCTACCGAACTGTCCGCACCGGTATCCTTAAAAGTGATGAAGTACTGTTGGCAATCAGTACATCTTGGCTTGCGAGCAGCGATCTACCAGATAAATGATGGAGCGGTAATAACGCTCACTGTGTAAAGATAGACCAATTTCACAGGTGCGGCTGGTGGAATAGCCCGATTGACACTCATCAGGCAAAGCTGCTTTCAAATCGCGTAATGCGCTGGCGTTTAATTCTGGCTGGGTGAAGCCTTTATCACCGGCCCAACCACAACAGGACACCCGGTCGGGGACAATGACTTTCTCTACGCAAGCTTCCGCAATCGCTTTGAGCTTGGCTTGCAAGCCCATATTGATGTTGCTACAGGTGGGATGAATCGCAACAGTTTCCGCTTGCTTATGGATCGTCAACCGTTCCAATACCACGTCATGCAGAAATTCGGTGATGTCGTACAACTGGAGTGAGGCTTGCTCCGGGCCTTTTTTGACCCGCAAGACGCAAGGCGTGGTATCGAACACAATCGGGTCTTGACCATTGCGACTGGCTTTGAGCAACGCCTGCTCGACTTCCCGGCGTTTGGCATCGGCCTGTTGCGGTAAGCCCTTGCTTTCAAACGGTTGGCCGCAACATAGCGCAGCGCTGTTTTCCGGCAGGATCACCTCAAAACCGGCCTTGCGCAGCAGGGCGGCGGTTTTCACCGGTAAGGCGTCCGCTTCGGGATCGCCCTTGGCTGGCCCCATCGTGCGGCTGGCGCAACTAGGGAAATAGACCACTCGCGGGCGGTCCGGCGTGACGTTGATTTCAGGCTTGGGCATGGCGCCAGCGGTCGGCATGTAACGATTCCACTGGGGAATCCGGTTGCCGGACAGCTTGCGAATGCCGCCCGTCAGGCCACCTTGTACTTGAGTTCCCAAAATTTTATGGGAAATGTCAGTAGCCGCCAGATTGAACCGGGTGGCAGCGGTCACGCCGGCAAAATGGCTCGCCACCCAATTGCCGATCCGTTGCGCGGTTTGACCGCGTTTCTGGCTGCGCACTTTCAACATCATCGTGCCGGTGTTGATGCCGACCGGACAGGTCAGCGCACACAAGCTATCAGCGGCGCAGGTGTCAAGCCCTTGATATTGATAGGACTCCTGAATCGCCTGTAACCGGCTGGCGTCTTCATCGGCGGCTTGCAACCGGGCGATTTCGCGCAAGCCGACGATGCGCTGGCGCGGCGACAAGGTGAGGGCACGGGATGGACAATTCGGCTCGCAAAAACCGCATTCGATGCACTTGTCCACCAGCGAATCAACGGCAGCCATCGGCTTGATATTTTTAAGATGCACCTCCGGGTCATCGTTAAGAATGACGCCGGGATTGAGCAGATTGCGCGGATCGAACAGCGCCTTGATTTGCCGCATCAGTTGATACGCCTGCTGGCCCCATTCCAGTTCCACGAACGGGGCGATATTGCGGCCCGTGCCATGTTCCGCTTTCAGCGAACCGTCGTATTGATGGACGATCATCCCGCACACATCATCCATAAACTGCTTGTAGCGAGCCGTTTCGGCAGGCTTGGAAAAATCGGGGGTGATGACGAAATGAAGATTGCCTTCGAGCGCGTGGCCGAAAATGATCGATCCGCTATAGCCGTGCTTGTCGAACAGCCGCTGTAAATCCAGCGTCATTGCCGCCAACTGCGGCACCGCGACCGCCACGTCTTCGATAATAACGGTGGTGCCGGTGGCCCGCGCCGAACCGACGGACGGGAACAAGCCTTGGCGGATTGCCCACAGCTTGGTGAATTGGTCGGGCTGGTCGGTGAATTCAAACGGCAGCAGGGTCGGCGTGGCGGCGATGGAAGCGGTAATGATCTCAACTTGGGTGCGCAAATCCAGCGCATTAAGCGCCCGGGTTTCCACCAGCAGCGCGGCGGCGGCTTCCGGCAACTCCTTGAAGAACGGTGGCATTCCCGCCTTGTTCTCCACCGAGCGGATCGACGCTCGATCCATCAGTTCCACTGCCGCTACCGGCTGGCTTTTCAGCGCCGCCACCGCTTCACAGGCGGTTTTGATGTCCGGGAAGATCATCAGCGCGGTGGCTTTGTGGCTATGCTCCTCGACGGTATTAAAGGTGATCTCGGCGATAAAACCGAGCGTGCCCTCGGAGCCGATCATCAGATGTTGCAAAATTTCAAACGGGTCCTGGTAATCCACCAAGGCATTCAGGCTGTAGCCGCAAGTGTTCTTGATTTTGAATTTGCTGCGGATGCGCTCGGCCAGCGAGGCATTAGCGCAGGTGCGCTGGCCCAGTTCGGCGAGTTGAGCCAGCAAGGGGCCGTGGCTGGCGCTGAAATTCTCGCGGCTGACCGGATCGCCGGTGTCCAGCACGGCACCATCAGCCAGTATCACCCGCATACTTTTCAGGGTCTGGTAGCTGTTCTGGGCGGTGCCGCAACACATGCCGCTGGCGTTATTAGCCGCGATGCCGCCGATCCAGCAGGTATTGATCGAAGCCGGGTCCGGGCCGATCTTGCGCTGGTAGGGTGCCAGATAACGGTTGGCGTGGCCGCCGATAATGCCCGGTTGCAAGCTGATGGTCGCCGCGTTATTGCCAATGCGCCAGTTGCGCCAGCCATCGCCCATTTGTAGCAGCACCGAATCGGTGACCGCCTGCCCGGACAGACTGGTGCCGGCGGCGCGAAACGTCACCGGGGTTCCATGGGTATGCGCCAGCCCCAGAATCCGTTGCATCTCGGCTTCGCTCTCCACTCGCACCACCAGTTGTGGAATCAGGCGGTACAAACTGGCGTCAGTGCCGTAAGCGAGCGTGCGCAGCGGGTCGCTAATCAGGCGGGTCGCGGGAATAAATTGCTGTAGATCGTGATGAAGTTGCTGATACGCCTTGGAAAGCATGGTGGTTCGGTCTCATTTGGTGATGGGCGCATCGGACAAAGCGATGCACTGTTTTTGTTTTATGGTTGTGCCGCGCCAGCGCGGGCGATAATCAGCCGTCCAGAATGAGTACGATCAATTCCTTGGGACCATGCACACCGAAGGTCAGCACCAACTCAATATCAGCGGTCTTGGACGGACCGGAGATCAGCAGCACATTGGTCGGCATGCGCTCTTGCCAGCGTTCAAGGGCAATAGCGTCGGCCAGCGAATCATGGATTTTGGTGGCGTCCAGCACCGCGATATGCAGTGGTGGTGCGAGCGACATCAAGCGCGGCTCGTTGGGGTCCGGCCACAGAATCAGCGCGCCGACATCGGCCAAGCCGCCCTGTGTTGAAGTAATGCTGGCGTCAATGGCAAACAGCCGCTCCTTGCTCTGCTCTACATCCTCAGTGTAGCCCACCAACGGCGGCAAATCGCTGTCCCAGGCTGCCGCTAACTCCTGACCTAGCGCGGTGGCCGGCGCGTAGAGCAAACCGTTCAAGCTGCGATTGCGCAGCACGGTTTTGAGCGCATCCCGCCAACCTGCTGCGTCGGTGACGACCACTTCGGCGTGCATCGCTTCCATCCGCTGCTTCAGCCGCGCCACCTTCTCAGTACGGCTGAGTTCCACGCTCGGCGGCGTGGCAGGTTCGGGCGCGACGGCGTGATCTTGCGGCACCGCCGCCCGTAATCGCGCCAGAATGTTATCGCGTGAGCTACTCATCGCTGATCCCCTTTTCTTTGGCCAGCGCGTGCAGGCTTTTACTGGCGAATTTGGGCATGGTTCTAACTTGGGTCCAGTTTTTCACCAGTTCCACTTTCGACAGCTTGGTGAGTTGCGAACCCAGCAGGCCGAGCAACTTGGCGTTCAGCACATTAGCCCACGGTGCCGAATTGGTCAGCGCCCAGCCTTTCCAGGTGAGGCTTTCCGCCAGATTGCTTTTATAACCGTGACCCTTGACGGCATTAGGCGAGTCGGTTTTAGAGTAGGATTCATTGCGTAGACGGCGCAGGATGTGAGTAATGGGAATCTTGACCGGGCAGACTTCTTCGCAGGCCCCGCACAGCGTCGAAGCCGAAGCCATTGCCCCGGCGTTCTCCAAGCCTTCGATTTGTGGGGTCAGAATCGAGCCAATAGGGCCGGGATAAACGTAGCCATAAGCGTGACCGCCGAGGCGGGTATATACCGGACAATGGTTCAAACATGCGCCGCAGCGGATGCACTTCAAGGTCTGCCGCAATTCCGGGTCGGCCAGAATTTTGGAGCGGCCATTGTCGAGCAGCACCAGATGCACTTCCTTGGGGCCATCTTTTTCGCCGGACTTGCGCGGCGAAGTGATCATATTGAAATAGGTGGTAATCAACTGGCCGGTCGCCGAACCCGTGAGTAACCGTAACAGTGGCGGCACGTCTGTGAGTCGCTCAACCACTTTTTCCAGACCCATTACCGCGATATGCACCGGCGGCGCGGTAGTACACATCCGGCCATTGCCTTCGTTTTCCACCAGACAGAGGGTTCCGGTTTCGGCCACTGCGAAATTGACCCCGCTGACTCCCACTTCGCCAGCACAGAACTTCTCGCGTAACACCTTGCGGGCAATGGCGTTAAGTTCCTCAACCACTTCGGTATAGGGCGTGTTGGGAATCTTGTCGTGAAACAACCGGGCGATCTGATCACGGTTTTTGTGAATGGCCGGAACAATAATATGCGACGGCGTTTCATGATCCAGTTGAATAATGTATTCGCCCAAATCGGTTTCCAGCGCCTCAATCCCATGCTCTTCCAGCACATGGTTAAGGTGCATTTCCTCCGATACCATTGATTTGCCTTTAATCACACGGGTGGCATGATGACTCTGAATAATGCTCAGGCAAATCTGGCTGGCTTCTGTGGTCGTTTCGGCCCAATGCACCTGAATCCCGTTTTCAGTGCATTTCTTCTCCAACTGTTCCAGTAATTGCGGAAGCTGGCGTAATGATCGCTGGCGGATAGCATCGCCTTGCGCCCTTAATGCTTCAAAAGCGTCCTTATCAGAAAAAATCGCTCGCCGCCGCATTCCCAAGGTGTCCATTGCGGCGCGCAGATTGCGCCGCAATTGCGGATTGCTCAGTGCATTAGCGAAATTCTTGGGGAAATCTACTACGACTGAACTAGCCATGCGTGCGCTCCCAAATAAATTCAGCAAGGTGTTGGGCAGGAATCGCGATGTTGCGGTATTCCAGCGCCCCGCCAATGTTCATCAGGCAGCCGCAATCACCGGACAGCACTCGCGCCGCGCCGGTTTGAGCAATATCACTCACTTTGTCACTGACCATTGCTGAGGAAATATCCGGCTGCTTCACCGAAAACGTGCCACCGAACCCGCAGCATTCTCGCTCGCGTTGCAACTCAATCAGCTCGACATTCTGCAATTGGCGGATCAGTGATTTGGAATACTCAATCACGCCCATTTCCCGTAAGGCGCTACAGGAGGAATGCCAAGTGACCTTAATCGGCTGGCCCCGATCTTCGAGTTTAATGTCCAGTACCGTGACCAGAAATTCAGTCAGTTCAATCACTCGGCTGGCGAAGCGTTGCGCTTCAGCGGCTTCTGGTTCATTGGCGAACAATCTGGGGTAATGGTGCTTCAGCATTCCGCCACAGGAACCGGACGGAACCACAATCGGATAGTCGTGAGGAAAAGCTTTAAGCTGCTGGCGGGCGACTTTTCTGGTTTCTTCGGGGAATCCGGCGTTGTAAGCCGGTTGACCACAGCAGGACTGCTGTTGGGGAAAAATAACTTCAATCCCTTCGCGCTGAATTAACTCGATTCCGGCCATTCCCGCTTGGGGATAACAGAGATCGATTAAGCAAGTGCCGAAGTAATACACCTTCTGAGGACGGGTGGGCATAGCAGTATCCCTGCATCCGGTTTTGGTGGTTGATGCCGCCTGCGCGCTATGGGTACAAATCCTGTCGAGTCAGCGACGTAGCAGCTTCTTGTTTTACCTGCGGTTACCAATCCAGTCATAAACCGACCTTTTTGGTAAACTGGTCTGACCAAAAGCATAGCAGCGTGTTTTATGGCTTGCAATAGTTTGGTAACATGGTATGACCAAAAAATTGGGTCGCTTGGACCAGCGCTGCAAACGATGCCGGTGTCGTGGTATCTTTATAAAGGATGCTGCATAGCACAATGGCGGAAAACGAGGTTCACTGCTTGGGCAAGGTCATGCAATTTGAAACGATTAACTCTCCGAAAGTTGCGGATGTCATCGTCAGCCAGATCGAACAGTTGATTTTGGATGGCGTGCTTAAACCGGGTGAACGGCTCTCGCCAGAGCGGGAACTGGCGCAAGAGCTGAACGTATCTCGCCCGTCGTTGCGCGAGGCGATTACGACGCTGAAATCCAGAGGGCTGCTACGGAGTGCGCGGGGAGGGAGACACTATGTGGTGGACATCATCGCGCCGACCCTGACGGATCCCTTGATCGAGTTGCTTAAAAGCCATCCCAAGGCGATGTTTGACGTACTTGAGTTGCGCCATGCTCTGGAAGAAGTCGGGGCTTACTTCGCCGCTCTCCGCGCCACCGAAGCCGACCGGGAAATTCTACAGCGCCGTTTCGCCGAACTGGAGGAAATCCAGCAAGGCGAACATGCGCCCCAACACGATTCCATAGTGGACGCCAACTTTCATCTCGCCATCGCCGACGCTTCCCACAATGTGGCGCTGATCCATGTGATGCGCGGGCTGTTTAACTTGCTGTTGAGTCATATTTGCCGTTCGCTGGAGCGGCTCTATACCCGCGAAAGCAGTTATGTGATCGTCCATTCCCAACATCGGGCCATCCTGAAAGCGATATTGGATCGCGATCCGGAGGCCGCTCGGCAGGCGGCTCATATTCACCTCGCCTTCGTTGAAACTACCTTGCGCGAACTCGACGAAGAAGCCGCCCGCCAGCAACGTTCGCAACGCCGGTTGCCAAGCCTGTCGGCGCTGGAAATCAGGGCCTAACCGTGGGTTACCGTACCGCCCTTGTTGAAAAAGTGCAGTCATCAATCATCAAGCTGCGGTTGAGCGCGGCACGGGTTGCTTCTCAGCAATACATAAATTGCCCCGGTGCCGCCGTCCACGGACCGCGCTGAGCAGAACGCCAGCACTTCATCACGTTGCCGCAGCCAGTAGTTAACTTTTTGTTTCAACACTGGCCCTCGATGATGCGAACCCTTACCCTTGCCATGAATGATCCGCACACAGCTCAACCGGTTGCGGCGAACATGGTGGAGAAACGCGACCAGCGCCTCTTTGGCTGTGACCACCGTCATCCCGTGCAAATCCAGCACCGCCCCAACCTGAAACTGGCCGCGCCGCAACTTGCGCAGTACTGCCTGCTGGACACCATCGCGACGATAGTACAACTCCTCGCCGGTATCCAAGTCCGCCGGCTCGAAATAATCCGAGATCATATCGGTCAGCACCTGCTGTTCGTCGGCTTGGGTGAAGCGGGGAATCGGGGCAGGATGATGCCGGATCGGGTCGATCCGGTCGCAATGCAGTGGCTTGACTGCTCCGACGGCTTGACGGAACAGCGCTTGATCTTGTGGATCAAGGTTCAATAGTTTGGTCATGGGCGCCTCGGTGAGATCGCAGGGGGCGTCCGGCCAGGACGGAAATAATCGGGATAATAACGGACAGTCTAGCGTTGTCGCTGCGCGCTCCGATACGGTTGGCACAGCAGTAACTTGGGAGAATAGCGTGCTATGCGCATCTTGGTAAGCAATGACGATGGTTATCAGGCTCCGGGGCTGCTGTGCCTGGTCGCCGCCCTGAGCGAACTGGCAGAGATCACGGTAGTCGCCCCTGACCGCGACCGCAGTGGTGCCAGCAATTCGTTGAGCCTTAAAAATCCACTCTATGTCACCCGCCATGACAGCGGTTTTTATAGTGTCGAAGGAACCCCGACGGATTGCGTCCATGTCGCCATCACCGGTTTGTTAGAACAAGAACCGGATATGGTGGTGTCGGGCATCAACAACGGCGCTAACCTGGGCGATGATGTGATCTATTCCGGTACGGTGGCGGCAGCGATGGAAGGCCGCTTCCTTGGTCTACCGGCCATTGCGATTTCCCAGAATGCGCCCCGCCCCGCGCATTTCGATACCGCCGCCCGCGTCGCGGTCTGGTTGGTGCGCCGGCTGCGCGAACGACGGCTCCCGCCCGATACCATCCTGAACGTCAACGTTCCCGATGTGCCGTGGGAACAACTGGCCGGTTTTCAGGCCACCCGGCTCGGTCACCGCCACAAGTCCGAACCGGTCATCAAAAGTACCGACCCACGCGACCGTCCGATCTACTGGGTGGGGCCGGCGGGTCCCGAACAGGATGCTGGCCCTGGCACTGACTTTCATGCGGTGCGGGCTGGTTATGTCTCCATCACCCCGTTGCAGGTGGATTTAACCCGCCATGGCGCAATCGGTCCATTGACGGAGTGGTTGAGCGAGATAAAACCCTCGGTATGAATCAGCCATTGGTCGGCTTTAGCATACACAATGCCAGTGGACGCAACCGCTTGAAAAAGTTTATCATCATCAAATGCTTGTAATCCGGATCAAGGACAGGATTATTCCGGTATTTCAGGCGCTGGCCTAACGGGCGGTTCTGAATGACATCAAGTTCCGTGCTGAGTGCCGATTTTCAACATAATCAGAATTATAAAGATGCGACGGGCGATAGCCTGCGCGTCGCCATGAAAACCCACCAAGCGAAGCGAGTCGAGGAGGTTACTGATGTCCCGACGGATGAACGTCTGTCTGGAGGCGGTCGTATGCGAAGACGAAGTACACATAAGCGACCCCTTGCTGGATGATGACAAGCTGGAGGAAGACGAGGTTGTTGAAGTAGGGATGGAAGCACCGTGGGTAGCTCCTGCCGCGACCAGCCGGGAATTTACCCCGGAGGAATTGGACGCCACCCGCATGTATCTGAGCGAGATCGGTTTTTCTCCGCTGCTGACGGCTCAGGAAGAAGTCTACTACGCCCGCCGGGCCATTCAGGGCGAAGCCAGCGCCCGCAACCGCATGATCGAGAGCAATCTGCGGCTGGTGGTGAAAATCGCCCGCCGTTACATGAATCGGGGCTTGAGCCTGCTTGATTTGATTGAGGAAGGCAATCTGGGACTGATTCACGCGGTCGAGAAATTCGATCCCGAACGCGGCTTTCGCTTCTCGACCTACGCGACCTGGTGGATTCGCCAAACCATTGAGCGGGCGCTGATGAATCAGACTCGCACCATTCGGTTACCGATCCACATCATCAAGGAAATCAACGGTTATCTACGAACTGCCCGGCAACTGGCGCAGACCCTGGATCACGAACCCACTGCAGATGAAATTGCCCGGGCAATGGGCAAGTCTGTCGCCGATGTGAAGCGGATGTTGCAACTCAACGAGCGGGTGGCTTCGGTAGATACACCGATTGGTAAGGACGAAGATCGGTCCTTGCTGGACGCGATTCCCGACGACAACAATCTCGATCCGTTGCAAATCTTGCAGGATGCTGATCTCACCGAAAAGCTGGAACTATGGCTCGGCCAGTTGAACGATAAGCAGCGCATCGTGGTAGAACGACGGTTCGGCTTGGGCGGTCATGAGAAAGCCACGCTGGAGCAGGTCGGTAACGAGATCGGTGTAACCCGCGAACGGGTGCGGCAGATTCAGATTGATGCTCTGCGCCGGCTACGAAAAGTTCTTGAAAACGAAGGGTTTTCCCAGGATTTTCTGTAGATCCAACCCGATATTATCTGCTCATCCTGGAAGGTAGTACCGGTTTTCAGCCTGTTAAACCCGGCTGGAAACCGGTTCCCTATCCCTTTCAATCTACCGACAAGAGTAACGCAGCCGCGACCCGGCGGCCTTCAAGCATGATGACGTTGTAGGTTCGGCAGGCGGCGGCGGTGTCCATGACCTCAACCCCGATGCCGTGCGCCAGCAGGGCCTGCGTCAGTCGCGGGTGCGGAAACTGCTGTCGGCTACCGGTGCCCAGCAGCACGATTTCCGGTTCCAACCCGGCGATTTTCTCGAAATGCATTTCCACCAAGTCGGTGAATGCTTGTGGCTCCCAATCGAGAACCAACTGTGCAGGAGTAACGATTACGCTGTGGCGGATTTCCTGTTCGTTGACCGTGATCCAGCCTGGGCCATAACTTCTAATCGAATATCGGTTCGCATCGGTGTCGAGACTGAAGCGCATGAAAAATTCCTCTGGATGGAAAGGCCGGTGATTGCGGTTGCATATCAGGAGCCGATAGGGTGCCGCGACTCGGATTCAGCATCGGCGCCGCTGCTGGATCAAGGTTTGCAGACGCTGTAGATATGAGGTTGAATCGCTTTCACTCTGGAGAATGCGCGATGGCCGATAGCCAAACTCACACCATCCACGCCTTGGAACTGGGGCGAATGGGCAATTTTATTTATGTCATCCACGATCATGCCAGCGACCGTGCGGCGGTGGTAGACCCGGCTTGGGATGTGCCGACCATTCTGGCCGTAACTGAACGGCGCGGGCTGCGAATCACCGATATTTTGCTTACCCACAGCCATTTTGATCATATCAACGGGGTCGAGGCGCTGTTGAATCATAGCGATGCGCAACTGCATTTGCTGCGGGCTGAAGCCGCGTTTTGGGATCGCTATACCGATCTGCCGACCCTGCACGATGGCGGCGACCGTATTCAGTTGGGCGAGACCGAGATCGAAATTCTGCATACGCCCGGTCATACGCCGGGATCGGCCTGTTACCGGTTGGGCGATCAAATTCTGACCGGCGATACCCTGTTTGTGTTCGGCTGTGGGCGTTGCGATCTGCGCGGCGGTGATCCTGAACGGATGTACCAGAGTCTGCAACATTTGAGCGAGCGACTGCCCGATCATACGATTATTCGCCCCGGCCACAATTACGGCATTACCCCGACCACGACGATGGCGGCACAACTGGCGGGTAATCCGTTTCTGCATTTTGCCAACGCTCCGGGATTCGTCGAGTACCGGATGCATCTGCACGACCGCGAAGAACCGTACCGGCCCGAACCCCGGCCACATTCGCACTCACATCCTCATCCGCACTGAGCGATTTCTGAAACCAGACGGGTCGGCAGCGATGTTCCAGTTCGCACCCATCGGCGTCATTCGATCCTGTTTTCGCCAGAAATTCGGTATTCCACGTCAGCCGGGGCTGGTCCCGGCAGCGCGGGCGACGCTGGAATTGCTACCGCCTTATGCTCAGCCGGAGGCGGTGCGCGGGCTGGAAGGTTTTTCCCACCTGTGGCTACTGTTCGTATTCCACGGTGTACCGGTCGGTCACTGGCAGCCGACGGTGCGCCCGCCGCGTTTGGGCGGCAATCGGCGGTTGGGCGTGTTCGCAACCCGTTCTACCTTCCGCCCTAACCCGATGGGCCTGTCGGCGGTGGTGCTGGAACGGATTGAAATAGGTGAAGGCCGAGTGGTGCTGCATCTGGCGGGTGTGGATGTGCTGGATGGGACGCCGGTGCTGGACATTAAGCCCTATCTGCCCTATGCCGACTGCATCGTGGACGCCACCGGCGGTTTTGCGGTTACGGCTCCAGCATTGTTGCCGGCAGTCGAATTCAGCCTGACCGCAGCGGCGTTTTGCGCGGCTTGGCCGAATGGGGATTTGCGAGAGTTAATTGCGCAGATTCTTCGCCAGGACCCGCGCCCGGCTTATCAGCAGGCGGATTCCGCGCCACGACAGTACGGCATGACGCTGTACGATTGCGATGTGCAGTGGGAAGTGCGTGATGGCATTGCGTATGTGCTGGAAATTCGGCCATGCCCGGAATCCGCCGATCCAGTCTGAGCAGCAGCAGTTCCCGGTCTCTTGAAAAGCTCAATTTAATCAATGTATTATAGAAGGTGTTTG
>NZ_CBTK010000019.1 GCF_000531125.1 Candidatus Contendobacter odensis Run_B_J11 | reverse complement strand
GTGCTCTTCCGATCTCGTCGCGCAACTGGCGGGCGACCCGGTGCGCTTCGCCGAGCTGGCGGCGCAACTGTCGGACTGTCCCTCTAAACAGGACAACGGCCATCTTGGCCTGATTGGTCCCGGCCAAACCGTGCCGGAATTTGAGCAGGCGTTGTTCGCCCTGCAAGAAGGCGAGATTTCTGCCCAACCAGTGGAAAGCCGTTTTGGGTTCCATCTGATTCAGTTGCACCGGAAAACCGAGGGACAGACGCTGGAGTACGAGCAAGTCCGCGACCGCATTACCAGTTATCTGCGGGAAAACGGGCAGCGCCAGGCCATCAGCCGGTATTTATCATTGCTGACCGGCCGCGCCACGATTCAAGGTATGGATCTGCCGAGTGCGAACGCACCGCTGGCGCAATCGCTGTGATCTCAATGAGTTCAGGTGATTGCTGTGACGCTTCTGACCGTCTGCTGACGCTGACCGAGGCGCTTGCTGCCGCGTTGCGTTTCATCTCGCCGATCCATGAGACTGAAACTGTAGCGCTGTTCGATGCCTATGGCCGGGTGCTGGCGGCTGATCTGCCCGCCCGGATCGACGTGCCGCCGCACGACAATTCAGCGATGGATGGTTTCGCCCTGTACTGGGCTGATCTGAAACTGGACACGCCGACCCGTTTGCCGGTGATTGGCGACGCACTGGCCGGTCATCCGTATCCAGCAGCCGTTCCGGTCGGTGCGACAGTACGGATTACCACCGGTGGCGTGATTCCAGACGGACCGGATGCGGTGGTGATGCAAGAACAGTGTCTGATCGCCCCGGACACGGGTTGGATCGAGCTTGAAGCACAAACCGCCGCTAGAATCAGGCGTGGCGAGAATATTCGCCGGCGTGGCGAGGACGTGCGTGCCGGGACCGTGTTACTGCCGGGTGGTTTACGGTTGCGACCCCAGGATGTCGCACTGGCGGCGGGGCAGGGCTACGCTGCGCTGACCGTGGTGCGCCAGTTACGGGTGGCGGTGGCTTCAACTGGCGATGAGTTGCACCCACCGGGGGTGGATCTGCCGCCGGGTGCGATCTATGAATCGAACCGCTACATCTTGATCGGGCTTCTACGGCGGCTGGGTTGCGTAGTGACCGATTTGGGTGTTTTGCGCGATGAGCGGGAGGTAATGCTGCCGGTATTGCGGGACGCAGCGGCGACGCACGATGTGTTGCTGACTTCTGGCGGGGTGTCGGTGGGCGCGGCGGACCGGGTTAAGGAGGTGATTGCGGAATTGGGAACGATCCAGTTCTGGCGGTTGGCGGTCAAGCCGGGCAAGCCGGTGACCTTTGGGCGGATCGGAGACTGCCTGGTGCTGGGACTACCGGGCAATCCGGTCTCGGTAATGGTGTCTTTCCTGCTGTTTGCCCGTCCGCTGCTGCTCAGGCGGATGGCAACGATGCCCGCCGAACCGCTGCGGGTGCGGGCGGTAGCGGATTTTTCATTCCGGCGCAAGCCGGGCCGGCGCGAATGGTTGCGGGCACGGCTGCGGCCTGATCCAGCGCAAGGGTGGTTAGTGATGATCTACCCTACCCACAGTTCCGGGGTGCTGTCGTCACTATCCTGGGCCGATGGACTGATCGAACTGCTGGAGGATTGCACTGGAGTAGCTCCCGGCGATACGGTGGATTATCTGCCGTTCAGCGGGCTGGGGGTGGAATAGCGCCGATCGCTTTAGCCGAATTCAAATCGGGATTGCGGAAATAGCGGGCACCCCAGTCAGCCTGCACCGATACGCCTTTTTCATTCAGTTGATAGACCTTGATGCTGGGATCGCGGGAAGCGTCGGTGGGCGATCCGAATGCGACAAATTGGCTCAATTTTTTGGCGTCGCTGAATACCAGCACCTGCCGATACGGTTTTATCCTGACACCTGGCCCAAGATCAGTCCGGGCCAATTGCATATAGGTGGTGCCGCCGCTCCTGGTGACGATCACGCCGCGCCCATGCGTTTCGCCCAGTACGGCGTTCAAGCCATTGATTTCAAATACGCCATAACCCGCTGCCTGCTCGATCTCGGCTCTGGTCGGTGGCTTCAGCCGGTAAAGCTGGCGCAGAGTCTGGTCACGGATCTTGAGGATGGCCTGCTGCTGCTCCTGTCGGGCTTTCTCGCTCAACTTGCCGGGTGGTTCCGTCACTTGCACGATGGGCGGTGGCGGCGGGGGAGCGCAACCCGCCAATAGGGCGATCAGCAATCCGGCGATAGTGGAAACTCGCGCTCTGGCGCGGTGATGGTGATAGTGGGTTTGCATGATGTCTGACTGGGGTCTCTCGGCCATGAAGGGGCGATTCACCGATCAATGATAATTGGTCAGGCGCCTGCCCTAGAACATTTCAGTATCACCGCCGAGTTGCTGGCTTTGTGGAACAGCCAGCGCACCGTCGATAACCAGTTGTTCGTAGCTTCGAATTCCCCGGCCTTGGTGCAAGAAAGGCATAGCGCCAAGTGCGCAGCGACACTGATTCGGCCCGCATCTGCCACCGGTACAGGCATTCGGCGAACAGCACATCGTTGGTGATGGGCATATCAGTGATGTCTCGGTTCAGTTTTTAAGCATTATCAATCATCGTCGGCGGATTGCAGATAAACCGTCACGTCATAGCGGTCACGCGGGTACAGCGTCCGCGCCTTCTCATAGGCGTCGTTTTCATCGCCGGCCGCTACCATGTCTTCGATGGTCGGACCACCGATGAGCGGCGTTGCATAGACCAGATAAAGCGTTGGATGACGCTGGGCAGAGTGCGGGCTGTTCATGCTTCACCTCCATTGCGGTCGGTGTCCATCCCTGAATCTGGATTGTGGATATTTTAATAATCGTAGTATGTGCCATGCCGCTGCCATAACCAAACGAATCGGAATTTGGCCCGACCGGCGAGTCGTTGGCTACTCCTGATTACTTGCTCTTGCGGCTCGAACCGGTTCGACCATCGTTCCGTGTCGGACGTGGCGGCCGGTTCTTGGTGTCGTTGCTGAAGCGGAAACGACCAGCCAGCACACAGCCTTTCATCCCCGGATCGCAGGGCCGATCCTTAACCTGCTGGCAGATTCCGTTGAATTGGTGCGGGCATCCCCAACCACTCATTAACGTGTTCCCTTTTGTGGACTAAATGAAGCTAAAACCAGATCGCCGCCGGTCGTCCGGCTTCGTGCCCCGAACCGGTAGCGATCCAAGCGACGATCCTGCTTACCAATGACCCGCTACTGGCTGGTCAGCGGCAAGGCCAAAGCCCAGGCAAAGGTCTTGTCCGCCATCCTGCTGGCAGCCGTCCCAACGCCCATTGCTATTGGCATCCAGGAACCAACGG
>NZ_CBTK010000018.1 GCF_000531125.1 Candidatus Contendobacter odensis Run_B_J11 | reverse complement strand
CAGCCGTCCCAACGCCCATTGCTATTGGCATCCAGGAACCAACGGCCGTTACGAAATATCCCAACCGCTGTTTTCCCGGTACCGCTCCAGTCGCCAGCAACCGGCATATCGCCAGCAAGGCCGAAGTCGAGGCAAAGGTCTTGACCGCCATCCTGCTGGCAGCCGTCCCAACGCCCATTGCTATTGGCATCCAGGAACCAACGGCCGTTACGAAATATCCCGACCGCTGTTTTCCCGGTACCGCTCCAGTCGCCGGCGACCGGCACATCGCCAGCGAGGCCGAAGTCCAGGCAAAGGTCTTGACCGCCGTCCTGTTGGCACCCATCCCAGCGCCCGTTGCTGTTGGCATCCAGGAACCAACGGCCGTTACGGAAGATTCCGACCGCTGTTTTCCCGGTTCCGCTCCAGTCGCCGGCGACCGGCACATCGCCAGCGAGGCCGAAGCCGAGACAAAGGTCTTGACCGCCGTCCTGTTGGCAGCCCTCCCAGCGCCCGTTACGGTTGGCATCCAGGAACCAACTGCCGTTACGGAATATCCCGACCGCTGTTTTCCCGGTTCCGCTCCAGTCGCCAGCGACCGGGGTATCGCCGGCAAGGCCGAAGCCGAGACAAAGGTCTTGACCGCCGTCCTGTTGGCAACCATCCCAGCGCCCATTGCTGTTGGCATCCAGGGGCCATATTCCATTGCGATATGAACCGGGCGCATCCTTGTTTTCAAGCTTGCCGCCACAGGCTGTTCCAGCATACGGCAGGGTGTCGGGCGTGATTTGTACGCCGGTGGTATAGACCTGATCGGGTTCGATCACTCCCGCAGTGGCGAAGGTGACTTCGATGAGAAATGCGGTCCAACCCGTAGCCGGTGCTTGCACGATACCCACATAGCTACCATCAGCATTCGGTTGCAAAACCTGGCTGGTCCAGACCGGACCAATCGCCTCCAGCCGAAAATCGCGGGCGCTGGAATTGGTTGCCTGCCAGAGCCGCACCTGTTTGGGCGGGGTGGTAGGCGACACCCGGAGCGCTCCATTTTCCTCCAGCGTCCAAGGGATCTGAGGACTGGTTTTGTGATCCAGGATGTCGTCCATCCACGACAGCGCATTGATAATCGTATCTTCACCCTGCTTATGATCGGTGTTGGGTGTGTAACGCAACCACTTAGGGTCAGGCAGGTCGGCATAGTAGAACCGCGAGGAGTCGGTGATAAAAAATTGATCGCCGGTGGCATTAAGGATTAGCTTGGGCAACGTGGTGTAGCGGTTGCGGTAGCTGTAAGGATCTACGACCTGCAATAGTGCTTTCCCCTGCGGCGTTTGCACCCGACAGGGCAGATCGAATTCCACATAATCTTTCAGCGCCGGTGCGAAGAATCCATACGCTTCCCAGTGATGAATGAATTGCTGACCGAGATTGAGCATGTCAATCGAGGCGGGCACGATGGCCTTAACCCGTTGGTCCACCGCCGCAGTCAGCCAGGTCGTCCAGCCGCGCTTGGAACCGCCCAGCACCAGAAAATCCTTAATGTTTTTGCCCTTGCTGGCCGCGAAGATCTGTACCGTGTCCATGGCGCGAACTGCGGCTTTAGTCATCGCCAGATGCACCGCCCACTCCATGTCGCCGGTATCCAGCGCCTTGTCCAGGCTGTAGGCGAGAATTTCATCTTCCTTCCGCCCGCGTCCCGATTCATCGCTAAAGTACAGCGGCTGATTGGGTATTTGCCGCACTACGGCGATCACCGCGCCCGTCGCTATCGCCGCTGCTCCAACCACCGGTTCCACTTCGGTCATTAGGGCGCCGCCGTTACTGCCGCCGTCGATCAACAGAATCGCCGTATCACTGCTGTCCAGCCCAAAGAGCGGAATAACCAACGCGATCTGATGGCTCCAAAGGGTACGGTCCACTTCATGGGGGGAACGCCACTGTTGCGAGGTCATTTCGAGAAAATAGGCGGTATAGCCCACGCCGCGTTGGGTATGGTAATGGGTGAAGGCATAGTTTGAGTCCGGCTTGGCTACATAACGATCCAGTGCGGTTTCCGCCGCCCAACCGCTGCCGTTCAAACCCAGCCCTAATACCACAGTCAGCCCAGTCGCAAATCGCCAAAAACTGCGTAGAGTTCGCGTAGTCATCATCCACCTCGATATGTAGGACAATAAGTCGTCATGCTATCATTTTAACGTCATTCCAACCTGATCGCGCCTATTGTCATGTCCCTGCTATTCGCCCAATTGCTCAACCCACTGGAGAATTCCATGAAGCATTCATTCGTTGTAGCCACATTATTTCTCTCCATCAGCCTGCTCGCGTCGGTGCCGGTCGCCGCCAAGAAAGCTCAGACGCAAAATATTGACTTTGGCGCCATCACCTGCCACGAATTCATGCAGGATCTTTCCAAAAGCTCCGCCGAGGACGCCGGCGTGGTTTTGATGTGGATTGACGGCTATTTGAGCGGCGTTTCCGGCGATACCGTGCTGAGCTGGAAGAATCTGGAAAAGTTCAGCGCCGATCTAGTGGCCTACTGCGATAAAAAGCCTAATGCCAAGGTTCTGGAAGCCGCCGAAGCCGTTGGAGTGTCCGAGTAATTCCATGATCGACCAACCTTTTCTTTCCAGCAAATCCATCCTCCCAACCGAACGGCTGATTTTCGCCCTGGACGTGCCGAGTCCAACGATAGCCCGACAACTGGTCGAGACCCTGGGCGATGCGGTGAGCTTCTACAAGATCGGTCTGGAGCTGTTCATGGCCGGCGGTTATTTCGAGTTGATCGAGTGGCTGCGCGCCCGCGACAAAAAGGTGTTCGTCGATCTGAAGTTCTTCGACGTGCCTGAAACCGTGCGTTCCGCCGTGCGTCAACTCAAGTCGTATGGCGCGACCTTCACCACCGTACACGGCAACGACGCTATATTGCGGGCGGCGGTGGACGCAGCGCGGGAAAGCGGTGATGAACTCGGTATCCTGGCCGTTACCGCGCTCACCAGCCTGGATCAGGCCGACCTCGACGATCTGGGCTTCGCCTGTAACCCCAAGGCGCTGGTGCTATCACGGGCGCGGCGGGCGCTGGAGATTGGCTGCCGGGGCGTGATCTCCTCGGGTCTGGAAGCTGCTGAACTGCGAGCGCATTTGGGCGACAGGCTGTTGATCATCACCCCCGGCATCCGTCCGGTGTTGAACCGTCCAGCGGACGACCAGAAGCGCACCATGGATGTTGAAGATGCATTCCTGAACGGCGCCGATTACATCGTGGTGGGTCGGCCCATCCGCCAGGCCCCCGATCCCCAGGCGGCGGCGGCGGCGATTCAGCAGCGGATTGCCCGGCTGTTCACGGGTTGAACTGCACCAGGTCAGAATTCAACGTTTGCCGGCAGGGTCAGTGGTTCTGAAAGAGGGGTGGCCGGCAGAGCGGTGGTCGCTTCGGTTGCCATGATTTGCGGCGTTCGTACCTATCCATGTTCGACGCACTATCCCCGATCACAGCCGCCGCATCTTGATGTTGAGAATCTGCACCCGATAGGCGATCTGACGTGGCGTCATCCCCAGCAGCCGGGCGGCTTTGGCCTGCACCCAACCGGCTTGTTCCAGCGCACCGATGACCCGCTCGCGTTCATCCATATCGGGATCGTCCAGAGCAACTTTCTCCACTGGTGCAACGGGCGTGGTATTTCCCCCCGTCACGCCCAGCCCGGTCAGTTCAATGGAATCCTGATCGATGACCCCGTTCTCGCTCATGATCGCGCCACGTTCCAGGCAATTTTCCAACTCGCGCACGTTACCCGGCCAGTGATGACGCATCAGCAGGCGAATTGCGCTATCGCTGATCCGCAGGGGCCGGTTTTGCAGGCGGGCCAGTTTTTCCACTAGAAACCGCGCCAGATCGGGAATATCTTCCGGGCGTTGTCGCAAGGCCGGCATGAAGATCGGCATCACGTTCAGCCGGTAATACAAATCCTCGCGAAATTCGCCGCTCTCTACCGCCAGTTCCAAATCGCGGTTGGTGGCGGCGATGATTCGCACATCGACCCGCAAGGTCTGGCTGCTGCCGACGCGCTCCAGTTCGCCCTCTTGTAACACTCGCAGCAACCGCACCTGAAACGCCGGGGAAATGTCGCCGATCTCGTCCAGAAACAGGGTGCCGCCGTGCGCCTGTTCAAAGCGGCCCTTGCGCTGATTGATCGCGCCGGTAAATGCGCCCTTCTCATGGCCGAATAGCTCTGATTCCAGCAGATTATCCGGCAGGGCAGCACAGTTGAGCTTGATCATCGGGCCACTGGCGCGGGGAGAGTTGTAATGAATGGCGCTGGCAATCAACTCCTTGCCGGTGCCCGAGTCGCCCCGAACCAGCACCGTGGTGTTCCACTTTGCCACCTGCCGCACCTGCTCGAACACCCGCTGCATCGGCTGGCTATGGCCGACGATGTCGTCGAAGCCAAACTGGCCGCGCACCTGCTGGCGCAGGTTGTCACGTTCAGCGGTCAACGCCCGGCGTTCCCGCTCCACTTCCCCGGCGTAGCGCACACTACCGGCGATGAGGTTGGCGACCATCTCCAGAAAGCGCGCTTGCTCAGCCAGCCATTCGACGCTGGTGGTCGCCGGTTGCGCCGCCAGCACGCCGACATGCTCGCCGGGATCGCCCCGGATCGGAACCCCAATAAACGGCAGTTCCAGATCATAGAGTTGTAGTCGATCAAGAAAGCGCGGCTCATCGGCGATGCGACCCAGCACCACCGGCTCGCCACTTTGCAGAATCAGTCCGACGATGCCTTCACCCGGCTGGTAGCGAACCGGATGGGTCCGGGCGGAGTCTTGACCGTGGACTGCGCTGACCAGCAGTTCGCCGCTCGGGTCCAGCAGCGACACCATGCCGCACTGCATTCCGGCCCGTTCGTGCAGCACACGCAGCACGCGATGCAGGGTTTCCCGCAAGTCGAGCGGACGACTCAGCACCTGGCTAACCTGGTACAAGGCCGCCAGTTCGATGTCCAGCAGTTCGGGGCGACTGACTCCAGCGCCCGTCTTTTCAACATCCATCGTGAGATTTGACCGGCAATAACACCCGCAACCGACAACCGTGGTCACAATCGGGATCGACACAGATCATGCCGCGATGTTCGTTGACAACCTCCTGGGCCAGTGCCAATCCCAGCCCGGTGCGTTTCTGCGCGCCA
This sequence comes from Candidatus Contendobacter odensis Run_B_J11, assembly GCF_000531125.1. GTDB lineage: Bacteria > Pseudomonadota > Gammaproteobacteria > Competibacterales > Competibacteraceae > Contendibacter > Contendibacter odensensis. Next base: position 23,479 of record NZ_CBTK010000018.1, on the reverse strand, counting down.
CGAGTACTGAAGAACGGCTCAAAAATCTTGAAGCGCAGTTCGGGTGGAATCCCCGGCCCGCTGTCCTCAATAGTGACCAGGATGTCTTCCTCACCCTGCCGCAGGGTGGTGATACGCAGTTCGCGTACCTTAATGCGGTTGTCTTCCATCGCATCTATTGCGTTGTCCACCAATTGCTTGAACAGCGCTCGCAACCGGCCTTCACGCCCGATCAGCGCGGGCAACATCGCGGTAGGCCGCCAGTCCACCACCATGCCGCCGGCCAGCAGGCGTGGGGTGCAGAGTTCCAGCACTTCGCGCAGCAGTTGGTTGATATTCACCGGCATTGGCGCTTCAGGCGGCACTTCCGGCAGCGAGGACTGCAACTTGGCGAGCGCTTCCCGCCCGGCGCTGACCGCCTGGCGCAGCACCCCGCGTAATGCCGCCATATCGCCGCCCGCTGCGGGACTGCGTCGCTCCAGCAGGTCATAGGCGGCGGCAATCAGATTCAGCGGTGCTTGCATCTGAAAAATCGCCGCGTCCAAAGTTTCACGCATGCTGCGCACCCGTTCCTGCTCGGCCAGCAGAGCGCGCATCCCATTCATCGCCACCGCCTCCTGCTGCCGCTTGAGATTGGTGATCTCGACGATGACCAGCAGCAGATAGGCTTGGCGCACCGGTTTGAAGAAGGCATCGGCGCTGCCGTTCTGCTCGCGGAACCAGATCCCGGAACAGGAAAACCAGCGCGGCAGGCCGCGATTGCCGGGATCGACGCTCAGTTCCCGGTCGTGGAAGCTCTTGCCGGATTGATAGTCACTTTGGAAGGAATCATCCATGTTCTCACGCAGCGTGCGCAGAAACTCGGTCGCCGGTTCACGCCCGCGCAAATCACCGACCAGTTTCTTGTACTCGTGGTTGTCGAGGATCACCTTGCCGGTTTCGTCCAACAGCGCGATGGCCGTTGGCGCGGCGTCCACCATGGACTCGATCAGGGTCTTTTGATTACGCACCTGCTGTTCCAGCCGATGCAGGCCGCTGACATCGCGGTGAATGCCCAGAAAATAATGGCAACCGGTCACCGGGTCTTGCAACGGCGCGACGGTCAGTTCCGCCAGATACACCAGGCCCTGCTTGCAACGGTTGGCCAGCAACCCGGTCCAGGAGTGCCCACGGTTCAGTTGCCCCCACATCTGTTCGTACACTTGGCGCGGAGTGCTGGTGTCAGCCAACAGCGACACCTTGCGCCCTACCACCTCGTCAGCGCTATAACCAGTGACGGCAGTGAAGGCGGGGTTGACATAGATCAGCGTGGCGGTTTGATCGGTCAAGCAAATCGCCACCGGTAATTCTTCGATCATCCGGGCGGATAAGCCGGAGGGCAGGGTCTCGGCGGACAAGGCAAGGTCACCCGGAGTGGCCAAAACTGATTCGGGCGAGGGTCGACGCTTATTTCGGGTCATCCTGGATTCCTTCTACGCAACCGGCCAGCGGTGCTGGGACGCAGTTTTGAACAATGCAAGTTTATGACCATTAAAGCGGGTGACTCTGCACGGTCGTTTCACTCGCATTCTGGCGCTCGCCTTGTGGCATTTCCGACAGTGTACCCTTTTCCCGATACGAGCCTGTCGCAAAGCGTACAACCAGGCCAGCAACAGCTTATTGCTACAATCGATTGATTTAATAGCGAAATTTTCAGTACCCAGTGATTGGCGCGATTACTGTAATAGAGACCGCGAAACATAACCACGGCGGCAATCATGCGTGAATACCTGTTCATTCTGCTGGCGGCGACGCTGGTTAATAACGTAATCCTCACCCGCTTCCTGGGTCTGTGCCCATTTATGGGCGTGTCCAACAAGCTGGATTCGGCGCTGGGGATGGGGATGGCGACCACCTTCGTGCTGACTCTGGCGGTCGCGGCCAGTTGGCTGCTGGAGCATTACATCCTGGTTCCTCTGGATATCGTTTATTTGCGCATCCTTGCCTTCATTCTGGTGATCGCCGCGCTGGTGCAATTCACCGAGATGTTCATTCAAAAGGTGAGTCCAGTGCTTTATCGAACCCTTGGCATCTACCTGCCGCTGATTACTACCAATTGCGCGGTGTTCGGCATGGCGCTGCTGAATGTTCAGCAAGGCCACGATTTTCTCAGCAGTTTGCTGTATGGCTTTGGATCCGCGCTGGGTTTCACCTTGGTGCTGATGATGTTCGCTGGACTGCGCGAGCGTTTGGCTTTGTCCAGTGTGCCCGCCGCCTTTACCGGAGTGCCGATAGCATTTATCACCGCCGGGCTACTGGCGCTGGCGTTCATGGGATTTGCCGGGTTGCCGGTGAAGTGAGTGAGAGGAGAATCTTGAAATGATCGCGACCACGAGCCTGACTGTGCTGGGATTGGTATTAGGCATGCTGTTGACTTTTGCCGGACGTTATTTCCAGGTGGCCGGTAATCCCTTGCGCGATGAAATCACCGCGCTGTTGCCTGGGGTGAATTGCGGCCAATGCGGTCTGCCCGGTTGCGCGGGCGCGGCTGAGGCGCTCACCGAAGGCCGGTTGGCGGTTACCGCGAATCTGTGTCCGCCGGGCGGGCCAGGGCTGGCGCAGCAATTGGCGGCAAAACTGGGGGTATCGCTGGAGGCGGCGTCGGGACCGCCGCTGCTGGCTTGGGTGGACGAAAAACTGTGCATTGGCTGCGCTCATTGCGGCAGCCATTGTCCTACCGACGCCATTGTCGGCGCGTCCAAGCAACTGCATCACGTTTTACATGAGGCGTGTACCGGCTGTGGCAAATGTTTGCCGGTGTGCCCGACTGAAAGTCTGCAATTGCGCCCGCTGGCGGTGAGTATCCAGCAGTGGCATTGGCCCAAACCGCTACTGGCAGGAGTGTGATCCGATGAAACTCTTCGATTTTCGCGGCGGGGTTCATCCTCCCGGCCACAAACACCTCAGTGCCGAGCGCCCGATCCAGATCATGCCGTTCCCGGAGCGGCTCTACCTGCCCTTGCAACAGCATCGCGGCAAGTCAGCGTTGCCGGTGGTCACGGTTGGACAAAAAGTGTTGCAAGGCGAGTTGCTGGCTAAAGCGCAAGGTTCAGTATCCGCGCCAGTTCACGCCCCGACCTCCGGCACCATAATCGCGATTGGCGATTTCAATGCGCCCCATCCCTCAGGGTTGCCGCTGCCGACCATTACCTTGGAACCCGATGGCGAGGATCGCAAGCTGGAACTCGGTCCACTGCCTGACCCCTTCACCCTGGAGCCGGCTGAAGTCGCCCGCCTGATCGGCGACGCCGGTATCGTCGGCATGGGCGGAGCCAATTTTCCGTCGGCGGTCAAGCTCGGGATGGCGCGCAAAGCCGAAGTGCATACCCTGGTGTTAAATGGTGCCGAATGCGAGCCGTACATGACCTGCGATGACCGGCTGATGCGCGAGCGCTCCGCTGCAATTGTGGACGGGGCGCGGATCATGTTGCACGCGATCCAGGCTCAGCGGGCAGTCATCGCCATTGAAGACAACAAGCCGGAAGCGGCGGCACAGTTGCAAGCCGCCTGTGAGGCGGTGAGCGATCAACCGTTGTCGGTGGAAGTGGTGGTTATCCCCAGCCGCTATCCCGCCGGTTCGGCCAGCCAGTTGATCCAACTGCTCACCGGACTGGAAGTGCCCGCCGAGGGTCGCAGCACCGTCACCGGGTTGCTGGTGCATAACGTCGGCACCGCCTATGCCGTGCATCGCGCCCTGCGGGAAGGACGGCCGCTGATCAGCCGGATCGTGACCGTGACTGGCGGCGCAGTGGCCGAACCACAAAATCTGGAAGCGCCGATTGGTGCATTGGCGGAGGACATGCTGCGCTTCTGCGGGGTTGATTCGGCGGCTATTGCCCGCTTGCTGATGGGCGGGCCGATGATGGGCCAGCCGATGCCCAATGCTCAGATCCCCTTGGTCAAGGGCGCTAACGGGTTGCTGGCATTAACCGCCGCCGAGATCGCTGGTCTGCCGGAAACCACCGCCTGCATTCGCTGCGGACGCTGCGCCAGCGTCTGTCCGATGGGGCTGTTGCCACTGGAAATGGCGAAGCGCGCTCATCATGATGACCCCGATGGGGCGATGGCGTTTGGGCTGGATGACTGCATGAGTTGCGGTTCCTGCGCCTATGCCTGTCCGTCCCACATTCCGTTAGTGCAGTATTTCGATTACGCCCGAGGCGCGCTGGCTGCCCGTGAACAGGCTGATCAGCGGGCTGAAACCGCCCGTCGGCTGATGGCCGAGCGGCAGGCGCGACTGGATCGGCAGGAACGCGCCAAGCTGGAAGCCGCCGCCCGGCGTCGCGCCGAGAAGCAAAAATCCGGCGCGGGAACTCCAGCATGAGCAACCTGTTGCCCAGCGCGCCCCATCTTCACGCGCCTGACAGCGTACCGGTGCTGATGCGTGCGGTGCTGTGGGCGCTGCTGCCGGCGATCCTCTACGGCATCGGCTTGTTCGGCTGGCCCGCGCTCAATCTGCTGGTCATTACCGTACTGAGCGGATTGGCTGGTGAGGCGCTGTGCCTGTGGCTGGCTAAAAAGCCGATTCAGGTTGGGCTGCGCGACAGTTCGGCGCTAATGACCGGGGTATTGCTGGCGCTGTCGTTGCCACCGTGGGCGCCGTGGTGGATCGGCGTAATCGGCGGGCTGTTCGCCATTGTGATCGGCAAGCAGGTGTTCGGCGGCATCGGCCAGAATCTGTTTAATCCGGCAATGCTGGCGCGGGTGATGTTGCTGGTGTCGTTTCCAGTGGAAATGACGCTGTGGCTGGAACCGCACCCGCTGTTTTTCAGCCAGTCTCCCAGTTTTTGGGAGGGATTGGCGATCACTTTTCACGGGATCCCCAACATCGACGCAGTGAGCGGAGCGACTCTGCTTGGCAATATTCGCACCGAACTTAGCCTGTCGCATCCGCTCAGCCAGATTTTGAGCAACCATTATCACCCGGTCACTGATGCGCTGGGCGCTACCGGGGGGAGCCTGGGTGAAACCGGCGCGGTGCTGCTGGCGCTCGGCGGCGGCTGGCTGCTGTGGAAACGGGTGATTACCTGGCACATCCCGGCGGCGATGCTGGCAACCGTAATGCTGTTGGCGGGCGGGTTTCACCTCGCCGATCCGCAACGCTTCACCGATCCGCTGCTGCATCTGCTGTCGGGTAGCCTGATCATGGGCGCCTTTTTCATTGCTACCGATCCGGTGACTTCACCGACTGCGCCGCTGGGACAAATCGTATTTGGCGCCGGTTGCGGCCTGCTGATCTATGTCATCCGCACTTGGGGCGGCTATCCAGAAGGCGTCGCCTTTGCGGTGGTGCTGATGAACGCGATGACCCCGATCATCGATCACTACATCCGCCCCCGTGCCTATGGCCGCACCTGGAGCGGGCAGCCAAAACCGGTACTCGCCAAGCCGAAGGAAGAAACCCGATGAGCGTGATGAGTCTGCTGTCTCCGGAAAACTGGCAGCGCTGGCGCGAGCGTCCCTACTACCATACGGTGCTGCTGGGCGCAGTGGCGCTGCTGACCGGTGCGCTCATTAGCGGCTCTGATTATCTGACCCGTTCCGCCATTGATCAGCGCCGGCTTGAAGATTTACAGGTGACTCTGGAACAGGTGATTCCGGCAGATTTGCATGACAACACACTGACCAAAGACACGGTGACCCTGCGCGATGGCGAGCGCGAGGTCATCGTTTATCAGGCGCGCCGCGCCGGGCAGGTGCAGGCGGTGTGCTATCAGGTCACCGCCAGTGGTTACGGTAGCACCACCATGTTCATCATCATGGGCGTGGATCGCGATGGCAAAGTGCTCGGGGTGCGGGTGACCAGTCACGCCGAAACTCCAGGTTTAGGCGACAAGATTGAGCGCAAGCGATCCGACTGGATTCTGAGTTTCGATGGTCGTTCACTGGGCGACCCGCCGCCGGAACGTTGGGGCGTCAAAAAGGATGGCGGAATATTTGACCAGTTCACCGGCGCGACCATTACCCCGCGTGCGGTAGTGAAAGCAGTCAAGGGTGGCCTGGAATTTTTTGCCGCGAACCGGGCGCAATTACTCAGTGAGCCGTCTGCAATCACTCAAGCGGTCCAATAGGAGTCGAATATGAGCAACAACCTGTACCGCGACATCATCGGCGACGGACTGTGGCGCAACAATGTCGTATTTACCCAGATGCTGGCGCTGTGCCCGCTGATGGCGGTGACCACGACCGCGACCAACGGCCTGGGCATGGGGTTCGCCACCACCGGTGTATTGTTGTTGTCGAACATCACTATTTCCGCTCTGCGCGCCTATATCACTCCGGAAGTGCGAATTCCGGTTTATGTGCTACTGATCGCGTCGTTGGTAACCATGGCAGATATGGCGATTAATGCCTGGCTGCATGAACTGTATAAGGTTCTCGGCCTGTTTATCCCGCTGATCGTGGTCAATTGCGCGGTACTCGGTCGAGCGGAAGCTTTCGCCTCTCGCCAGCCGGTGGCGGCGTCGGCGCTGGATGGCTTGATGATGGGGCTGGGATTCACCCTGGCGCTGGTGTTGATCGGGGGCTGTCGGGAAATTCTGGGCAGCGCCACCTTGTTTGCCGGTGCTTCGCTGCTGCTCGGTCAAGGCTTCGCCTTCTTGGAAACCACATTGATCCACGATTACAAAGGCTTTTTGCTGATGTTATTGCCGCCAGGTGGATTTCTGGTACTCGGTTTTTTGCTGGCGGGTAAACGGATTCTGGATCAGGCCCTTGCTCGTAAAAAATCAGCGACCGCTGTTGCACCGGACGGTCAGATGTCCGCTGCTTGAAGTAGAGCAACGACTTTTATCTCTAGTTGCACACGCGAGGAAAATGACGATGCACGTTGGAGTGGTTTACGCCGATATGCGGCAACAAATTCTGCTGAATCTGGAGGTGCCGGAAGGCAGTACGGTACAACACGCTATTGAATGCTCCGGCATTCTGGCGCGTTGCCCGGAAGTAAACCTCAAGAAGAACAAGATTGGCATCTACGGCAAAATTGCCAAAGTCAGCACGCTATTGAGTGAGGGTGATCGGGTGGAGATTTATACTCCAATTATGGTTGACCCCAAGACCATCCCGCAGCGCAAGGTCGCTTTGGATGATGACGATGAAGATGAAGATTAAAATGGATGGAGCGAAAATCCTGAACTCGCGTTTGAGAGGTCCACACCGAATCCTCCGGCGCTCTTTCTGCTGAAGAGGCAAAGCAGCGCTTTTACCTGTCGTTCAATCTTCCGGCCCGAAGCAATGGGAATAGTCCGCGCATAATTCACAGGCCGGGGCGCGACACAGATAAACCCCTTCCTGCTGGCAAAGTTGCTTGTAGAGAAACTTCTTCCATTTCATATCACGGTCGTTTTTCGCCGCCAGCGCCGGGAAATTACGCACCATTAACGCGCTGAGTTCGCGGCGCGACCACAAGCCTAAATCCTGCCAAAGGTGATCGCTGGACATGCAACCGGCAGCGATGATTGTGCTTATCCAGACTTCTGATTCATCCTGTTCGGCCCGGTGCAGTTGCAACAGCTTGACCAGTTCCTCGCGTTCTTCCAGCAGGCGTAAATCCCAATGGAGCGGAATCGGATGGGGCGTCGCGGGCAACAGCGCACCGGGAAAACGCCGATGCAACAACGCAGCAAAATCAGCGGGAATCAGTCCCAGGCCGGTCGGCAAGGAACCACCGCCGCTGTAATGCGTTGCCAGCATTTGCGCCAGCGCATCGTCGTTGGGCAAGCCCCGGCTATGGGCTATCCACTGCTCGTAAAGGGGCTGCCGAGGGTTGACCGTCGCGTTCGTCAGCATTGGAACAGTGGCTAATGGTTAACCCGCCGCAGCGCGAGTTTGTGCCAACATCAAGCGCCCGTTCGCCCGCCATTCCTCATAAACGGCCCGGAGCGCTACTTCAATCGGCTCTTCGCCGTGCTCACTGTTGGGTTCAATTCCGGCGTTTTCCAGTGCCCGCCATGGAGTGAAGCCCACCCGGGCGCATAAAATCGCCGCACAGTCGGATAGCGCCCGAATCGCCCCGTCCATCGCCGCTTCCGAGTCGCCGCAAGTCGTCGCGCCATGGCAGTAGCGGGCGATTTCACGCCGCTCGATCAGGTGAATGGCATTGGCAGACACCTGATAAATCAGCAGTTCGCGCAAGTGCCCGAAATGAGCGTCAATGGTCTGTCCATTTACACTGCCCACCGCCAGCCGCAAGAGTCCTTGATCCGACTTCCGTCGTTGCACCGGCGCGAGATGCGAGCGCCGTTCCGGTTTCGCAGCTTGCGTCGCCAGTTGCCGGGAAATGGTGGCGCGTACCGCTTCCCGCTTAGCCATTGCCGCCTGGGGATCAATCGTCATCGCCTCGACTTTCGCCATGCTGAATTCGGCATTGCGATCCGCGCCCAGCATTCCCGCCGCATCGGCGCGGCATTGCTGGCAATGACTCATCATCGTCTCGCTGCTGCCGCAAGCGGCGCGTACTGCTGCCAGTTCTTCGGCGGTTGGCTCGCGTTGTCCAGTCAGTCCGTAATGGGTGCCGTGTTCAGCGCGGGCGATCAGCGGCATGATGTTATGCATGATCGCGCCTTTTTCCCGTACCACCTGGTTTACTTCTGGCAGATGGGCGTCGTTGATGCCGGGAATCAGTACCGAATTGATTTTCACCTGAACACCACGCGCCACCAGCATGTCCAAGCCGAGCAACTGTTGAGCGATCAAGGTTTCCGCTGCTTCGCGCCCGCGCAGCCGGTGTTTCCAGCGAATCCATGGGTAAATCTGCGCGCCGATATCCGGGTCTACGCAGTTAATCGTGATGGTGACATGGTTGATACCGTGTTCTACCAGTGCCTCGACCTGTTCCGGCAACGCCAGCCCATTGGTGGACAGGCACAACAGCAGGTCAGGCGCTTGTATCCGCAGTTCCCGCAAGGTGGCGAACACCGGTTCGGGATTGGCGAGCGGATCACCCGGCCCGGCGATGCCGATCACTGCCAGATGAGGAATCGTTGCCCCCACCGCCAACGCCTTCCGAACGGCCTGTTCCGGGGTCAGCAATTCCGAAACGACACCGGGCCGCGATTCGTTGCTGCAATGGTATTTGCGATTGCAGTAATGACATTGAATGTTGCAGACCGGTGCCACCGGCAGGTGCAAGCGGGCGAAGTGCTTGTGCCCTTCTGGGGAATAGCACGGGTGAAGCGCCGGTGCTTTGCCGGTAGCCAGCGGCTGACTATTCGATTCCATACCCACGCTTCCCCATCGCAAAGCCCGGCGGAACGGCTGGCGGTCCGCCGCCGACCGGAATCGGGCGGCGATTAACCTTTAGCAAACGTCATGCCTATCAAAAATCTATGGCTTAACCTATTGCTGAAATTGCTTTTTTCATAGAGATAATGAGCAGGATGTGGCAAATGCCACAAGCCCGAAGCCAACGATTGTTAGCTATGGAACACAGGATTAAGGAATGCTTGTGGAAGGTTTCAGCGGCACATAGCGCGGTGAAAACGGCCAAACGGTGATAGGCGGGCATCACTAGCCGGGTTATCCTTGCGCGTCCTGGAAAGCGTGTGCCTACCAAAAGTGGCTTCGCAGTGCCAGGAACCGGTTTTTTCGACATTGGGAAAGATATGGCTAAGAAGATCATCCTCACCCTCATCGGCCTGCTGGCTCTCGTAGGGCTGCTCGCCGGGACCAAAGTCCTGCAATTTAAGACCATGTTCGCTCAAGGCGCAGCGTTCGCGCCGCCCCCGGAAACCGTCACTACCGCCCAGGTAAAACCGGATCGCTGGCAACCCACGCTGACCGCCATCGGCTCCATCACCGCCGTCCAGGGGGTCATGGTCAGCGCCGAGATCTCGGGCACCGTCAAGGACATCGCGTTTGAATCAGGCGCGACCGTGAAAGCGGGCGAACTGCTGGTCGAACTCGACACCGCCATTGAACAGGCCCAACTGCGCTCAGCCGCCGCCAGCGCCGATCTCGCCCGCGCCAACCTGGATCGCGCCCGCACCATGCGCAGCAAAAACATGGTCTCCGCCGCCGATTTCGATGCCGCCGAAGCTCAAGCCAAGCAAGCAAGCGCGCAGATAGACAACATCAACGCCGCCATCGCCAAGAAGACGATTCGCGCCCCCTTCGCGGGTCGGCTGGGCATCCGCAAGATCAATCTTGGCCAGTTTCTCGATAACGGCGCGGCGATGGTGACTCTGCAATCGCTCGATCCGGTGTATGTGGATTTCGCGCTGCCCCAGCGTTATCTCGCCCAATTGCGCGCGGGCATGACCGTGCGGGTCGCGACCGACGCCTTTCCCAAGCAGGATTTTGAGGGCCGAATCACCGCCATCAGCCCCGAGGTGGACAGCGTCACCCGCAACGTTCGCCTCCAGGCCACGCTGGCGAATCCCAAAGGACGGCTGCAACCCGGGATGTATGTCGAAGTCGCCGCCGTCCTGCCGGACACCGAGCCGGTCCTGATGATCCCCGCCACTGCGGTGCTGTATGCGCCCTACGGCGATTCAGTGTTCGTGATTGAGGACAAAAAGGACGAGAAAACCGGCGCAGTCGCCAAGGTATTGAATCAGAAGTTTGTGCGGCTCGGTCCGGCCCGGGGCGATTTCGTGGTGGTGGCCTCTGGTATTGACGCCGGGCAAACCCTGGTCAGCACCGGCGTATTCAAGCTCCGCAATGGGATGAGCGTGGTGGTGGACAATGCGCTGGCGCCGCAACCCCAGCTTGCGCCCAAGCCTGCCAATTCGTGACCCGGACGCCCGCTTCTCATGAAAACCTTCACCGACCTGTTCATTCAGCGGCCCGTTCTGGCGATTGTGGTCAATCTGGTGATCATCATCGCCGGGATTCAAGCCATCTTCACTCTCAACGTCCGCCAGTACCCACGCAGCGATAACGCCAGCGTCACCGTCACCACCGCCTACATCGGCGCTAGCGCTGATCTGGTGCGCGGCTTCATCACCACCCCGCTGGAACGCGCCATCGCCGCAGCGGACGGCATCGACTATCTGGAATCGCAGAGCGCCCAGGGGCTTTCCACCGTTCGCGCCCGCCTGAAGCTGAATTACGACGCCACCAAGGCGCTGGCCGAAATCGGCTCCAAGGTCGATCAGGTGCGCGGCGACCTGCCGCCGGAAGCCGAAGTGCCGGTCATCAACATCGAGTCGGCGGATAGCGAATTCGCCTCCGCTTATCTGAGTTTCAGCTCCGATATCCTCCAGCAAAACGAAATCACCGACTATCTGGTGCGGGTGGTGCAACCCCGCCTGACCGCCATCACCGGGGTGCAGCGCGCCGAGATTCTGGGCGCCCGCACCTTCGCCATGCGGGTCTGGCTCAAGCCCGACAAGCTGGCCGCGCTCAACATCAGCCCGGTGCAGGTGCGTCAGGCGCTGGCCGCCAACAACGTGCTCGCTGCGGTCGGGCGCACCAAAGGTTCGCTGGTTCAGGTTAACCTGACCGCCAACACCGATCTGCGCTCAGTGGATGAATTCAAGAATCTGGTGGTTTTAGAGAAGGATGGGGTGCTGGTGCGACTGCGGGATGTCGCCGAGGTGGTGCTGGGGGCTGAGGATTATGAAACCGAGGTGCGCTTTTCCGGGCAGACTGCGGTGTTCATGGGCATTTTCCCGCTGCCCAACGCCAACGCCATTGATGTGATCCGGCGGGTCCGCGCCGAGATGGATTTGATTCAGAAGGAGTTGCCCACCGGCTTGCAGGCGCGGATCGCCTACGACGCCACCAACTACATCAACAACGCGATTGCCGAGGTGGTGAAAACCCTGGCGGAGACGCTGCTGATCGTGGTGATCATCATCTTCCTGTTCCTCGGTTCGCTGCGCTCGGTGCTGGTGCCGGTGATCGCCATTCCGATTTCGCTGATCGGCGGCATTTTCCTGATGCAACTATTCGGCTTCACCATCAACCTGCTGACGTTATTAGCGATTGTACTCTCGGTCGGTCTGGTGGTAGACGACGCTATCGTGGTGGTGGAGAACGTCGAACGTCATTTACGCGAAGGCCAGACGCCCTTCGACGCCGCGATTCTCGGCGCCCGCGAGCTGGTCGGCCCGATCATCGCCATGACGCTCACCCTGGTCGCGGTCTACGCGCCGATTGGCCTGCAAGGGGGGTTGACCGGCTCGCTGTTTCGCGAATTCGCCTTCACTCTGGCGGGCGCAGTCACCATCTCCGGGATCGTGGCGCTCACCCTGTCGCCGATGATGTCGTCCAAATTGCTCACCGCCGAAGACGAACAACACTGGCTGCCGGCGCATATCAACGCCGCTTTCGAACGCCTGAAACGGTTTTACGGCCATCTGCTTGATGGGGCGTTAAGCGCGCGTCCGGCGGTCTATCTGGTGTGGGGCGCGCTGTCGATCCTAGTCGTGCCGATGTGGATGTTTTCGCCCGAGGAACTGGCGCCCAGCGAGGATCAGGGCGTGATCTTCGGCATCGTGGATGCCGCCGCCAACGCTACCCTGGATCAAACCAGCACCTTCGCCGCCGCCGCCAACCAAGTGTTCCTGGGCGTGCCCGAAACCGAGTTCACCTTTCAGATCACCTTTCCCACCTCCGGTTTTGGCGGGATGGTAACCAAGCCCTGGAGCGAACGTGAGCGCAATGTCTTTCAAATCCTGCCCGAAATTCAGGAAAAACTGCAACGCATTCCCGGCATCCAGATGTTCCCAGTGACGCCGCCGGCGCTGCCCGGCGGTGGTCAATTTCCGGTGGAGTTCATCATCGCCTCGACCGCCGACAGCCGGGAAATTCTCGCCATTGCTCAGCAGATTCAACTCAAGGCGATCAGCAGCGGCCTGTTCGCCTTCCCGCCGCTGATTGATGTCAAGTTCGATCAGCCACAGTCGGAGGTCGTCATTGACCGTGACAAGGTGGCCGCCCTGGGTCTCAACCTCCAGCAGGTCGGCTCTGACCTTGCAGCGGCGATGGGCGGCAATTTCATCAACCGCTTCAACATCGCTGGGCGCAGCTACAAGGTCATCCCGCAGGTGGAGCGGATTGACCGGCTCAATCCCGAACAACTGGAGAATCTCTATGTCACCGGCCCGGACGGTCAACTCGTGCCGCTCGGCGCGGTCGCCACGCTGCGCCAAAGCACCCAGGCGCGCTCACTCAACCGGTTCCAGCAACTGAATGCGGTCAAGATCAGCGGGGTGGCGATCCGCCCGCTCGATCAGGCCTTGCGTTTTCTGGAAGACGAAGCCGCCAAACTGCTGCCGCAGGGCTATGTGATCGACTACACCGGCGAGTCGCGGCAGTTGCGCCTTGAAGGCGGCAGCCGGTTCTTCGCCACCATGGGCCTGGCCATCATCCTGATCTTTCTGGTGCTGGCGGCGCAGTTCAACAGCTTCCGCGATCCGCTGATCATCCTGCTGGGCTCGGTGCCGCTGGCGCTGTTCGGCGCGTTGCTGTTCACTTTCCTGAAGATGCCCAGCCCAGATACTCCGTTCCCGTTCACCGAGGGCTGGACCACCACGCTCAATATCTACTCCAAGGTGGGACTGGTGACGCTGATCGGCCTGATCGCCAAGAACGGCATTTTAATTGTGGAGTTCGCCAACAAACTCCAGCGCGACGGCCTTGGCAAGCTGGCGGCGGTGCATGAATCCGCGCTGATTCGATTACGCCCGATTCTGATGACCAGCGCCGCCACCATTGCGGGGCATTTGCCGCTGACGCTGGTGACCGGCGCCGGCGCCGCCGCCCGTAATTCCATCGGCCTGGTGCTGGTCGGCGGCATGGCGGTCGGCACCCTGTTCACCATTTTCGTGGTGCCGGCGCTGTATATGCTGCTGGCCAAGGATCACGCCCATGACCGGGATGCGGAACAGGCGGCAGCCGCGACCCATGCCGACCATCGGGAGCATCCGCCAGCGCCACTGAACGCAACGCTGAAGGCAGGAGGGTAAAACATGAACACTCTCGGTTTTCAACGACTCAAGGTAATAGCGCTGGCCGTGGAAGACTTGGCGCGGGCGGAACGCTTTTACCGGGATACGCTCGATCTGGTCCCGGCTTTTGAAGGGGAACGGCAGGTCGGCTACATGCTGGGCAACGTGATCGTGATGCTTAAGCCGGTGGCCGACGGTTGGTATGCGCGACCGAGCGCCCAGCTTAACCCGCGCATGACCTTCGCGACCGAACACGCGCCGCAAACCGAACGGGAATTAGCAGCGCGGGGCGTCACGATCAGCGATCCGGTGCAGGCATATCCACAGGAAGGCTTTTACGTCGGCGGATTTCTCGATAGCGAAGGCAACAAGATCTGGTTTTGCTCCCCGATAGAAACGGCTGGCGGTTAGCGTGACGAAACCGGTACTCACCGTTCACTGGTCAAATGGCTACCCGTTTTCCAGTCCCCTATGCGCTCCAATCCCGCGACTTTGCGCTCTACTGCAGCGCGCGCTTCATCTCGGCCCTGGCCGTGCAGATGCTGAATGTTGCCGTTGGCTGGTGGGTGTATGCCCTGACGCACGATCCGTTCGCGCTGGGTTTGGTCGGACTCGCGGTGTTTCTGCCCGCCATCGGGCTGGCGCTGGCGACCGGCCATGCAGCGGATCGCTTTGACCGGCTGCTGATCCTGCGGATTTGCTACGCCATCGCCACGCTGGCGGCGGCAGGTCTGCTGTTCTACGCCGGGAGCGGCGCCCGGCAGGTTGGGCCGATCTATGCGCTGCTCCTTTTGTTTGGCGTTGCTCGCGCTTTCGCCAATCCGGCAGGACAGGCCATCGTCCCCAATTTAGTGCCGCCGGCGCATTTGGGCAGCGCTATCGCCTGGAATGCGTTGGCGTGGCAGACCGCCACGATTGTTGGCCCGGCGCTGGGCGGCATTCTGTATCTGTTTGGCGCAACGGTGGTATTCGCGGCGGTGACGCTCAGCTTCGCCATCACCTTTGGCTTACTGGCGGCAATCCGGTATCAGGCCATCGCGGTTGAGCATGAACCGACCGATTGGAACCAACTGCTGGCCGGCATCCGTTTTATCTGGTCGAAACCGGTGGTGTTCGGCGCGATCTCGCTCGATCTGTTTGCGGTGCTGCTGGGCGGAGCAACCGCGCTGTTGCCGGTTTACGCCCACGATATTTTGCATGTTGGGCCGGAAGGTCTCGGCCTGTTGCGCAGCATGCCGGCAGCCGGCGCGGTGCTGATGGCGTCGTGGCTGGCCTGGCGGCCCTTGCGGCGGCATATCGGGCGGCGGATGTTTCAGTCGGTGATCGTGTTTGGTCTGATGACGATTGGCTTTGGTCTGTCGGAACATCTGGCGCTGTCGCTGGCGTGCCTGTTCGTGCTGGGCGCAGTGGATATGGTGAGTGTTTTCATCCGCCAAACGCTGGTGCAAATCGAGACGCCTGATGTCATGCGTGGGCGGGTTTCAGCGATCAACACGGTGTTTATCGGCGCATCCAACGAATTGGGCGAATTTGAATCGGGAGCGCTGGCGGCGCTGATCGGCACGGTGCCGACGGTTGTAGTTGGCGGGATCGGCACCTGGATCATTGCGGCGCTGTGGTTGCGCTGGTTTCCGGCCTTGCGGGATCGGGATCGGCTGGGGAATTGAGTTTTGGTGGCCGGTGATCTACTGGCGACAGGGCATAGCGGCAGAAGGAAGAAGAATAATGACGTTATTGCGACCTGTTCTGCTTCTTACGCCCACTTGGAGTTTTCAAGTTGGGCTGTGAGGATGAAATAGTCTACGCAGAAATTTAGCTGTTCTTAACAAACTTTCATCAGGCTGATTTTAATTATTCAGTGTTTGTCGCTATGGTTGCGAAAGACTAATTCTAGTTGACGCCGCGTTCTGAATGGCGTCAGCAGGGTGCGAGTTGAGCCCAACTTGGCGTGGTCCG
Source organism: Candidatus Contendobacter odensis Run_B_J11 (assembly GCF_000531125.1). Taxonomy (GTDB): domain Bacteria; phylum Pseudomonadota; class Gammaproteobacteria; order Competibacterales; family Competibacteraceae; genus Contendibacter; species Contendibacter odensensis. The sequence goes on along the minus strand of NZ_CBTK010000018.1, from coordinate 7,607 downwards.
TGTAGAGCGTGGGCCAACTTCTCGTTCGATCGGACACAGATCATCATTGCATTCGCGACTGGTGTTCGTGAGGTTGCCAGGTCGACAAGCCATCCTTTTAATCCACGCATGGGGACTGTCCAACTCGCACTCCGTTGGGCGCTCATATGAACCATAAGGCTGACCATGATGAGAAAAAAGAATTGAATGGCACAAACAATGACCAACGACCGAAAAACCATCTTTCCTCTTGGCCCTCACCCGCTTCCGCCCCACCCATGCGGAGTTAATTTTGCGGCCACGGATCAAAACACCATGCACACGGTTCCGCATCGTCTGCTCGATGATGGCCCTTTGCAACCCGATGCGTTTACTGCCGCGATGACGCAGTGGATTGTAAATCACCACGTCAAACCCGAATTCATCGAAAGTGACCGCAGGAGGCGTGAAGCATTAGCCCGCCAAGGACTGGTTGACCCTTCTCGATCACGCCTTCCGACTGCTGATAAAACTAAGAAAGGAAACTGGGCGGAGATATTGCTCGCAGAATATGTTGCCGCATCGTGCGGTGCTCAGCTTCCCGTTTATCGCCTCCGCTACAACCCGAACGTCGACCAATCCATGAAGGGGGACGATGTCCTCGCATTCGATCTCGATTCGGATCCCGCTCGAGTTCTTGTCGGGGAGGCGAAATTCAGGACTACCCCAAACAAACAAGTGGTAGAAGACCTTGTTGGCGCATTGGTGAAGTCTCATTCCGCAAATATCCCAGCCTCACTTCAGTTCGTTGCTGATATGCTGTTTGAAGCCCGGAACAACGAGCTTGGCTCTAAAGTGGCGTCTTGTAATGCCCTTTTCGCACAGGGACGACTTCAATTAGACTACGTTGGCTTGCTCGTAAGCAGCAGGGATGCTCACCTTCACGTTCAGAGAAACGCAAAATCCAGTATCAGCCGATTGGCTGTCATTTCGCTGGGTCTTGGGGATCCTGAGGGAATTGTTACCGCCTCGTATGCGGGCGCAAGAGGGCTGGTATGAGTCTCCCTATCGCAAACGCACGACTACTGGTGCAGTCGATGCGCATGCCGGTCATCCGAAATCTCATCGCGCAATCCAAGGCCAAGCAGGTTTTGAGGGAGGTTCGTGAAATCCCGGCGAATTTTCCGAACTTTGCCCCGGAACTGGATGATCGCGTTACTTTCGTCGCCTACGGTCTGTTGGCCGCTGGTTGCAGTCTGATTGAACAAGGCCAAACTAGCGAGGGCCACGCAGAACTGGAAACAGCAGCGGATATTCTTGAGTCTGCACACCAAACCGAGGTTGCGAATTGTGAGACAAGTGCGCTGCATTGTCTGATAGGCGCCATGGCCTTCTATGCTTGCGGCCAATACTCGCGGGCATTCGTGCTAATTGGAAGCGTTGAAGAACTCACTCCTGCGGCTGGAATTGTTGCTTCCTTCTTGCGGAAGAGTCGACCCCGTTTGATTTCTAAACTAAACGCGGTTCTGCTGGCTCCATCTCCCTCATTCGATAATTCGAGTCAATTTGACGATTGGGCACTGACAATCTGTGTCGCAAGATCAGTGGCGCTCGTCGCCGAACACGCCATTTCAGGAGAACCGGAACTTCTCGCGAATGCGGACGTTGTCCTTCGCGACGCAATGACGATTAGTGAGGGAGCTTCTCATCCTACCTTTTGGTGGCTGGCTCGTCTATTGCGGCTGATGTTCAAGGACTATGGGAATAGTTCATTGTGGTCTGTGCTGCCGCCTTTCTTCGGGCCTGATGGAATCGTGCATGTGGACAGCTACGTGAAGCTACTTGCCTTTCTGAAACCGCCAGTCATCGAACTATGGCAGTCTCAGACTACCGCTCTACAGCTTGCGCTAAACCCCAAGAATAAAGGTGGTGTAATCAATCTTAGAACCAGCGCAGGAAAGACCAGAGTCGCAGAACTGGCGATTCTCCACACGCTCAGTACCGACCCAAGCGCCAAGGTTCTCTACCTTGCGCCGTTCCGCTCACTAGCCTTCGAACTGGAAAAAACTTTCGCTAGGACTTTGGTGCCACTGGGATACTCCGTGTCACACCTTTACGGGGGATCGCGTTTCAGCGGGGTTGACCGCGAGATGGTCAATGAAGGTCGCATTACCATCGCAACTCCTGAAAAGGCGAAAGCGATGCTTCGGGCTGCACCAGAACTTTTCGAGGCAGTGAAGCTTATCGTGATCGATGAGGGCCATCTTCTCGGAGGAAATGAACGCAATGTCCGAAACGAAATGTTTCTTGAACACTTGCGCCTACTGGCTCGCCAACGTGGCGCGAGGATTCTGCTGCTATCGGCTGTCCTTCCCAATGCGGAGGACTTAGCCGCTTGGGTTGGTGGTGGAGTCGATGCGCTGGTGAAGTCGAATTGGAAGCCATCGGCTGAGCGGTTCGGAACCCTTCAATGGAAAGCCTCTGGAGTTTCGATTGAGTGGTTGGGCGGCGAGCGTTGCTTCAATCCTCACTTCATCGAATTCAAAGAAGTTCCAAAAGGGAAAAAGGGGAAACGTATGTTTCCTGAGAGCAAGACAGAAGGAGTTGCTGCTACAGCCGTGCGCCTCGCTGAACTTGGGCCGGTGTTGGTCTTTACGGGCCAAGCTAGGTGGGTGCCATCAATGGCGAAGGCTATCTTATTGGCTTTCGGTCCCGACGAACCATTTTACCCTTGGCCAGCAACGGAGTGGAGACTCTTTGAAGCCGTATGTAAGGAAGAGCTAGGCGACAATCCGTTTGAACTAGCTGCTGCACGTGTTGGGGTGATTTGCCACAGCAATAAGCTGCCGCCTCAAATCAGAATCTCGATTGAGAAATTAATGGCGAAATGCCCACCACGGATAATCGTGGCAACTACCACGCTTGGGCAAGGCGTGAACATTGGAATCTCGTCTGTGATCGTCGCGACGACTTCGATAGGTCAGTCGAAGATCAGCAAACGTGATTTCTGGAACATCTGCGGGCGAGCAGGCAGGGCTTTTGTCGATAGCGAAGGCAAGGTTTTGTTCGCGATTGATATGACGGGCAAGCCTTGGCAGGTGAGGAATGCAAAAGCAGCAGCGAAAGAATATTTTAATGCAGCCCTCCTAGATAAAGTCGACAGCGGCCTGCTCTATGTGGTTGGCCAGATCCACAAAATTGCAGGCGAAGCAGGTATATCCTTCGAAGTCCTTCTGGAGTTGGCAGCGAACGACAACTTTGATCGCTGTGGCGTTAAAAAGGATGAAGTGTTGGGTTTTTTAGACTGGATTGACGACCAGTTGTTGGCGCTGCATGTCGCCTACAAAGGAGATGATCCTGCGATGAATATCGACTGGGTGGACGATACATTTCGAGATTCACTGGCGGCTATTCAGGAAAGCGCAAAACAAGAAGTGGGCCATGAGGACCAACTAATGGGTTTCTTGAAGGCCCGAGTTAAAGGCATTTTGCTCAAAGTGCCAACTTCTGAAGCACGGAGATCTGTTATTGCGTCCGGCCTTCCATTGTCAGTCGGCGTTGTTGCGTTCGATCAATTGGATGTGTTCCGCAGAATGGTGGATCGTTATTTGGGTTCGGAACAGAATGAGATGGCACTTAGCGTTCTGGTTTTGGAGTTTGAGACTTGGGCACGTCAGCACGCAAAGACCATCGTTGAGAAGATTCCAGAACAGGTGACGTTGGACAAAATACGCCCACAATGGCTTGAGGGTGCCTCGCTACGAAAGATCGTCGAAACGTGTGGGGATGAATCCACGGATATTTGCACCGACCTCTACGGCTATCAGCTTCCGTGGCTTTTCCACTCAATTGCCCAGAAACTCGATAAATCAGTCGAAGAAACCCGCGTTCAAATACTCGCAAAAGTAGGTCTTCTCGTCGAACTTGGCTTGCCAACGGAAACTGCAGCTAAAGTTTTCTTGGCGGGTGTTCGATCCCGCACTGCAGCCGTCGAGTTAGCCTGTTTTGTAACCAATCCAGTCGCGAGTGTCTCAAGAATTCGCAATGCTTTGTTGGATTCTGCCACAGTCAAAGCGCTTTCAGCCTTGGTGTCCGAATCGACTCTCGAATGGCTAAACCTTCTTTCAGCAGAACACAGCGCACCAGAAGTTGCGCCCCCGCAATGCACAAGGTTCCGGCTGGATGCTCCGGGCGAAGTAAACACGCTTCACGTTCGCCAACAAACGCCGCAGGGATCCATTTTTCTATGCTCGACTGACGCTCGATTCAAATACGCTGTGCGGGCAACTGAGGAAATGCCTTTCGATAAGTTTGCAAACAACCCACGTTTCATTTTCGCCCGAGATAGCGACGCTTGGATTCAACAGTGCCGAGATCCCCGAATCGATGGATTAAGTTCGGGATGACCATAAGGTGGCCTAGAGGACTTTCTTGAAATATTGAAATGTGATGCGTAACCATATTAAAAAACAGTGCCCAATAAGGCAATCCAGAGGATCTCTTACAGTCGCCACTGACTTCTTACGTCAGAGCCTTGATTTGGAAAATAGTAATGGACTTTGAATGGGATGAAACAAAGGCGCGCACTAACGAAAAGAAGCATGATGTTTCATTCATCGAAGCTGCTGAGGTATTTGGTGATGACTACTCCTCGTGCATCCATGATCCGGACCATTCGTATGATGAGGATCGATACTTACTTTTCGGTGTTTCCTTAAAAGGAAATTTCCTCATTGTATCGTTTATTGAAAAGTCAGATACAATTCGTATTATTTCAGCGCGGCGTATGACCAACCAAGAGCGTAAAGCATATGAACGATGAAGATACCTTGAGACCAGAATATTCGGCTGATTTGATCAAATCTGGAGAGCGTGGGAAGTATGCGAAACGTTATCGGGAAGGCACTAACATAGTACTAATAGAGTCTGATTTGCACAGGCTCTTTCCAGATTCAAAAGCAGTCAATCTTGCCCTTCGCAAATATGCTGAAGAACACCATATAGCGTTGACCTAACAAGTGCATTCAATGCAACTTCTCAATTACCCAACACGCAATCTGCGAACTTAAAGTTCGTATTCTCAATTTACCGACTAATGCTTTCTCAAAGCTTCGAGACTGGTTTCTTCAGCTTGCGGATGAACTAAATCAACGCAGCTTTTTAAGCTGGGAAATTCAACAGACTCATTGAAAACGCGAGAACAGAAATCGTGGATTCTTGTTGACCCGCGCCGATCCCATCGCACATTGCTATGCCCGCCAGTCGGGATCGATCAGGCCATCCACGATACCCACCCGGCGGTCGGCGGCGCTGGCGAAGGTGAGATCATGGGTAACGGCGACCACGGTTTTGCCCAGTTCCCGGGTGAGATCATGCAGAATTTGCCGGACATTAGCCGAAGCGCGGCTGTCCAGATTACCGGTCGGCTCATCGGCCAGAATGATCGGCGGATCGTTGGCGAGGGCGCGGGCAATGGCGACCCGCTGGCGTTGGCCGCCGGACAGTTGGTGCGGACGCTTATGTCCCTGATCGTGCAACCCAAATTGCTGTAATAACACTTCGGCGCGCTGCCGGGCGGCGGCTTCGGTCTGCACGCCGAGCCGGCGCATCGGCAACATCACATTGTCGAGCACGGTAAATTCAGCCAGCAGAAAGTGAAACTGAAACACGAAACCCAACTTTTGCAGCCGGGTGGTCGCCAATTCATCCTCGCCATAGCCCGACGTATCCCGCCCGTCCAGCAGCACCCGCCCGGCGGTCGGCACATCCAGCAAACCCAGCAGATACAACAGCGACGACTTGCCGGAACCGGACGGCCCCATGATCGCCACGAATTCGCCGCGCCCGATCTCCAGCGTAACCTCCTGCACCAAAGTCACCGGCACCTCGCCGGGCAGCGTCCGCCCAAGCTGTTCCGCCGCCAGAATGGCGCTCATCCCATCCCCCGCAGAATCGCCACCGGATGCACCCGTCCGGCCTTGCGCGAGGGGAAATAGGCCGCGCCCACCGCAGACGCCATCGCGAAACTCAGCGCCAGTAAAAACTGGTCGTAACCCCAATAAATGGGCAGAAAAACCAGGTCGGTCGCGCCGGGCGGCTTGAGTTCAACGTGGGCGAGCAGCGTCATCAGTCCCAGCCCCAAGCCTGCCCCCAGCAGACTGCCCAGCAGACCCAGCACGACGCCTTCAGTCAGAAAGATTTGGCGGATGTCGCGAGCGTGGAAACCCATGGATTTGAGAATGGCGATGTCGTGGATTTTTTCCATCACAATGGTCGAGATGGTGTTGTAGATACCGAATGCAGCGACCACCAGAATCGCCGCCACCACGCTGTACATGATGAGATTGCGCACCAGCAATACGCTCATCAGATCTTGCGAGGCCTCCAGCCAGGAAACCGCCTTGTAGCCGATCTGTCCCTCAATCACGCTGGCGACATCACGGGCGGCGTAGGGATCGTCAAGCTGGAGAATAAACCGGTTGACCCGATTAGGCCGGTCCAACATCCCCTGCACCCGCTTGAGCAGGGCGAAAGTCTGGGTTTCATCGTAATTGGAATTGCCAGTGCGGAAGATGCCAACCACTTTTAGAGTGCGCACTTCTCCGCCGGGTGAAGCGGCGTTGACCACGCTGCCCATGGCGAGGCCAAACTTTTTGGCCAGACCCTCGCCGATGACGATGCCGTTCGGATTGGCGGCGAGCGCATCCAGCGAACCGTGGATGAGCTTCTCCTCAATGGTCGAAACGCCCTTCATTTTGGCGGGTATGATGCCGCTGAGGGTGACGCCCTCGCTGCGTCCAGCAAAAGTCAGCACGACCGAACCGACCAACACCGGCGCGGCGCGCAATTCGGGCAAGGACTCGATGAACGCCAGCTTTTGAATATGGCCGCGAATGCCGCGCACTTCGGTCAATGGCTTGACCCGCCGCAATTCAACCGCGCCATCGGGCCAGAGCACGCTCGCCGGTTGCGGTTGGGGATTGCGGTACTCGTCGGAAACGGTGATATGCGGGCTGTTATCCACCAGCCGTTTGATAAAATCGCGCTCGGAGCCGCGCATCAACGACGACACCGCCAGGAAGAACGCCACGCCGAGCGCAATGCCGGTCAGTGAAACCAGCGTGGGCCGCTTGCGGCTGACCAGGTGGGTGATAGCGATAGTGAGTTGAATGGTCACAGTAGAGTAGATCGGTGAACGGGCGAAGCAAAAGGGTAGGCGAGACTGACAGGAATCCTACAGCCCGAACGCCATACTACCCGAATTGGAGGGTGTGGCACGGGCTTGCAGCCTGTGCTACACCATGGCGGCAACCGGTCGCGCCCGCTAAGCTTGCTGTACTTCACCCTCAGGACTTTCGCCAAGCCTCTTAGAGGATGCCATCCGAGTGCTGCTCAAACCGGGCTAATGTTTCAGCCGGCAACCCGTTAAACTCCGGCAGAATCCCGGCATTATCCATCGCGGTTTGGTTCCGCTGTGGATGAAGCGTATCATCGGTTAATCGTTCCGCCGCCGCCATACCGCCCATGCAATTGCCTTTTTCCATATAGTTAACACGAGAAAATAGTGATGAAATTATATCGATTAATATCAATAGTTCGGACAGTTTCATGTAGCGATAGCCCCGTAGTTGCATAGGTCCGCAAAGTGA
>NZ_CBTK010000017.1 GCF_000531125.1 Candidatus Contendobacter odensis Run_B_J11 | reverse complement strand
TCTCAAAAATTTAATAATAAAATTATATCATAAATTTTAGTTTCTGATAATGTCTAATGTTTGATTGATCAGTGCCGATAGCTCGTTGATCTGATTCATGATGTTCATCTCCTTGGTGAGAAAGACAATATTTTACCACAATTTCAATAAGTTATCTTTTTTGTCATGTACAAAGCGCCAAAGTACAACGCGGCCACCAAGGCCGTCGTCAGAATCTCCGCGTCGCTGACTCGACACTGCGGGTCTTCCCCATGCTGGAGCGCTTTCAACAGATCATCACAGAGGCAGTAAACGAATACAATTTGGAGGTCCATCGGGGTTCCTCGCCGGTCGTTGTGGAGTAGGGGTACTCACAACGCTAGCAAACCCCGATGGACACCACCCCGTCAAGGTAGCAACTTGGGTTAAATAAGATGGTCAGGAACGCCGCTAATTGCTGCCCCGCCGCTTCCAGACTTTGGGCCTTCTTATGAAACTTGCGCAGGTAGATCGACAATTCATCCAGCAGGATCAAGGTCGGTTGCCCGCCGAACAGTTCCCGCATCGTTTCCGCGCCCGGCGCGACGCCCGCTTCATCGCTACGCTGCACCCACGCATACCCGTCCCGTCCCGCTAAGGCATACGCAATTTCCCCCCACGGGGTATAGGCCCGCACCCCGTCACCCATCGCCCGGCCATTAAACGGATCGGCATTTTCGCCATCGAAGGCGGCAATCCGCACCGGGCCGCTGGGGACTAATTCGGTCGGTAGGAATTCCGGGATATTGTGGACACCCGTCATGCCCCGCGCGGCATGAACCAAAGCAATCAGTGCGTGCGTCTTACCCCCCCCGTACTGGGTATCCAGCCGGAAAATCGGCGAAAGCTGCTGAGAGCTGGCCGTCAACCGTTGGCACACCGCCTGAAGCAAGGTTTTTAGACCCTGCGTCGGATGGGTGTTGGCGAAAAAACGAACCGGATCAAGGTAATCGGCGGGAGCATCTCCGCGCAGCACTTGCGCCAAGTCAGCGGCAAAATCCGATTCTGCGATGGAGCCGCGCACAACATCTTCACGGGGCACACACAGTTCAAAGAGGGTGGGAAGCGACATGAGGATCAATCCTGATCGACGCCCTGCTAGGCGAGTTCTTCATTTTTAGGTGGGGTGAACAGTCAATCCATGATCGCACAGCGCTCGCAACAACGCGGACAAATTCTGTAGTAGTTGGGCATCGGTGGGATACGGCAGCCCCTGCCAGTGGGGCGGGCGCTGCCCCCTAACGGGATGATCCTCCACGATCTCATTACTCCCAAGTTCAGATCGCGTCATCAAATATCCAGTGGGGGGCATCATCTATCCAAATGTCTGGAAAGATCTCATGGGTACCCAGCGCCTCGATTTTGTTCTTGCGTCCCGCAAAAAAGATGCGTTCCACTTTGCCACGAAGTAAATCTTTGACCTCATCGCCTTCCGTGTCTTCATAGCGCATCATGCAACAGATCACCCGGTGGCCTGCCCTGGTTGCCAGGGCAATAAAAGCATCCCAAAGTTTGGTGTCTTCCGTGTAGGTGCCATCGTAGTCCAGCGCTATCAACAATTTTTTCATGAAACCAAGAACTCATCATCATCAAATTGGAAACCGACTACAACAAGGTGATCAGCAGTACAACTTTTTTACACGTACCCCGTCACCCTAATTACCGTAAAAATTTTAATGTTTTAGTGACCTAAGTGACCTAAGTGATGCTTTATTCCCAAAAGTCGGGTTTATCCCAACAAAGGTACGTGAGGCGACATAGGGATCAGGCGTGATCCCTAACGCG
>NZ_CBTK010000016.1 GCF_000531125.1 Candidatus Contendobacter odensis Run_B_J11 | reverse complement strand
TCGATTTCCGCCATCAACGCCCGGTAGGTCGCTTCGTCGGGCGCCGACTCGCCGAGACGCCGGGCCGTATGATAGAGCAGTTCCAGCGAACGGTTGCTGGTGCGCAGCGCTTGGGTCTGCTGTTCGACCCGTGCTTCCAGATCTGCGTATATCGCTGATAGATCGCCCGCCATCAGATTAAAAGCGTGGCCCAGCACGCCCAGTTCGTCATTGCCGACATGACGGGATCGCACCGTTAAATCGCCGCGCCGGGCTTGGTGCGCCAGTTCCACTAAATCGCGCAGCGGCGCCACTACATTGGTATTTAACTGGTGCATGGCGACGAAAATCAACACCAGAGTCATAAACAGGGCGATACCCTGCACTAGCCGCAACAGTAATATTTTCGCCTCAGTATCTTGTTCCAGCAGCTTGACGAAAATATCCAGTTTGGCTACGAAGTCATCAATCGGATCTAGAGAAGTTATGGACGAGAGACCACCTGCCACCAGGGTTTTTAGGATCGGTTTCAGAGTCTCATGCCAAGATGAACTGATCGCTTTGAGCGTCTGATTCCGGGGGTCGCTTTCCGCAAGCGAGATTGCGCCGGTCTGCCAAAGTTGACCCAGCCGGCGCTCGAACTCGCCGATTTCTCGTTCTACCGCTTGGGGAATGGTAAGCATCAGCGCTGTTGGGCTGTTGCAGGCGGGTGGCAATGCGATAGGATTGCATGCGCAGCGAGCCTGCCAGATTGATCGCAGCGGCGTCTCCCTTACTGGACTCGGCGATAAATACCGAACTGATCATGCTGAGCAAGGCCAGCAGCACGATGCCGCTCATAGTCAGGCCACTGCGAAAGATGATGGATTCATTGTCTTCCATGGGAAAGTTCTCTTGACTGTAATGGGTTGTAATAATCCGAATTTTTAGAAAATGCGGCGATTTAACTCAGATTTACGCTAAACTCAGGTGGTAGTGAAGGCGATGTGGATTTTTTAATCCTGTTGCTGACTGTACTGCTAAACCTTCACATTTGGAGGTGTTCCCTCATGCAAAAACTTAATGAAACTGTCCCGTCTGCATCTGCTTCAGCAGAGCCGGTATCCGTGAAGCCCTCAGCAGTTCCTAAATCCTCTGTCTCTAGACCGGTGATCGCTGAGTCTGGCCAAACTTCATCGGCACACCGAGCCTATGGTATTGAACGCTCGTTGCTGGGCACCCATATCCCTGAAACCATTGATCGGGTGGTTAGCGCTAACCTTGCTCGCGGTACCGGCGGTATCTCGCCGGCAGTGCTGTCCATGGCCTATCTCGACTGGCTAATGCATCTGGGTATGGCGCCTGGAAAACAGGCACTGCTGAATGAAAAAGCGGTTCGTAAAATGGTTCGGCTGGCGCTTTATGCTTTTAAGTCGAGCCAAAATCCGGATACGTCGCCCTGTATTGACCCTCTGCATCAGGATCATCGCTTTGATGGCGAAGGTTGGCGACAATGGCCGTATAACCTTATTTATCAATCTTTTCTACTGACTCAGCAATGGTGGTACAACGCTACTACTGGTAACCGTGGCGTCAACAAACAGAATGAAGCGATTGTCTCTTTCGTAACTCGGCAGATTCTCGACATGTTCTCGCCATCGAACTCGCTGCTGACCAATCCAGAGATTCTTAAAGCTACTATGGAAGAAGGTGGCCAAAATTTGGTGCGTGGCTGGACTAATTTTATGGCGGATATGGAATGTTATGTCGCTGGAAAACGTTTGAATAATGATGTAGAACAGTTTGTAGTCGGTCGCGATGTAGCAGTTACGCCTGGCAAGGTCATCTTTCGCAATCATTTGATCGAGCTAATTCAGTACCAGCCGACCACAGCCCAAGTTTATGCCGAACCTGTACTAATTGTGCCAGCCTGGATTATGAAGTATTACATTCTTGATCTTTCGCCCCACAACTCCATGATTAAGTACTTGGTGGAGAAAGGTCATACCGTCTTTATGATTTCCTGGAAAAATCCAATGGCTGAAGATCGCGATCTTGGCTTGGAGGATTACCGGCAGCATGGGGTGATGATGGCGCTTGAGGCTATTTCTACTCTTCTTCCAGGGCGTAAAATTCATACCGTAGGTTATTGCTTGGGCGGTACGCTGCTGACTATTGTTGCCGCTGCCATGGCTCGCGATGGTGATCATCGTATTAAGACGATCACTCTTTTTGCCGCGCAAACCGATTTTACCGAGGCTGGTGAATTGTTGCTGTTTATCAATGAAAGCCAGGTCGCTTTTCTTGAAGACATGATGTGGGATCAAGGTTATCTGGATGCCGATCAGATGGTAGGTGCGTTCCAGTTGTTGCGATCTAATGATTTAATCTGGTCGCGGCTGGTGCATGACTATCTGCTGGGTCAGCGTCAATCGCTTAATGATTTAATGGCCTGGAACGCCGATCAAACCCGGATGCCTTATCGGATGCACTCCGAATATCTGCGCCATATTTTCTTAGGTAATGAACTTGCTACCGGCCATTATAAGGTTAATGGTCGTTCTATCGCGATTACTGATATTCGCGCACCCATTTTTACGGTTGCCACTGAACAGGATCATGTTGCACCTTGGCGATCGGTATATAAGATTAACCTGCTGGCGGATGCTGATGAAGTAACCTTCTTATTAACCAGTGGCGGTCATAATGCTGGTATTGTTAGTGAGCCGGGACATCACCACCGTAGCTATCAAATGGCAACCCGCAGTGATCAGGATCGTTATGTTGACCCCGAAACCTGGCAGGCCACCACGCCCAAACAACAGGGTTCCTGGTGGCCGACTTGGCAGTTATGGCTGGTTCAGCACTCGGCTGATCATCAGGTTCAACCTCCGCCGCTGGGCGTATCCGAGAAGGGGCTGTATCCGATTTGTGATGCGCCTGGAATGTATGTTTTGCAGCGCTAACTGCCGATTCGACGTTATGACTGTATCGCGACTACCTACTGTATCCACTGCCGTTGAGGTTGCCGAATTTCTGCGTCAAGTGGCTCGAACTTCGGTGATTGCGGCTCCGCGTGGCCGTTTGCTATTTGCCCTGGATGCGACGGCCAGCCGGCAACCTACGTGGGATCGTGCCTGCCAATTACAGAGTGAGATGTTCGCTTCGGCAGCAGCTCTGGGAGGATTGGCCTTGCAACTGGTTTGGTATCGGGGCTATGGCGAGTTCCAGGCCGAGCCTTGGCTGACCGATTCCGCCGAACTGCGACAACGCATGACTGGGGTGCAATGCCGAGGTGGCCTCACCCAGATTGGGCGAGTGTTGGAACATGCTGTACGCGAAACCCAGCGGCATCGACTGAATGCGCTGGTGCTGGTCGGAGATTGTCTGGAGGAAGCTGTAGACCCGCTTTGTCATCAAGCTGGTCAATTGGGTTTGCTGGGAGTGCCCGTTTTTGTATTTCAGGAAGGCTCCAATTCCACTGCTGAAACGGGCTTTCGGGAAATCGCCCGGTTGACGCACGGTGCCTACTGCGCGTTTGATTTCGGCAGTGCCCGGCAATTGCACGATTTATTGAGTGCGGTTGCAATTTACGCCACTGGTGGTTCGCAAGCTTTGGAGGCCTTTGGCCGACGACAGTGTGGCTTGGTCCGGCAACTGGCTCGGCAAATCAGAGAAAACTGAGCAGAGCTGATGTTGCCACGCTTGTTACTTATTGCAGCAGTGCTGACAGGGTTGTATTTTCTGGTGCGCTGGTGGCGTCGTTCTGGCTGGGGAGTGTGGAACTCGCGTCTGGCGATAGCCGCTGGTATCACATTGTTGCTACTGCTAATTCTCCGTAGCAGTGCTGAAATAGTGGTGCCTCTGCTTGCAGTGCTGGCACCGTTTCTACTGCGCTGGCTGAGCGCACGCCGTATGCCCTCTCCTGCCGCGACGCCGGCGGCATCGGGGTGTTCTACGGTGATAACCCGGTTTCTGTCTATGAAACTCGATCACACGACGGGCGCAATGTCGGGTTTGGTTTTGGAAGGTTGTTTCATTCAACAGGCTTTATGTGATTTGACACTTCAGGAGTTGCTGGACTTATGGCGAGAATGTCAGATTGATCCGCAATCGGTAGCAGTTTTGGAAACGTATTTAGATCGGTGCGCTGACTCAAATTGGCGCGATTTGGTGGGTGGTACGGATAATTTCAATTCAGCGGCGAGTTCGACCGTGATGGATCGGAGTGAGGCATATCAGGTTTTGGGTTTGCAACCTAATGCCAGCTGTGAGGAAATCCAAGCCGCTTACCGACGCCTGATTCAGCGGGTTCATCCTGATCATGGAGGGTCTGCCTACTTGGCTGCTCGGCTGAATCTGGCTCGGGAAGTGTTGCTGAATTAATTTTGGTTTATTTACTAGCGGGTATTTAGATGGTTGGTAAATTCATTGTCCGTTTGCAACGATGAATTCCAGCCCTCCTAGATACGGTTGTAGCGCAACCGGAATTCGGATGTGTCCCTGTTCATCTTGGTAGTTTTCCATGATTGCCACCAATGTTCGCCCGACAGCTAATCCCGATCCGTTGAGGGTATGGACTAATTCTGGCTTTCCAGTAGTTGGATTGCGCCAGCGTGCTTGTAACCGCCGTGCTTGGAAATCTTCAAAGTTGCTACATGAAGAGATTTCCCGGTATTTCCCTTGGCCTGGTAGCCAGACTTCCAGATCGTAAGTTTTAGCTGAAGCAAAGCCGATATCGCCGGAACAGAGTGCTACAACTCGATAAGGTAGCTTTAACCGCTTTAGAATAGTTTCAGCGTGGCTGGTTAGTGTTTCTAAGGCATCATAAGAATCGTCGGGGCGGACGATTTGCACTAATTCGACTTTCTCAAATTGGTGCTGGCGGATCATTCCACGCACGTCTTTACCGTAGGAACCTGCTTCGCTGCGGAAACAGGGGGTGTGACAAACGTAGCGTAGCGGTAGCAGATCGTTGTTTAGGATACAATTTCGTACTAGATTGGTGACTGGAACTTCGGCGGTTGGAATTAAATAATATTCTAGGTTTCCATTAAGTTTGAATAAATCAGCTTCAAACTTTGGTAGTTGGCCGGTGCCACGCAAGCTGTCAGCATTTACTATATAAGGGACGTAGACTTCTTGGTAGTTGTGTTCCTGAGTGTGTATATCCAGCATGAATTGGATTAGTGCCCGGTGTAGTCGCGCTAATTGTCCATGAATGACTGTGAAGCGTGTGCCAGTCAATTTTGCGCCAGACTCAAAGTCCAGCCCGCCTTCTGCGCCTAGATCGATATGGTCGCGTGGGATAAAATCAAATGAGCGTGGCTCGCCCCATTGCCGAATTTCTATGTTGTTCGTTTCATTATTTCCGGTAGGTGTAGTTGGGTGGGGAATGTTGGGTATAGTAAGTTGTAAATCAAGTAATTGTGTCTGGATAATTTCCAGATCAATTTCAGCTTGTTTAAGTGCATCGCTTAGACCTGCAATTTCATCGAGCAGCGGTTGTATATTTTGTCCGGTGGCTTTAGCTCGACCAATGGTTTTAGAGTGAGTATTTCGCTCGTTTTGCAGTTCTTGAGTTTTGACTTGTAAGGCTTTGCGCTGTGTCTCTAAGGTGTTGATACACTTTATATCTAGGGTATAGCTGCGGCGAGCCAGTTGGAGGGCTATTGATTCCAGATCGTTTCTAAGTAGTTTTGGATCTAGCATTAGTTTAGATTCCTTTGTAGATGATGGTATAAGCTGGCTATATTTTTAAGGCGGCCCAAATCTGGACCGCCCCACCTGAATTAAGCGATTCGCTTAGATATCACGGGTCCACAGTGATGCCATGGCCGGGCCGGTGCCGACGCACAACGAAGCGCCCCCCGTAGTTTTGCCCAGTCGCTCCAGTTCGTAATACAGGCTAACTACGATGCGCAGGCCGGTTGATCCGACAGGGTGTCCAAGAGCAATTCCCGAACCGTTGAAGTTGCAATTATCCGGGGTCAAGTTCATGCCCTGCTCTTTCAGCATCCGGCCAACGCCCAGCCACTGGGCAGCAAATGCTTCATTGACTTCCCAGTAATCGATGTCACCGAATTTCAGACCGGCTTGGCTGAGAGCCTTGGGAATCGCTACCGCCGGACCGAGACCCATGACCGCAGGATCAATACCGGCATTGCAGATGCTAACCAGCTTCATCAGCGGCTTGATTCCCAGCGCCTTCGCCTTGTCCAGTGACATGATGACCACTGCGCTGGCGCCATCATTGATGCTGGAGGCATTAGCCGCCGTCACCACACCATCTTTCTTGAAAGCGGGCGATAGCTTGGCGATTTTCTCCAGGCTGGCGTCAGGGATGAAATTCTCGTCTGCATCAAAGAAGGTCGATCCTTTCTTGGATTTGAGTTCGACGGGTACGATCTCGCGCTTGAAAATACCCTCTTTGGTCGCTGTGGTGCAGCGGGTGTGGCTAATCAGGGCCAATTCGTCGCATTCCTGGCGGGTGATGCCGTACTTAACCGCAACATTTTCCGCCGTCATCGCCATGTGGCCGGGCACCAGCTCGTCAAACAGGCCATCGTGGATCATGCTGTCCTCGATGTTGCCCTGCCCCATCCGGTAGCCCATGCGGCCCTTGGGCAGCAGATAAGGCGCGTTGGTCATGCTCTCGACGCCGACCGCTAAGCCGATCTCGGTCTGGCCCAGCATGATGTTGTGACAGGCGATCTCCAGCGCACGCATGCCAGAAGTACAGTTCTGATTGACCGATACGGCGCTGCTGCGGTGCGGCAGACCGACCCGCATGCTCACCTGCCGTGCCGGCAGAGAGCCTTGCATGCCGCCGTACAACTGGCCCATGCAGATCTCGTCGATCTGGTCAGCCGGGACGCCAGACCGTTCGATTGCGCCCTTGGCGGCGGTTATTGCCAGATCACGCGCTGACACATCCTTGAGGGTGCCCATGAATTTACCGATCGCCGTCCGTGCGGCGCTGACAATCACGACTTCTTTGAGAGCCATTCAGTTACTCCTCAATTGACTAGGGGGTGGTACGGTACTGATGCCATGACCTGTAGGGAACTGGTTGGTAAAGTTCCTGTTGCTGCATCCGCAATACCGATTCGGCTGGTGTTAAGCGGATGGACGTTGGAAAGTAAAGCTTATCTCTAGGGTATGTCAATTTTCCTCGTGATATTGGATAGCGATTTTCTCTGGAAATTTATGATGATGGTATAAAAATAAATTTGAAGTAGACTGACCGCCCGCAAGTCTTGCCTGTTCTACACAAAATAGGGTTTGATGACACCTTTTGTATTGTGCATCCGAATATCACTACCATGAACACAGCAACCCGTTTATCCAGACGATGGGTAATCATGGAATGCAGGAAAG
>NZ_CBTK010000015.1 GCF_000531125.1 Candidatus Contendobacter odensis Run_B_J11 | reverse complement strand
ATCCTGACCCGTCCCTTGATGGCCGATTTGCTCTCACAATCGGCTCAGATCGAGGAACTGCTGGATGCCTATGGAGCGCGTAATAATCAGCAGTGGTCTCGAATTCGGTCGCTCACTGCAACGATGAAGCTGTTCGCTGATGTTGGCTACGAACTCCTGCACATTAAACATTCACTGCCACTTTATCGGCTCTTGCCGATCCAGCGGGACTTCGCTGCGGACACCGCTCGTTCGCTGGATCTAACCCATGATATCCTGGTACGAGCGGCAGGCTGGATCCTCACTCAAGCCGCTCGCCTCAATCTGCCGCTCTCGACCACACCGCCCAACCCACAGGATTACGCCGAACACCTTCCTCCAGGTCGTCTGCCCAGTGACCGCCCGGTGCGCCGGGTCAAGAGTACCTCGGAAACCGTCACTCACCTTGCGACTGCTTATCTAAACCTGGCTGCTGACAGTGAATTACTCTATATCGCCGGGCGAACCGAACCGGCTGACTATGCGGGTTGTTTTCCCAAACCGGTGAGCGAGGACAGCCTGCGCTATCTGAATTTTCGCTTTCACAGCCTGCAAGCGCTGTATGACACCCATGTCTCCGAGACTGAAATTGAATACCTGGATGCCGATTTACCGATCCTGCGTGGACATATCAGCGTCATCTACCACCTGCTCGAAATCGCCACGCACCTGGTTCACTACTATGAACGCCACTTGAATATCCGTACCGGCGATTCGTCGTTGCGCCGCAAGCCGGTGATCGCGCCCGAAACCCTGCTGGATATGCTGATGAGCTACTCGATCACTTATGCAGGGCTTTATCTGGACCTTGGGCGGCACCTGTGCCACGCCATGCTGAAGTGTTACGCGGAAGTGGGCACAATCAAGGCGCCGGTACCCTGCTATCGCGGCTTTCATGTCCGCCCGGCCACCTTGGTCGCCAAGATTGTCCAGCACTACGGCAGCGATGTTCACATGGAGTTAAGCGGTCAGAATTACGATGCCAGTTCGCCGCTGGATCTGTTTCGCGCCAACGAGAAGATCAATGCGCAAAAACGGCGCTGGCTGGTTACGGAAATCGAGCATCTTTCGCGACCCGATGGCGACTTGTCTGACAGTCAAATCCGAACCACCGTCCTGGATGTACTGTTCAAGCTGACCGAGCAAGGCAAACTGGTCATCTATCAACAGCCGCTACAACTGTCAGGGGAATTCAGCCACGAGGGAATTTTGCTGGAGAAAGTGACGGCTGAAATCGCCCGCTTGCAAGCCACCGGACAGATCGACATTAAAACCGATCTGAGCATCGCCTTCACCGGTGACAAGCGGGTCTTAAGTGACCTCAAACTGCTGGCCAAATCAGGCTACGGCGAGGATCGTTTTGGCAATAACATCACGCTACCCAAGGAACTCGCGTATTTGCGCCGATAGCTCTACCAGACTGATGCGGCGATTTTGAACAATGGATTGAGCCGCATGTGGATTCACTCGAGTTTAGCCGCTGGTGCCCATAACCGCTCCAGGCAAGGCATATCATCGCCGAGCAGTGGCCGCAGATAGTTGCGAAAGGCATTGGTCACATTGTTGCCGTCTGCGTTGATGAACTCGTCAGGCAAGCGCCGGGTCTTGGCGGCGATGTCTGCCAGGTTGGCGAGTTCGTATTGCACGGCATAGTCGCCCGTGCGCTTAATGACTACCGAGCCATTCCTATTCTGCCCGCAGGCATAATGCACCGCCTTCTCGCCGACTTCACGCGCTTCGCGGGCATCCACACTGGATACCGCGCCGGGGAATGAGCGTTGTAGATAACCGAAAGTATCCGCACGCACCCGCTTGATCCCCAACTGTTTCTGCACCACATCGGCCAGCTCGTCGGCCAGCACGCCGCCTGAAAGCTGGATATTGCCGTGGGCGTCCGTCTGCGGCTCACGGCCAGCCTTGCGCATCAAATCCACCGCTACCGGAATTTCTTTTCCCTGCCCGTTGCGGGTGGCCCACACCCCTTCCGACAGCGCCACAATACAGCGGCCATGTTGCTTAAAAACCTGATCAATGTCGCCCAGATAGCGATCAATGGAGAATTGCCGCTCTGGCACATAGATCAGGTGCGGGCCGTCATCGTCGTGCCTACGCGCCAGTCCCGCTGCCGCCGTCAGCCAACCGGCGTGGCGGCCCATGATCACCGCAATATAGATACCTGGCAGCGCGGAGAGGTCGGCGTTGATCCCGCCGATTGCGCTGGCAACAAAACGGGCAGCGGAGGGATAGCCCGGGCAATGGTCGGTGATGGGCAGATCATTATCTATCGTCTTCGGGATGTGGATAGCCCGCAGCGCGTAGCCTTCCCGGTTGGCGTGTTCGCTCACAATCCGCACCGTATCCGATGAATCATTGCCACCAATGTAGAAAAAGTAGCGGACATCGTGCTTCTTGAAGACATTGAAGATGCGGTTGCAATACTCCGCATCCGGCTTGTCGCGGGTAGAGCCGAGCGCTGACGAGGATGTCCGGGCCACTCGTTCCAGATTGTGGGTAGTGGCTTCGGACAGATTGACCAAGCGTTCATCAACAATGCCGCGCACCCCGTGCCGCGCACCCCAAACCGCCGTGACCTCCGGGAACCTGCGCGCTTCGAGTACCGCGCCGACCAAACTTTGATTGATCACTGCCGTAGGACCGCCCCCTTGAGCAATTACGACTTTGCCTGTTAAACGACTCATGGCGTTTATTCTCCTATCAAGATGATGGTATAAATAGATTTGACCGGATTGTTAGCAGTCCGTCGTGAGGGATCAAACCACGCCATCCCGGCGCATCATCGATACCGTCGCCGGTCGCTGTGTCGGTCCCGTTCCCGCAGCCGCTCCAATTTTTCGCTAATCCGGCCTTCCAGTCCATTCACAGTCGGCTGGTAATAACGGGCGTCTTTCAGCGCTTCCGGGAAATAGCATTCCCCAGCCGCGTAGGAATTCGGTTCGTCGTGGGAATAGCGATAACCCTCGCCGTGGCCCAGTTCCCGCGCCAGCGCGGTGGGCGCATTGCGCAAGTGCGGCGGAACCTCCAGCGTGCCGCAGCGTTCGGCGTCAGCGCGAGCCGCCTTGAATGCGGTGTACACGGCGTTACTTTTCGGCGCCACCGCCAGATAGACCACGGCTTGAGCAATAGCCAGTTCGCCTTCCGGACTGCCCAAGCGCTCCTGCGCCTCCCAAGCGTCGAGCGCCAACCGCAGTGCGCGCGGGTCGGCGTTGCCGATGTCCTCGCTGGCCATCCGCGCCACCCGGCGGGCGAGGTACAGCGGATCGCAACCGCCGTCCAACATCCGCGCCAGCCAGTACAGCGCTGCATCCGGGCTGCTGCCGCGCACCGCTTTATGCAACGCGGAAATCTGGTCATAGAACAGATCGCCGCCTCGATCAAAGCGCCGCAACGTCCCGTCGCTCATCACCGCATCCAGCGCCGCTTCCAGCCGAATCCCCTGGGCTTCGGCCAGTTCCGCCGCTAGTTCCAGCCAAATCAGGGCGCGGCGGGCGTCGCCGTCAGCCGCCTGGGCCAACCGTTCCCGTGCTACATCTTCCAGTGGCCAGCGCCCGCCCAGGCCCCGTTCTGCATCGCCCAGTGCCCGCTCCAGCATCTGTCCGATAGCGGCGGGCTCCAGCCGGTTCAGCACATAAACCCGTAGCCGCGACAGCAGCGCGTTATTGAGGGCGAAACTGGGATTTTCGGTGGTCGCGCCGATGAAAATCAGCGTGCCGTCCTCGACATAGGGCAGAAAAGCATCCTGCTGAGTCTTGTTAAAGCGATGAACTTCGTCCACGAACAGCACGGTGCGGCGCTGCTGTTCCCGCCACAGCGCTTGCGCCCGCTCCACCGCCGCCCGCACCTCGCGCACCCCGGACGTGACCGCCGACAGCCGGATAAATTCAGCCTGACCGGCCTCAGCCAACAACTGCGCCAGCGTAGTCTTACCGGCGCCGGGCGGTCCCCACAGCACCATGGAATGGGCCTGACCACGCACCATGGCCCCCCATAGTGGCTTGCCCGGCGCCAGCAAATGCGCTTGCCCTACGAACTCATCCAACTGGCGCGGTCGCAACCGGTCGGCCAAGGGCCGGGGTAAATCTGTGACCGCCATGCGCTCAGCCTTTATCGCCAACCACGTCCACGCCGGGCGGCGGCGTGAATTTCAGCAGGGCGGGATCGAGGGTGGGATTGCGTTCCAGCTTCTGGAAATCCAGCCGGGTGCGCTGGCCGAAGCTGTCCTCCAGTTCCAGACTGACCAAGGTTTCACCCTTGAACGCCACTCGCAGCAACCGAAATTCGGGCTGTGGCTGTTTAGGCGTTAGTTCATACCAATCCAAACCATCCCGATTGCGGACTCCGCCGACGGTGAACGTCTCTTCAATCGGCGCTACCCCGCTCAACAGCGCCAGCGGGGTTGAAGCCAACGCCCGATCCAGTTTCCGCACCGTCACCTGCGCCAACCCCACATCGTAGGCCCAGAGCCGCTCGCCATCGGCGACGATAATCTGTTCAGCGGGGGTCCGGTAATCCCAGCGGAACTTGCCGGGCTTCTGCATCAACATCTGGCCGCTGGAGGTCTGCATGACCCGCGACTGCTCGTCGAACACCCGCTGGATAAAATCTGCCCGCAGCGATTGCAGGTTTTGAAAATAGCGCTGCACCGGTGATGAGGTCGCAGCCCCTGCCGGCAATGCCAACAGCAGACTTAGCATCAGGACGATCAATTTTAATGGGCGTATCACGTTGTGTACCTGAGTGAGGGATGTTAAGCATAGACCACCGATGCACGGCAAAAAGCGGTCTGCGGGTTACGCCAAGGGCCGGGTTTCGCTATTTACGCGGGACCCTTCACATCTGATCGAATGGACTGATCACACCTTTACCACCCCGGTTGAGAACATGGGTGTAGATCATGGTGGTGTTCACGTCTTTATGACCGAGCAATTCCTGCACGGTGCGGATATCGTAGCCCGCCTGCAACAGATGGGTGGCGAAACTGTGACGCAGGACATGCGGAGTGCAGGGTTTGTCCAGACCGGCTCGGCGGGCGGCGTCCTTCACCGCTTTCTGCACCGATTGCTCGTAGATATGATGGCGGCGCTGGAGACCGCTGCGCGGGTCGGTGGACAGTACCGGACTGGGAAACACATATTGCCAGCCCCAACTCACGCCGGCCTTGGGATACTTCGCAGCCAAGGCATTGGGCAAATACACGTCACCGAGACCGGCTGCCAAATCTTTATTGTGGAGTTGGCGAGCTTTTTCCAACTGATCGCGGAGCGGTGAAATCAGGTTTTCGGGCAACATTGTGATGCGATCTTTATCGCCCTTACCTTCACGAATCATGATTTCGCGGCGTTCAAATTCGATGTCCTTGACTCGCAGCCGCAGACCTTCCATGACTCTCATCCCGGTTCCATAGAGCAGCGATGCAATCAGCCACATTGTGCCGTTGAGTTCGTGGAGCAAGGCACGGACTTCACGCGGGGTCAGAACCACGGGCAGTCGTTTACTGACCTGCGCCGCAGTCACATCGCTCAGCCAGGGCAAATCGATCTGCAACACTTCCTTGTACAGAAACAGCACCGCTGCCTTGGCCTGATTTTGAGTGGATGCCGAGACCTTGCGTTCTACCGCCAGATGGGTGAGGAAGGCTTCAACTTCGGGTGCGCTCATCTCACGGGGATGGCGCTTGTGGTGAAACAGGATGAACCGCCGCGCCCAATCAACATAGGCGCTTTCGGTCCGAATCGAATAATGCTTGACGCGAATGCGCTCACGCATCTGATCCAGCAGTTTTGGCGGCGGCGGCGGCGAAAGTTCCATCCGTTGAAATTTAGGCGTTCTAAATCTAAAGATCAAGGTGATTTTAGAAAAAAACTGATTAAAATCATCAGTAATTATAAAAATTAATATTGACTTATACCGCGTTTGCCGCTACGGTTGCGGTAGACTAATTCTAGTTAGGCTTTACTGAACTAAGGCATTGAGGCGGAATATGGGCTACGACAAAATAGCTGAACTCTGCGGGCAACTCTCATACCGAGATAAATTTAGGCTTGCTCAACTTCTTATTCAAGTTGCTAGGAAGGAAGAAGAGGAGAAAAAACCTGATGGTAGGACTCCAGCAATAGGTGATTTTCATACCATCGAGTACGTCGCAGAACGCTTAATGAAATCAAAACCGGCAAAAAAAGCTGCCCTATTAAATTTCATTGGAGCCATGTTCCAGTTCCAAGGCGGTATTTCAGATGAAGACAAAGAGACAATAGTAAGCGAGCTTCAAAAGAAAAAGTGGCTTAATATTGACAGTAATGACCGAGTCTCATATAAAACTTGAATCTCTGCGAATCGGCAAGTGCTGTAGTCGTGTAGGCTGAGTTGTCGTCTTTTCGGCAACCCAACATTCAATCAACCGGAGCCTAACTGGGGCTTGCACCTGACCCCGCGACGCGGGGCAGGTGAAGCGGGTCGTTAGGCGGTACGCGGGCTGACCTAAGAAAAGCCAAACCTTTGACGATAGGCAAAGGCAGCAAGTACAGTTACTGCTTAGCGTAAGTAGCCAAAGGATTCGATATATGCAAAAATGAAAAAAACCGTCATGTTAAGGAACTAAACCAATGAGAATTGCATTAAGAACAAGTGGAGGACGTGGAGAATATGAAGTTGCTGGCTCGCATGGCAGTATAACCGTTTCTGATATTATTGATTTTCATATTCAATTGCAGATGCTACCAAATCAATTTATTGATACAAATAACTACATTAGGCGAGTTCAAGGGAAGCCACGCATAAGACTTAGTGATCAAAAGCAGGATCAACATATCTATTTAACGATTGCTGATATTTTGTTAATGCCAAAACCAAAAAGAGAGCTTTCAAAAACTCCAGGAGGAAAACTACAATTAACAGAAAACAATTATTCAATATCATCTATTCAGTTTGACATAATAAAAAAAGGCACCAATTTAATATCAATACAACCAACAGATATAGTGCTGGAAAATTCTGATCGTGATTTGGCGCGCATTGATATATTAGAACGGTTGAGAATAATACTAGATGTATGGGGACGGTTATCTACTGAAAATGATGAACTTTCTAATAAAATTAAAAATCACAAAATTGCTATATTTTCTGGAAATATTCGTAATGTGATAATTTCTGCTGGCGAAATAAGAAAGCTATTTGATATTAATGACCCTTTAAAAGAAATACTAATAAAATACAACATTATTAGTGAATACAGTTATTGGATGGGTGTTCATAGGGAAGATGTTGAATTATCAATAATTGAGGAAGATTTAACTAATCCAAGAGAAGCAGCTATGAATCGTATAAAACGCTGGAGATTGCAAGCATCACGAGGTAGCAAAGGCGACAAATTTAGCCGGGAGGTTAAAGCAGTGTATAATAACAAATGTTTATTTACAGGATATTATTTACCAAAATCAATTTATTTTAACACCTCCGGGGTTGATTCTGCACATATCTTACCTTGGGCTGAATATGACCTAAATTCAGTAAGTAATGGTTTATGCTTAAGTAAGCTATGCCATTGGGCTTTTGATTCAGGCATTCTTGTTTTAAAACCTTCAAGTTCTTCTTATGAGTTATCAATATCAGAAGCAGCCTTACAGGCTGAAAAAGAAGGAATGATAAGTTTAGAAGGATTTAAGCTATTAGAAGGGAAGATACCAACATCACGACTGCCAGCAGATAAAAAGAATTGGCCTTCACCTTATTTTATAGAGCAATACAATCAATCTTTTATGCTTTAGATTTTTGCTTCAAGAAGATAGTTTCTTATCTTGTGAGCCAACCATTCAGCAACAGGCGGTGTAATGGCGTTACCGAGAGCATGGTATCTTGCTGAGTCAAGCTC
This sequence comes from Candidatus Contendobacter odensis Run_B_J11, assembly GCF_000531125.1. Taxonomy (GTDB): domain Bacteria; phylum Pseudomonadota; class Gammaproteobacteria; order Competibacterales; family Competibacteraceae; genus Contendibacter; species Contendibacter odensensis. The sequence goes on along the minus strand of NZ_CBTK010000015.1, from coordinate 1,911 downwards.
ATCACCAACAAATTCTTTAGAATTTGGAATTGTCCAATTTTTAGGAAAAGACATAACCCCTTCACATTCTGAAGGAGTCAGTCGTCTTATCATGCCATCTCTAGGGTAACAAACATAATTTCTACTCCAATCAGTGCCTGTGTGCCTAGCTGATGTAGCATATAAGCAATAAGCGATAGATTGTATTACTGGTCCTTTGCCGCTAGGGTCTCCAATGATTTCTTGAAATGGGGTTTTAAATTTCTTCCCATTCTTGTCGCTCTCCGAAGAATCCCCCGTGCCGCATTCGGACTCAAAAAGTATTTTTCCTGGGCCTCGCAGGTCTCTATAACATCCGACAATGTAGACTCTTTGGCGTGACTGGGGGACTCCGAAGTTTTTGCTGTTAAAAGTACGCCATCCAACAGCATACCCGAGTTCGGCCAACGTTGAGAGCAGGATTGCAAAATCTTTTCCCTTGTGGGAGTTAAGGATACCTGCAACGTTTTCAATGACAACAATTCTGGGTAATCCTTCTCCAACCAGTCGAGCAAACTCATAAAATAATCCTGATTGATTCCCTCTAAGTCCTGCTCGTTTACCCATTCGAGCGAGCGATAAATCTTGGCAGGGGAACCCTCCGACCCAAACGGTTGAACTTGGGATTCTGTCATGTCTCACATCCCTTATATCTGAGAATTTTGGAATTTTAGGCCAGTGCTTTGCCAAAATTGAATTACAAAACGGCTCAATTTCGCATTGCATACTAATCGCAAAACCTGCATTTTCAAACCCAATATCAAATCCTCCGATTCCAGAAAAAAATGAGGCAACTTTGATTTTTTGCGCTGTATCACAAGCACTTGATGGCTTTATTATTTCAATGGATTGTTTCATAGTTGCCTATCACCCTAAGGGAATAAAAGCGCCAGAAAGCAGATAAATTATAGCATAAATCAGAAATAAAATCAAAATACGGCAACAAAAACAGTAAATTACAACAATTTAACTACTATGATCCATAACGATTTAGCCATATCATCGCCTAACTGGCTGCTGCACCGGAGACCGCGCCATAGCCAGTGCTGGCATTTGAACGATCATCGAGTGGCGCGGCCCCGGTGAGCAAATTCGTTAGGCGCGACACAACAACTTATGGAGGTGTTCTATGGCACTGTGTGATTTTCGTTCTGTATTTATGCCATATTGTTTAGTCAAGCAAGCTAATGGCAAATATGTTGTACTCAACCGCGAGTATAAGCCGATCGGTTTCTTTACTACCGAATGGATAAATTATGAAGATTATCCTATTGCTGTAGAAATTGAAGGCATTGGACCTGCTACTGCAAAAAAACTTTCAGTAACATGTGAGTCTGATATTGAAAAAATATTCTTATATAATGACGGATGTGTTCCAACACAAAGTGATAAAAATATGAAGAATTATCTAAAAAAATTAGAAATTCTTGCTAAACTAAAGATAAAATCATCTTAATATTATTCAGATTACATGGCCGAAGTATTTAGGAAAAACTTTTATGACAAATTATCACACAATTATTGAGATAATAGGGGAATTTATTGGAATGGGATTTGGCTCATTGATGAATCCTTTTCTTTGGCTAGTTGCAATTTGGTTGTCAATCAAAGATAAACGACTTCAACCGATCGTTCTTTGGTCTGCATTAGTAAATGCAGCCTGTTGGGTTGTTGTTATGCAAACTTCTCTTTTATATACGGGAGGACCCAATGTATCAATAATCTTTGTATTTTTAGCAACAGGATTCGCGGGAGGTATATTAGGTTTTGTATGTTACTTATTTGTTAGAATTTTTAAAAAGCCCGTACCTTCTAACCAAGAAGCTACTTCTATAGCTCTCCTATGCAGGTTGTGGAATTTTTAGATATAGCTCTCCTATGCAGGTTGTGGAA
>NZ_CBTK010000014.1 GCF_000531125.1 Candidatus Contendobacter odensis Run_B_J11 | reverse complement strand
TCAGAGCTTCAAGCATCCCTCATAGGTCAAGCAAAATCAACGAGTTATTTTATCCCACTCTGGTCAACCCCTCACTTCGATTTAATTCAGCCTATGAAGGCTAACCCGTTGATGGTGATCACCAAAACTGTCCGAAGTATTGCTTTAATATTGAGAAATAATATTTGACGGTATCGCTTACGCCCGCAATGCAACAACAAAAAACCCGCTTGACCTTGCGCCAAGCGGGTTAATGAGCCGGGTTGAAACCGGGTAAATCTTCAATTTGGTGGAGGCGGGGGGAATCGAACCCCCGTCCGCAAATCCTCTGCCCTCGGCCCTACATGCTTAGCCAGGTCTTTGATTTAACCTTTCACAACCCGACCGGCAGGGCGGTGAACGGCGGTTCCGGTAAGGTTTTAACACCGCTCCCCCGGACAGGGTTGGCGCGAGCTTGCGTTAGTCGACCCCTGAGCGCCCCGGAAGGCTCCGAACCTCACAAGCAAGTTTCGGTCAGGGGCTAGCCGGTTTTTAGGCGGCTAGAGCGTAGCTGTCGTCGTTGGCAACTATGAATTGCAGCATGTTTAACGAGGCAAGCTGCATCCTCGGCATGCGCCTCAGGTTTTGTAATCCACGTCGAAATCCGGATCGCCCCCTGTAGGTGAAAGGGTATGATAGCGCCGCTGCGCGAAAGTTCATACGCCTTAGCGCTCGCGCATCAACCGCTGCTTGTCGCGATCCCAGTCGCGATCCTTCTCGGTCGCCCGCTTGTCGTACTCCTTCTTGCCCCGCGCCAGGCCGATGTCCAGCTTGACCCGGTTACGCTTCCAGTACAGCGCCAGCGGGATCAACGCATAGCCCTTGCGCTCGACCGCGCCGACCAGTTGGCCGATCTGCTCCTTGTGCAACAGCAACTTGCGAGTGCGAATCGGATCGGCGATGACATGGGTGGACGCAGTGGTGAGCGGCGAAATATGGCAGCCGAACAGAAACGCCTCGCCACTGCGCAGCAGCACATAGCTTTCCTTGAGATGGGCGCGGCCCGCCCGCAGGCTTTTGACCTCCCACCCTTGCAGAGCCAGACCGGCTTCGTAGTGTTCCTCGACGAAATATTCGTGATACGCCTTCTTGTTGCCGGCGATCTGAGTGTTGCTGGTTGGTTTTTTGCTCATAAGCTGCTCGATATAGCCGCGCTGGCGGGTGTGACCCAGCGTGCGCTGCTTGAGGATAAACGCGGATTCAACCAAACTTGCGCGGCGATAGTCCAATAACGAAATTTCCCATCATGCCGCAACGGAGCTCAAGTCGTGGCGACCATAAAAAAAAGCGCCCTGGTCCTGTATTCTGCGGCCGACATGTATGCTCTGGTCAACGACATCGAAGCCTATCCGCAATTTTTGCCCTGGTGTCGCTCAGCTTACACCTGCAACCGCACTGAAGATGAGTTGCGGGCGACTATCGAGCTGGCCAAGGGTGGGGTGCATAAAACTTTTACCACCAGCAACCGGATGCAAAAGCACAAAATGATTGACCTTCGATTGCTGGAAGGCCCGTTCAAACGCCTGGAAGGCTACTGGCGCTTCGAGCCACTGCGAGCCGATGCGTCCAAGGTCTCGCTGGACATGGAATTTGAGTTCTCCAATCAATTGCTGCGGATGGCGGTCGAGCCGGTGTTCAAGCAGATCGCCAACTCACTGGTGGACGCTTTCTGCAAACGGGCGGTGGATCTGTATGGCAAGCGATAATCCCGCCCTGATCCGGGTTGAGGTGGCGTATGCCCGGCCCGATGAACAAGTCATCATCCCGGTCGAAGTAGAAACGGGCGCCACCATGGAACAGGTCATCCTCCAGTCGCGCATCCAGGAGCGGTTCCCGAACCTTGACCTCAAGACGGCCAAGGTCGGGGTGTTCGGAAAATTGAGCAAGCTGTCGGCCACAGTACGGGCGGGCGACCGGGTGGAAATTTACCGGCCTCTGCTGGCGGATCCCAAAGCGGTGCGCAAGAAACGCGCCGCCGAGGGTAAGCAGATGCGCAAGGGCGGCGGCGATCTGGAGCCGAACGACGGCTAATCCACCGTTCCCTCAATCCGGTCCAAGGTGTCGCCGCTGAAAAACAGGGTAATGTGGCGTTGCTCGGTAATTTTGCCACCCTTCCCGTATTGGTAGTAATAATCCCAGCGGTTCTGGTGAAACGGATCAGCGACCAGCGGCGTACCCATGATCCGCTGTACCTGTTGCCGGGTCATGCCGGGGCGCAATTGACTGACCATCGCCTGGTCAAGGTAATTGCCCTGACGGACCGGAATCGAGTAGAAGCTGGGCAAAAGCGATTCGCAGCCGGTGGTCAGGACGATCAGCAGCAGGACGCCGGCGGCGCGTGGGAGCATGGAAGGCATGGAAGGCAAGGTCCGGGTTGCTTGAGCTGAGTGAAATCATAACGTACAACGGCAACCCATGGGTAAGCTGCAATCCTGGAGAGAGTTCCGCGTGGGATCAAAAGAGATCAAGCAGGCCGGCCTGAAGGTCACGTTGCCACGCATGAAAATTCTCGACATGCTGCAACACCAGCGCGGTGCGCATTTCAGCGCTGAGGAGATTTATCGGGCACTGATCGAATCCGGGGAAGATATCGGGCTGGCCACCGTGTACCGGGTGTTGACCCAGTTCGAAGCATCCGGGCTGGTCAAGCGCCATCATTTCGAGAGCGGTCAGTCGGTTTTTGAGATCAATCAGGGTGAACACCATGACCATATCCTGTGTGTGGACTGCGGGCGGATTGAGGAGTTTTGCGATGAGGCTATCGAATTTCGGCAACAGGAAGTCGCCCGGCAGATTGGTTTTGAACTGACGGACCATCGCTTGATTTTATACGGTCACTGTACCCGCGCCGACTGCTCCCAATCGCTCGCCGAAAATGGCAAGGAGCATGATCCGAAGCCGGAACCGGAGAAGAATTAACCGCAACTCCAGTCGGCCAAGTGGTCACCGTCCAAATCTCACCACCTATCAGTTCCTCATCACGGGGCAGATTCGGTAGAAGGGAGGTAAGGGGAGATCCATCTGCGGTCGCCTTTCGAACCCCCGTAAACCGTGCGTGAACTAGGAAACGGCGCTGCGGGCGAGTTCTCTAAAGATCTAATGATCGGGATCGGTTTGCGCTTGAATTTTTTGGTTCTTCGAGGGTTCTTGTGGAAACCAGGGTGTACTGTCTCAAAAATGAGAATTATAATTGGCAGCTTATAAATAACTAATTGATTTTAAAAAATATAAGTTTGGCATTCAGCCTGCTCAGCGAGCTGCAACCTGCTCTGATGGATCCACTCCACAGAAAGTGTCGAAGAACCAAAAATCATGGCGCTTGGCGACCCGCTGCGCCCCATCCGATGATTGCCATGAAAAAACAAGCACCTACCGAACCCGTCCCCGATCTGTCTCAGCACACCCCGATGATGCAGCAATATCTGCGGCTCAAGGCCGAGCATCCCGATATTCTACTGTTCTACCGGATGGGCGATTTCTACGAAATGTTCTACGACGACGCCTGCCACGCCGCCGAACTGCTCAATATCACCCTGACCACACGCGGCCAATCAGCGGGCGCTCCCATTCCTATGGCGGGTGTTCCGTTCCACGCCCTCGAAAATTACCTCGCCAAATTGGTGAAACTCGGTCTGTCGGTGGCGATCTGCGAGCAACTGGGCGATCCGGCGACCAGCAAGGGGCCGGTAGAGCGGCAAGTGGTGCGCATCGTCACCCCCGGCACTCTGACCGACGAGGCGCTGCTGGACGAACGCCGCGATAACCTGCTGGTCGCGCTGCACCACGTCAAAAATAGCTACGGGCTGGCCTTTCTGGATTTGAGCGGTGGCCGGTTCACCGTCATGCAGGTGCAGGGCGAAGCGGCGCTGCTCAACGAACTGGAACGGTTGAAACCGGCGGAACTGCTGATCAGCGAAGAGTTCAACCCGCCCGGTTCCTGGCGGCAGCATCCCGGTCTGCGTCGGCAAGCACCGTGGCATTTCGACCCCGACAGCGCCAAACGCGCCCTGGGTACTCAATTTGCGGTGCGCAATCTGGACGGCTTCGGTTGCGCTGATCAGCCGGTAGCGGTTGCCGCCGCTGGGTGCCTACTGCAATACGTCAAGGACACTCAGCGCAGCGCCCTGCCGCATCTGACCCACATCCGGGTCGAGCGCCACGATGACAGCGTGATCCTGGACGCCGCCAGCCGGCGCAATCTGGAATTGGAACACAGCCTGAGCGGGCGACATGAACATACTCTGATCGGCATTCTCGACCGCTGCGTAACCCCGATGGGTGGGCGATTGCTGCGGCGCTGGACTCATCGGCCTTTGCGCGACCGTGTCATCCTCGGCCAGCGTCAGGACAGCCTGCGGCAATTGCTGGACAACGGCGGCTATGACTATCTGCGCGGGCTGTTGCGCGGGACTGGCGACGTGGAACGGATTCTGGCGCGGGTGGCGCTGAAATCGGCCCGCCCGCGTGATTTGATCGCCCTGGCCGATGCGCTGGCCCGATTACCCGGCATCCAACAGTTTCTAAGCGTGCTGGACGCCCTGCTGCTGCAAGACCTCGCTCGCCGCGCCGCAACCCATCCCGAAGTTTGCGATTTGCTCAATCGGGCGATCATTGCCAACCCGCCGCAGACTTTGCGCGATGGCGGGGTGATCGCCGCTGGCTACGATGTAGAGCTGGACGAATTACGGAATCTGAGCGAACACGCTGATCAATATCTGGTAGAACTGGAAACGCGGGAACGCCAGCGCACCGGCATCGCCAATCTCAAAGTGGGTTTCAACCGGGTGCATGGCTATTACATCGAAATCAGCCGCGCCCAATCGCAAGCCGCGCCTGCCGATTATCTCCGTCGCCAGACCCTCAAAGGCGCGGAACGCTACATCATCCCGGAATTGCAGGAATTCGAGCATAAGGCGCTGCGCGCTCAGGAACAGGCATTGGCGCGGGAAAAACGGCTGTACGACGGGTTGCTTGACCAGTTAATCGCCCGCCTGCCCGCGCTTCAGGCCAGCGCCGCCGTGCTGGCGGAACTGGATGTATTAAGCAATCTGGCTGAGCGCGCCGCCGCTTTGCGCTGGAATCCGCCGGAACTGATAAATACACCGGGCATTGTGATCACAGCGGGCCGCCATCCGGTGGTGGAACAGGTGTTGGATGAACCGTTCGTGCCCAATGATCTTCACCTCGAACCGGAACAGCGGCGGATGCTGATCGTCACCGGCCCAAATCTGGGTGGCAAAAGCACCTTCATGCGCCAGACTGCGCTGATCGTGCTGCTAGCTCACTTGGGCAGTTTCGTCCCAGCCGAACGGGCCATCATCGGCCCGATTGATCGCATTTTTACCCGCATCGGCGCGTCCGATGATCTGGCGTCTGGCCGTTCGACCTTCATGGTAGAGATGAGCGAAGCCGCCAATATCCTGCACAACGCCACCCCGTACAGTCTGGTACTGATTGACGAAATCGGGCGCGGCACCAGCACTTTTGACGGCTTGGCGCTGGCTTGGGCCTGCGCAGCGCATCTAGCCGGCGAGGCGCGCGCTTTCACTCTATTCGCCACTCATTACTTCGAGCTGACCCGACTACCGGACGAGCAGCCCGGCATCGCCAACGTTCATTTTGATGCGGTGGAACACGGCGACTCCATTGTTTTCATGCACCGGGTGCAGGACGGGCCGGCGGATCGCAGTTATGGCTTGCAGGTGGCGGCGCTGGCCGGAGTACCGCCGGTGGTGATTCAACAGGCTCGCCAGCGGTTGCGCTTACTGGAGCGGCAGATGTTGCGGCGGGAATTGCCAGCGCGGTCGGGGCCGGCCACGCCGCAATTATCGCTGTTCGGGGAAACCACGCATCCGGCAGTTGCCGCGCTGGCGGAACTCAACCTTGATGCGCTGACGCTACAACAGGCGCTGGCCGAACTGCGACGGTTAAAGGCGCTCATCGGCTAATGACAGAGGATATTCAAGCTGAAAACGGACGGCGTGTTTTACCGGCTATTCCAGCGCTTGCCGGAACTGGTGTTTGAACTGGCGGGGTGGCCGACGCCGGACATAGCGGGTTATCGATTTCGTTCGGAGGAAATTAAGCAAACCGCATTTCGTCTGGATGGACTTTCGCCAACCGGTTTCGTCCAGTTTGGGGTTACAGTGGCTGCAACTGCTGATCGGCGAACCGGCGCAGGCGGTGACGCAAGCACAGGCGCAGGTGCAACCGGCGACGCCTGACCAGCGAGGAACGGTGGCATGGGCAGATCTGGTGGATTTAGTGGAAACCTTGTTTGGTGTACCGGCTTCCGAAACTGAGTCGCGAGGAGATTCGTAAGATGTTGAACCTGGCGGATGTAGATTTGAAACAAACCGGTCCTGTAAATTTTCCTGTGATGGCGAGGGTTAGCAGCGTCAGGCTAAGGCGTTGACTGCATCTAACCTATTGATCCAAATAAGTGATATTCATTTTACCTGCCTGCCGCACAGTTCCGATCACAGGAAAATTTACAGGAGGAAGAATTTGGAGAAGGTCATCGACTTTTTGCTCACCGATCAGTCCATGCTTGAACCCGTTGCGCAGGTGGAGTGATGCGCAACGAGCGCACGATTGCACTCATTCCACAGCGGCAGCGTTTCGGAATGCTTGGTGAATCCGTTTTGGCCGTTGATTGTCTGGATTATCGGTAAAACAGGATTGATGGCTCACCCATAAGCGCCTAATCCGCTTTACCGATGGACACGAATTCACCCTGATAACCTATGCGTCTCCGGCGTAAACCCCCGCTCCCGATACTGTTTGAACCGCTCACGCGACTGCGCCAGCACCTCGGGATGCTGATCCACCAGTTCCACTACCCGCTCGAAGCGCTCAAAGCCTTCGGGCAAGGTATCGGTGCAGTTGATCAGCACTCGTGCGGCTACTTCCGCCGGCGGGGCAGTACCGATTAGCACCGGCGAACCCTCTGATCCTGTCAGCGGATAACGCTCATGCGGCACGAAACTGTCCTGGCGAAAGGTCCACAGCAGATCGTCCAGCAGCTCCACCCGTGCGCCGGACGATGCAAACAGATACACCGTATGGCCGAGGCTATACGCCTTGTCGGCCAGCCGGCAGGCCAACAAAGACCGACCTTTCTCCTGATGGTCGGGCAGCACATAGAAATCAATGCGCGGCACGCCCATCCTCCCGCTCGGTCTCGGCCACCCGATCCAGCAGATACTGGGTCAACAACGGTACTGGCCGCCCAGTAGCGCCCTTCGCCTTGCCGGTTTTCCAGGCGGTGCCGGCAATATCCAGATGTGCCCAGTGAAATTTCTTGGCGAAGCGCGACAGGAAACAGGCGGCGGTGATCGCACCGCCTTCCTTGCCGCCAATGTTGGCCATATCGGCGAAATTGCTATCCAACTGCTCCTGATAGTCCTCCCATAGCGGCAGTTCCCACACCCGGTCACAGGCGGCGTTTCCAGCGGTTTGTAGCGCGTGCGCCAGTGGCGGATGGTTGCTGAACAGGCCGTGCGGATGCCGGCCCAGTGCAATGATGCAGGCTCCGGTCAAGGTGGCAATGTCCACCACCGCTGCCGGTTCGTCACGCTCGGCATAAGTCAGGGTATCGCACAGGATTAGCCGGCCCTCGGCGTCGGTGTTGAGAATTTCAATGGTTTGGCCGGACAGGCTGGTCACGATGTCGCCGGGCCGGCTGGCGCGTCCGCCCGGCATATTTTCCACCGCCGGAATCAGCCCGATCACATTCAGCGGCAGTTGCAGCTCCGCGCAGGCCCGCAATGTCCCCAACACACTGGCCGCCCCGCACATGTCGTATTTCATCTCATCCATGCCCTCACCGGGCTTGAGCGAAATCCCGCCGGTGTCGAAGGTCACCCCTTTGCCGACCAGTACATAGGGTTTCCGCGTGGCTAACCCATGGCGATAGTCCAGCCGGATTAGCTTGCCCGGTTGAGCGCTACCCCGGCTCACCGCCAGCAACGCCCCCATCCCCAGACGCTCCATATCCGCCTCTTCCAGCACCTCGACCCGCAACGTCGGAAATTCCCCGGCCAGCGCCTGAGCCTGTTCAGCCAGATAGGTCGGTGTACACAGGTTGGGCGGCAGGTTGCCCAGATCCTTGGTCAGCTTGACTCCGGCGGCGATAGCGATCCCCTCGCGCACCGCCTGTTCACCCTCCGGTAGTTCCCGTCGCCGGGGTACGCTGAGTATAATTTTGCGCAATAGTCGGCGCGGCGTATCCTTCTTGCTCTTGAGTGCGTCGCAACGATACCGCGCGGTCTCGACCGCTTCGACGATCTGGCGGATCTTCCAGTCGGTTTCGCGGCCCCTGACTGCGAGATCGGTGAGATAGACCACCGCTTCGGTGGCGCCCGTCTCATTCAGAGCGGTCGCGGCATGACTTGCAATCTGACGGAAGCGGCGATCATCGAGGTCGCGTTCCTTGCCGCAGCCGATCAGCAATACCCGCTCGCAGAGGGTGTCGGCCAGGTTAAAGAGCAGCAACGATTGACCGATCTTGCCGTCCAGGTCGCCCCGGCGCAGTAAATTGCTGAGCGCGCTGTTGTAGACCGCATCGAACTGCTCGGTGGCCGGCGCCAGCCGCCGAGATTCGTAAACGCCCAGCACCAAGCAGGCGGTGCGCTGTTTTTCTGGATTGCCGCTCTTGACCACGAATTCCATCAGTGGGCTACTCCCGGTTTCAATGAGGTGTTCCTGGTTCCCATGCTGATGCTGGGGAACCAGGAAATTCCGATGAGTGTAGCCGGAAATCGCATCACCTCACAGTTTGCGCCGAGGAGCGTCATCGGGCATGCCTTCTATCATTGATCGTTATCTAGTCCGCGAGATCGGCCTGACGGTGCTGGCAACACTATTGGTGCTACTGGCCATCGTACTCAGCCATCGCCTCGCGAGTTACCTCAGCAAGGTAGCCAGCGGCCTGCTGGCCCGCGATGCCATTTTTCTGCTGCTGGGTTTGCAGACGGTTTACCTCTTGGTGGTGTTGATTCCGCTGGCATTCTTGTTAAGCATCATGCTGACCTTGGGGCGTCTGTACCGTGATCACGAAATGATCGTGCTGGCGGCCTGTGGCTATGGTCCCCTGTCGATGTATCGGGCAGTGTTCCTGCTGGCGACCCTGCTCTCTTTACTAACCGCCGGGCTGTCGTTTGTGGTGATCCCAGTGATCATGGAGTTGCAGTTCGACGTGCTGGCCAAGGCGCGCAAGGAGGCAGAAGTGTCGATGTTCGTACCGGGTACGTTCCGGGAAGTGCTAAATGGGCGGCATGTGGTCTACATCGGCACCTTGGATGAGCGTGAATTGCGTAGCGTCTTTATCCAGAGTCGCGAGCCGGACGGTTCCCTCAGCATTACCACCGGCGCCCAGGGTCGACAGGAAACCAGCGAGGAGGGTGTCCGCAACATTGTGCTGGATCACGGTTATCGTTACCGGGGCACACCCGGCCAAGGCGATTACGACATGCTCCGCTTTGAACGGGCTACGGTGCGAGTCGACGCCGCGCCGCCAGCTCAAACTTGGCGGCACCGGGAAACGCTGCCTACCCGCCAACTGCTGAATTCGAGCGATCCGAGCCACATCGCTGAATTACAGATGCGGATCAATAATCCGATTCAGATTCTGGTGATCGCGCTGTGGGCACCGTTGCTGGCCCGTGCCCAACCACGCGAGGGTCGTTACGGTCGGACGGTTGCGGCTGTCCTGATCTACGCAGTTAATTTCAATCTGGTGGGGGTAGGCGAGTCCTGGTTGAGTCATGGCGTGGTCGGTGCGACGCTCGGCCTGTGGTGGGTTCATGGGCTGTTCCTGTTATTCAGCCTGGGCCTGTTGCTGCACGACTCCTTCGATGTTCGCAGTCTCCGGTGGCTCTTCCAGCGCGCCGTCGCTCGGATTCGCACCGCATGAAAATTCTGGATCGCTACCTCTTTCGCACTGTTGCTACCGCAACGGCAGTTGCCCTGCTGGTGTTGCTGCTGCTGGAATTGTTCCTGAGTCTGCTGGTAGAACTGGAAGACGTCGGCAAGGGTCACTATGACTTCGTGGCGGTCATGCGCTATTTGCTGCTGATCCAGCCGCAGCGCTTGTATGAGATGTTTCCCATGGCGCTGCTGGTAGGTGGCTTGCTCGGTATGGGTGCGCTGGCCAGCGGCAGCGAATTGATCGCGATGCGCGCTGCGGGTCTGTCCTTGATGCGACTGACCGGTTCCGCTTTGCAAGCGGGCTTGTTGCTGAGTCTGGTCGTTTTGGCCATCGGCGAGTTCGTCGCTCCGCCGTTGGAACAAGCCGCCCGTGAACAGCGGGCCGTGGCCAAGACCGAGAATCTGGCGATTCGTGGGGGGCGTGGATTCTGGGCGCGGGACGGCGATTATTTTATCCATGTCCGGGCGGTGCTACCGGGGGTTCGCCTGGTAGATATTCACATCTTCAAAATCAATCCCGGCAGTGCCCAGCTTGAAACCCTCACCGCAGCACAGGGGGCGCGTTACGTCGAAGGACACTGGCTGCTGGAGGAGGTCAATCGCAGCAGTCTGAACGGCGATGAGGTTCAGACCGAACACCTGGCTCAATTATCAGTCGTCTCGGCCATCAGCCCGCAAATTCTGGATGTACTGGCGGCTAATCCCGACGAACTGTCGATCCGTGATCTGAGGATTTATGTGACTTATCTGGAAGGCAACGGGCTGGACGCGCAAAATTACCGCTTGGCGCTCTGGCGCAAGCTGCTGGCGCCGCTGGCGTATATGGCGATGCTGGTGGTTGCCATGCCGTTCGTGTTTGGCCCTAGCCGCTCGTCTGGCGCCGGCCAGCGCATAGTGATCGGATTGTTGCTGGGACTGCTGTTTTTCCTGTTCAACTATCTGCTCGGCAATGTGGTGCTGCTGTACGGTCTGCCGCCGCTGGTCGGAGCGGGATTGCCAACCCTGCTGTTTCTGGGCGCGGGAGGATATGCACTGCGCCGTTTGCGCTGACTGGCCTCCTGTAAATTTTCCGGTGATGGCGAGGGTTGGTAGCGTCAGGTTAGGGCGTTGACTGAATCCAACCCATTGCTCTCAATAGGTGATGTTCATTTTACCTGCCTGCCCCACAATTCCGATCACAGGAAAATTTACAGGAGGAAATTTTCTGACAGCATGGTTCAATGCAACGCATCAAACGCCGCTTGGCGCAGCTCGCGCTTCCAGCCATGCCTTATTCAGGGACGCGGTGAACGCCCGCCATGCTCATCGCCATACGACGACTTCATGCAGTCGGCGGCGCGAACTGGGTTCCGGCAGTTCCGCTGGATAGCCCACGCTGATCATGGCAATTGGGATCAGCCCCGGTTCCAGACCTAATACCTTGCGTACCTGATCCTCTTCAAAATAACCGACCCAGGTCGAACCCATGCCGGCGGCGACGATAGCTAGTTGGGCATAGGCGGCAGCAATAGTGGCGTCCTGTAAGGCGTACAGCGTGGCCCCGCGCTCGCCGAAGGCGGTTTCCGAGCGGGCTGGATCAGCGCAGAACACCAGGCAAATCGGTGCTTCGGCAATAAATGTCTGCTCGTGGGCGACATGGACCAAGGACTGACGTTCAATCGGATCGCGCACCACAATCACCCGGTAGGACTGCAAATCACCCGCTGACGGCGCGGCGCACGCCATTTCCAGAATGGCGTGCAGCTTTTCGAGTTCGACCAGCATATCCGGCTGGTATTTACGGATGGAATGACGGTGACGGACGGTTTCAAAAAAATCCCACATGACCTGGCCCTCGCGGCGATGAATCCAATGGCAGAAATTGATCCAATCCGGTTGTCATTCAGCCGGCGCTATTGATCAGCGCATTCAGCTTCGGCAGTTCCGGTGATTGCGGATAGTTGCGCTCCAATACTCGCAGGCTGTCGGCAGCCAGCTTTGGCATACCCATTTTGATATAGGCTTGGGTCAAGATGCCCAGCGCATTCTCGGTGGCCGGGGTGCGCGCATAATTCGCCAGCACATGCGCGGCGCGGTCGGCCGCCGCGACGTAAGCGCCCCGCTGTAGATAGTAGTTGGCGACGTTCACCTCGTAAGCGGCGAGACTGTTGTGCAGGAACAGGAGCCGCTGGCGGGCGTCTTCGGCGTAAGGGCTATTGGGGAATTTCCGCGCCAGTTCAGTGAAATCGTTATAGGCCTGCCGAGCGGTCGCGGTATCGGTTTTAGCGCGGTCACTGGGTACCAGCCGCTCGATCAGGGTGTTGCTGCGCTCGAAGTTCGCCATCCCCTTCATGTAATAGGCGTAATCCACATAAGGATGACGCGGGTTGGCTTTGATGAAGCGGTCAGCAGCGGCAATGGCCGCGTCCGGCTCACCATCCTTAAATTGTACATAGATGGTGTCGAGCTGGGCCTGCTGGGCATAACGGCCAAACGGGTAGCGAGCCTGAATCTTGTCGAGATAGCCGAGAGCCGTCTGGTAGTTGCCATCGTTCATGGAGTCCTTGGCTTCGCTGTACAAGCGCTGGACCGACCAACCCTTGGTTTCGTCAATCTTTTCCGGGAGCAGGGAACAGCCGGCCAGCAGCGCAGCAGCCAGCGGGCCGGCGAGGAACAGTTTTAAGGTGCGGTTCATGGATAACGGCATGGAACGGTGCTTATCAGGGGGTAAAATGAGTTATGAAAACCAGTATAACGCCCGAACCATCAAAAACCATCATGCCTTCAACCGAACGGATTGATTGCCAAATTCCCGCAACCTGCGCCGGAATGCGGCTTGATCAGGCGCTGGCGGCATTGTTGCCCGACTATTCCCGCAACCGCCTGCAACAGTGGCTCAAAGCGGGTCAACTGCGGGTGGATGGTGGCATCCGCCGCCCCCGCGATCCGGTGGTTGGCGGTGAGATGGTCAGCGGGGAATGGGGGCGGGAAGCGGAGACGACCGCCGTGGCCCAGAATCTTCCGCTGGATCTCTGTTATCAGGATGCTGATCTGCTGGTGATTAACAAACCGGTCGGACTGGTGGCGCATCCCGCCGCTGGCAACCGCGACGGCACATTGGTGAATGCGCTGCTGCATCACTTCCCGAAACTGGCGACGTTGCCCCGCGCCGGGCTGGTGCATCGGCTGGACAAGGACACCAGCGGGTTGCTGGTGGTGGCGCGCAGTCTGCGAGCGCATACCGTGCTGGTTGAGCAGTTGCAGGCGCGGCGCATCGAGCGGGAATATCTGGCGGTGGTCAACGGGATGCTGGTAGCGGGCGGCACGGTAAATGCCCCGGTGGGTCGCCATCCGGTGGATCGGCAACGGATGGCGGTGACTGCGGGCGGTAAACCGGCGCTGACTCATTACCGGGTGTTGCGCCGCTTTTGCACCCATACCCTGCTGCGGGTCAAGCTGGAAACCGGCCGCACGCATCAAATCCGGGTGCACATGGCGCATATCCGCTTGCCGCTGCTGGGCGATCCGGTCTACGGCGGGCGTCCACGGTTGCCGCCGGGCGCAACGCCGCGCTGCATCGAAACCATTCAGGGCTTTCGCCGCCAGGCGCTGCACGCGGAACGGTTGGCTCTGACTCATCCGGTGAGCGGTGAACGCCTGGAATGGCACGCGGAACTGCCCGCCGATCTGGCGGAATTATTGGCGGTATTAGCCGAAGATGCGGATCGCCGGGATGGCTGAACTTTTAACCGATCATCTGATTTTCCCCAACTGGCCGGCTCCGGCGCGAGTGCGGGCGGTAAGTACCACCCGGCGGGGCGGAGTGAGTCCGCCGCCTTATGACAACCTCAATTTGGCCGGACATGTCAGCGATGATCCGATCCATGTCGCTGAGAATCGGCGGCGACTGGCGGCAGCGGTCGGTTTATCCGCCGATCCGGCCTGGCTGGAGCAGGTTCACGGCAGCGTGGCGGTGGCTGCCGAGACGGTGGCTGCACCAGTCGCCGCTGACGCCGCTTGGACTCGCGCATCGGGTCGGGCCTGTGTGGTGATGACCGCCGATTGTCTGCCGGTGCTGCTGTGTGATCGCGCCGGAACGGTGGTGGCTGCCGCTCATGCCGGCTGGCGCGGCTTGGCGGGCGGAGTTATTGCCGCGACCGTGGCAGCGATGCAGGTTCCGCCGACAGAATTGTTGGCTTGGCTGGGACCGGCGATTGGCCCGGAGGCGTTTGAAGTCGGGGATGAAGTGCGCGTCGCCTTTCTGGCGCTGGATGCCGGTAACGCCGCTTGTTTTCGCCCGTCGCCTGCCGGGCGTTGGCTGGCGGATATTTATGAGTTGGCGCGGCGGCAATTGCGCAGGTTAGGCGTTGCAGCGGTGTATGGCGGGGAATTTTGCACTTTCAACGATCCGGCGCGGTTTTTTTCCTATCGCCGGGAGCATCGAACCGGACGCATGGCGACGCTAATTGGGCTGGATTAAACTGGAAATATTTACAGGAGCGACAACGATGAGCATGCAGTACATCGTCAATCCAGCGGGTGAGCGGGTATCCGTTATTCTGCCTATCGCTGAATATGAGGCTCTGTTGCGCTATGCGCCAGAGGATGAAACTACCTTTCTGTTGCGGGAGCCGAACGGCAGCATTCTGTTACGCCGAATTGAGGATATAAAACACGGGCGCAATATCGTAGAGCGGGAGTTGTTGCCGGATGAAGATTAAATTCCACGAAGCGGCTTGGAATGAATATCTGGACTGGCAACGCACTGATAAGGCGCTATTGCGCAAGGTGAATCTTAAAAGAGGTCTTGTTATGGAACGAGTTCAAAAGCGCCGTGACGCGCTGCGCCGGGCCGGGTTGCGCCCGGTGCAAATTTGGGTGCCGGACACCCGCCGACCCGGTTTTGATGAGGAATGCCGCCGCCAATCCCAGCGAGCCGCTCAATCCGATTTGGCGGATACGGAATTGCTGGCCGCGATGGAGGAGATTTTGACGGATGTGGACAGCTGGACGCCATGAGGCGAGGCGATTTCGTGACCGTTGCGCTGCAAGGCGATTTTGGCAAGCCACGTCCCGCTTTGGTGATCCAGGCCGATAAGTTTGACGCCCATGCGACCGTGACGGTTTTGTTGGTGTCGAGCCTGTTGATCGATGCGCCGCTGTTTCGGATCACGGTGCAGCCCGATGAAGCCAACCGCTTAAAACAGCCCTCGCAAATCATGGTGGACAAGGCTATGACCGTGAAGCGAGACAAGCTGGGCGAGCCACTCGGCGTGGCCAGCGATGAGGTGATGCTGGAGATCGGGCGGTGTCTGGCGGTGTTCTTGGGTATCGCGAGCTGAACCCCCGGAAGCCATGCGGCTAGAGGGTTCGAGGTAGGCTGGAACGCTGACTGGTTTGGAGTGAGCGAGCCAAAACAAAAAAGCCCGCATCGTGCGGGCTTTCTGCGTTCTGGGGTGCGCGTTGCTTAGCGAGCCGCTTTCCGCCGCCGGATGAAGGCCAAGCCGGTCATGCCCAAGCCGAGCAGGGCGAGCGAGCCGGGTTCGGGGACTGAAGAAACTGTATCGGCGGCATAGATCTGGAATGCCGCACCCTGATTTCTAGAAAATGTAGAAGCAGTGCCACTAATCCTAGGGGTGCTCTGCTGTAGTGTTGTGCTCGACCCGGTATAGTCCGCGAGCGCCATATTGACAGGGTCATACCAACTCATCCGATAGCTTCCGGCGGCAAGCGTCGGGCCAGAAAGTGCCAGGGAAATAATGTCGACACCCTGTCCAGTATTGACCGTCGAGTAACTGCCGAAGAGGGAAGTCTGGGAGAAAAGATTGGTTGTAAGGCTGGTGTCCCAGACATTCACTTCGATGTTGTGATTAGAACCATACCAATCCCGGATGCCGAAATCGACCCCCGTCAAGGTAGCGGCCGAAGCGAGGGTAAATTCATCCGAGACCTCGTACAAGCCACTGCAGCTCGTGCACCACCCCGATCCAGTCGGTGAAGTGTAAATATTCTTGAAATCCGGGGATGTATAGGCGATGGAGGAGGCTTGAGCCGCCGATGCAATCAGCATCGCTACACCCGCCAGCCCTACTTTGATTGCCTGCATCATATTTTTGGACGCCATGCCATTGTTCACGTTCATTTGCATCTACTCCCAATTCTTTCTTGATGGTTCGCACGAAATTGTGCTGCGTCGAGAGTGAGCAAACGTTATGCCAATCATATATATATATATATCAATTAGTTACGATTTTTTGGCCCGAAAAAAATGGGAGGTCAGTGTAAAATTTTCTGACAAATCTGATGAGCGCGGCTTAAATGTCATCATTTAGACGCATTTTATCGGGTTTAGTGTCGGCTTAGTGTTGGCATGAAAGCACACAGTTTTTGTATTATTTAATCCTTTATGCGACGAAACTGGAAGCGCAAGCTCCCGCAACCCGCTGTCTACCGTGGTGTCAGGAAATTTTACAGTGCTTGGGGGCGGACGGTGCCACGATGCGATATTTTTGGATGGATGCCATCGCCAAAAACTTAACCTTCTATATTTTCTTTATTTATGCACTAAAATACGGCAAAAATCCTTTGCAACCCGTTCTTTACCCGTGGATAGCGTGTCAGGAAATTTTACAGTGCTAGGCATCCTCCCGAAAAACCCAACGGGCTGCCGGTTGACCTTCTGACGATCCCAGGAATAAATCCACTGGTCAACTACCCCGCCCTAAAGGGTGAGGCTTGTGGTGGCTAAAACTGCAAGTCTGGGTTGACCAGCCCAAGCCGTAACCAACCGGCTCCGTTGCAACGAAGTACCCGACCGACGCCGGGGCGCTTCCTCAACTCCGGCCTCTCGAAGCGGCAGATGCAGACAAACGACAGGGTAAGCACGAAACGGTCTGCTGCATGGCGGAAAGCCAAAGCTGCGTTGCAACATGGGCGAGGGGAGCGAACAGCAATGTTCTGTCACCAGGTGCGTAAGCACATTTGAATTTTGGAGAAGAAATGTGGCCGTTTTTGTTTTGGATCGACACAAAAAGCCGCTCATGCCGTGTAGCGAGAAACGGGCGAGGAAGCTGTTAGAGAAAGGTCGCGCCCGCGTCCATCGGCTGATGCCGTTTTCAATTCGACTGGTGGATAGAACGGTCAACGACAGTGTTTTACAACCCGTCACCCTTAAACTTGATCCGGGCAGCAAAGCGACCGGGATAGCCGTGGTGCGCGAATCGGAAACGATAGACGAAGAAACGGGCGAAATTAAGACCACCGTCTACGTCTTAACCCTGTTTGAGCTTCAACATCGCGGTAAACAGATTAGCGAGTCATTAACAGCGCGGCGGCAAATGCGGCGACGGCGACGTGGAAACCTTCGGTATCGTGCGCCCCGTTTCTTAAATCGCACCAAGCCGAAAGGATGGCTTGCGCCGAGTCTACAGCATCGGGTGGATACCGTTAGCGCGTGGGTTCAACGCTTTCAACGGCTCGCGCCTATTACGGGTATTGCTCAGGAATTGGTGCGATTTGATCTCCAACAAATGGAGAATCCCGAAATTAGCGGGGTTGAATATCAGCAAGGCACTCTACATGGCTTTGAAACCAAAGAGTATCTACTAGAGAAATGGAATAGGGAGTGCGCCTATTGCGGCACCAAGAATATTCCGTTGCAGGTGGAGCATATCCAGCCGAAAGCCAATGGCGGAAGTCACCGCGTTTCCAACTTAACTCTGGCGTGTCAACCCTGCAATCAGAAAAAGGGCGCACAAGCGATTGAGATATTTTTGGCGAAAGCCCCAAAGCGATTGGCGAAAATTAAGGCACAAGTCAAACGTCCATTAAAGGATGCGTCGGCGGTCAATTCGACGAGATGGGCGCTATTCAATGCGCTCAAGGCTACTGGATTACCCATCCTCACTGGTTCAGGAGGACGCACGAAATTCAATCGATCTACGTTAGGGATTCCCAAAGATCATGCGCTGGACGCGGCCTGTGTGGGAATTATGGAGGCCATCCACCATTGGGATAAACCCGCGTTAGCGATTAAGGCTACGGGACGCGGCAGTTATCAGCGGACTCGATTGAATGCGTTTGGATTCCCACGCGGCTATCTGACTCGGCAAAAGCGGATTAAAGGTTTTCAGACCGGAGACATGGTTAAAGCCGAAGTCCCAACAGGCAAGAAAATCGGTTCCTATAGGGGGCGTGTGGCCGTTCGCGCTTCAGGCAGCTTCAACATTCAGACCGCAACTGGCCTGATTCAAGGAATTAGCCATCGCTACTGCAAAGTCACTCAACGTGCGGATGGTTATGGCTATTCGCAACAACTTAACCCCAAAGAAGTCGCCCTTGCGGGCGACCCGCTATCCCTCCCCGCCCTGAAGGGCGGAGTCTCTCGCGGAAAATCCAGATGAAAACCGTTCTCGCTGTCCGTCACGTCGCATTTGAAGACCTCGACAGTTTTGCTCCGGTGCTGGCCGAGCGGGGTTACGCCATCCGCTACGCTGAGGCAGGTTACGACGACCTGACCGTGCTGAACCCACTGGCGGATGATCTGCTGGTGGTATTGGGCGGACCCATCGGCGTCTACGAGGATGCGGCGTATCCGTTTATCCATGATGAGTTGCGGTTGTTGCGAACGCGGCTGGAAGCTGGCCGACCAACCCTCGGCATTTGTTTGGGTTGCCAAATGATCGCCCAGGCGTTAGGGGCACGAGTCTATCCAGGCGGGCAGAAGGAAATCGGCTGGAAACCGCTGACGCTGACTGAAGCAGGCCGGCATCATCCATTGGCGGCATTCGCTGACCCGACGTCGGTACTGCATTGGCACGGTGATACCTTCGACCTGCCCGCCGGCGCGACCCTGCTGGCTTCCAGCGACTTGTATCCGCATCAGGCGTTTGCGTGGGGACGGGGTGCGCTGGCGCTGCAATTTCACATTGAAACCACCGCACGGGGTCTGGAGCGCTGGTTTATCGGCCATGCCGGCGAAATCGCTGCCACCCCCGGTCTGAGTGTACCGATGCTGCGCGCTACGACCGCCCGTCATGCCCCTAACGCGGAAGTAAAAGGGCGGCAATGCTTTGCGGCTTGGCTGAATCACGTTGGACTGTAAACCGGTATAACGCCCGGCAAGGGTTTGTTTCAGCAACAATAAAACTGCCAAAAACGGGTGGGTGGAATAATTTCGCCAACCCCACAGGCTGAAAGACAGCCTGCAATCCGCTGTTTTCATCAAACCATCATCAATGGCGGGCATGATCCTGACTTCAAGCTCAAGATCACTATTAAGCCCCCTGCCCGCCATGCACCAACTCCGCGAACCTTACCTGCTGACCCCTGGCCCATTGACCACCTCGCTGGCTACCAAGTCCGCCATGTTGCGCGACTGGGGTTCCTGGGACAGTGATTTCAATCAACTCACCGCCGCGATCTGTCGCCGCCTGCTGACGGTCGCCCATGCTGAAGCAAGCCACGTCTGCGTCCCGTTGCAGGGCAGTGGCACTTATGCGGTGGAGGCGGCGCTGGCAACCTTGCTGCCGCGTGACGGCAAGGCGCTGGTATTGATGAACGGCGCTTACGGCCAGCGCATGGCTCGCATCCTGGAGTATCTGGGCCGCAATTTTATGCCGCTGGACATGGGCGACTACCTGCCGCCGCTGCCGGATCAAGTGGAAGCGATGCTGGACGCCGATCCCGGCATTACCCATGTCGCAGTGGTGCATTGCGAGACTTCATCGGGGATTCTCAATCCGCTGGAAGCGATTGCTGAAATCACCCAGCGTCAAGGACGACGGCTGTTGGTAG
Source organism: Candidatus Contendobacter odensis Run_B_J11 (assembly GCF_000531125.1). Classification (GTDB taxonomy): domain Bacteria; phylum Pseudomonadota; class Gammaproteobacteria; order Competibacterales; family Competibacteraceae; genus Contendibacter; species Contendibacter odensensis. Next base: position 3,154 of record NZ_CBTK010000014.1, on the reverse strand, counting down.
ATGCTATGAGCGCCTTTGGCGCGTTGCCGATAGACGCCCGCGAACTGCCGTTCGATGGCTTGGTGGCTTCGGCCAACAAATGCTTTGAAGGCGTACCCGGTTTTGGTTTTGCCCTGCTGCGCCGCGACGCGCTGGAACAGTGCCAGGGCAACTCTCATTCTCTGAGTCTGGATTTGTACGACCAATGGACTGCTATGGAACGCAGCGGCCAGTGGCGGTTTACCCCGCCGACCCATGTCGTGGCCGCTTTCGCCAGCGCTCTCGAACAACATGAAGCCGAAGGCGGCGTGGCCGGTCGGCTGGCCCGCTACGCCCGCAATAAGGAAGTGCTGGTCGAGGGAATGCGGGCGATGGGCTTTCATACCCTGCTGGCCGACCGCTGGTTATCGCCGATCATCGTGACCTTCCACGCGCCCGGCCATCTCCATTTCGACTTCAACCTATTCTACCGACTGATCAAGCAACGCGGTTTCATCATTTATCCCGGCAAACTGACCGAAGTAGATAGCTTCCGCATTGGCTGCATCGGCCAGTTATTCGAGGAGCAGATGCGCGGGGTGCTGACCGCGATTCGCGCTGTGCTGGATGAAATGGGCATCCCGGATGGTTCGCCCCGCTGATTTGTACAAACCGGAATTCTGAAACTCGCTGCCGAGGACTTTTTCGATGCACTTTCATTATCAACGCAGCTATCGCGGCCCGGTTCAGGCGGTGATTCTGGATTGGGCCGGCACCACGGTGGATTTCGGCTCGCTGGCTCCAGCCATGGCCTTTGTGCAACTGTTCGCTGAGCAGGGCATCGCGATCAGCGTCGCCGAAGTGCGTGGGCCGATGGGCACCGAAAAGCGCGAACACATCCGCCAGCTCTGTCAGTTGCCTACTATCGCCGCCTGCTGGAACGAACGCTATGGCACAGAACCAGACGAGGCCAATATAGACCGGTTATATGAGGCTTTCGTGCCGTTGCAAATCGCCGCGATCCGCGACTGCGCACAACTGATTCCTGGCTGCCGCGAGACGGTGGCCGCCCTGCGTGAACGCGGCATCCGCATTGGTGCCAACACCGGCTACAGCCGTGAGATGGCCGAGCCGCTGATGCACGCCGCCGCCGACCAGGGCTATATCCCGGACAGCGCAGTGTGTGCCACCGAAGTGCCGCGTGGCCGGCCCTATCCGTACATGAGCCTCAAAAACGCTATCGAGCTAGGGGTGGAAACGGTGCAGGCTTGCGTCAAGGTGGACGATACCGTGCCCGGCATCGAAGAAGGGCTGAATGCCGGGATGTGGACGGTGGGCGTTGCTATCAGCGGTAACGAGATTGGCTTGCCGCTGGCCGGCTGGGAAGCACTGCCGTTTGCGGAGCAGCAGCGACGGCGGGAACGGGCTTATAGCCGACTGTTGGCCAGCGGGGCGCATTATGTCATTGATTCCATTGCCACGCTGCCGTGCTGTCTCGACGCGATTGAAGTTCGGCTGGCACGTGGCGAGCGGCCGTGAACCGCCCACCCGCGCTGACTGCCCCGCCGCCCGGCGAAAGCGAGATCAATGCCAGTTCGCAGCGGGCGGCGTGGCAGGCGCACCATCTGGACGATGCTGGTCGCCAATTACTGGCCGAGGACGCCCGCTACTTTTTGCATCAGTCGGTTTCTACGCCCTGTCTGGCGGCGATTCACCGCGCCGACGGCTGCTGGATCGAGGACAGCTCCGGTCGGCGCTATCTGGATTTTCACGGTAACAGCGTTCATCACCTCGGCTACGGTCATCCGCGCCTGATTGCGGCGCTTAAGCAGCAACTTGATGAGCTGCCCTTTGTGCCGCGCCGTTTCACTTGTGAACCTGCCGTTGATCTGGCCCGCCGTCTGGTCGAGATCAGCCCGCCCGGTCTGGACAAAGTGCTGTTCGCCACCGGCGGTTCCGACGCGGTGGAAATCGCCCTTAAAATCGCCCGCGCCGCCACCGGCCGCTTCAAAACCCTGTCATTCTGGGATGCTTTTCATGGCGCGGGCTTCGGCGCGGCCAGCATCGGCGGCGAGGCGCTGTTCCGTTCCGGCCCCATCGGGCCGCTGCTGGTCGGCACCGAGCATGTCGCGCCCTTTGCTTGCTATCGCTGTCCTTACGGCTATCCCGCCGACGCTGATGGCAAGCCGCGCCTGGAACTGTGCCGCATGGCCTGCGCCAATATGGTGCGCTATGTGCTGGAAAAAGAAGGCGATGTCGCTGCCGTGATCGCCGAACCGATGCGGGCAGCGCCCTATGTACCGCCACCCGGTTTCTGGCAAGCGGTGCGCGAAGCCTGCAACGATCACGGTGCCTTGCTGATTTTCGACGAGATTCCCACCGGCCTGGGCAAAACCGGGCGGCTATTCGCCTGCGAACACGAGGGCGTTGTCCCGGACATTCTGGTGCTGGGCAAGGCGCTGGGCGGCGGGGTATTGCCTATTGCCGCAATGTTGTGCCGCGCTGAACTGGATGTGGCCGCTGCCTATGCTTTCGGCCACTACACCCACGAGAAGAACCCGGTGACCTGCCGCGCCGCCTTGACCACGCTGGACATCATTGCCGACCAGGGCCTGGTCGAAAATGCGCAGCGGCAAGGCGAGTACGCCCTGCATCGCTTGCAGGAGATGAAAGCACGGCATCCCTTGATCGGCGACGTGCGCGGACGCGGTTTGTTGCTGGGCGTCGAATTGGTCAGCGTCCGGGACGCGAAAACACCGGCTAATGCCGCCGCTGAGACTGTGCTGTACCGGGCGCTGGCGCGGGGCCTGAGCTTCAAGATCACGCTGGGCAACATTCTCACCCTGTCACCGCCGCTGATCATTGGCGAAACAGAACTCAGCGCGGCTTTGGACCTTCTGGAAATCTGCATCGCCGAAACCGAATACGAGTTGCTTCAGCCATGAGCGAGCCTTCTACCTCCGTCGCCCAAGCAGATTTGATCATCATTGGCGGCGGCATTCTGGGCCTGAGCATCGCTTGGCACTACGCCCGGCTCAGCCAGGGCAAGGTCGTGGTGCTGGAGCGCAATCTGTTCGCCGGGGCCGCCACCAGTCGCGCTGCCGCGTTGCTGACCCAGGCGCGGAGCAAGCCGGCATTAGACATTATCAGAAACTAAAATTTATGATATAATTTTATTATTAAATTTTTGAGATGC
>NZ_CBTK010000013.1 GCF_000531125.1 Candidatus Contendobacter odensis Run_B_J11 | reverse complement strand
CCGACCGCCGCGCTGGACTCCCCCTCCCGCCCCTGCCGCACCCGGGGGAGTGAATGACTGCCATCCTGCTGGCGCCGCCTTCAGTAGGCTTTATCGCCTATATCCGTTTGACCGGCAGCGTGGATGCCTTCGGGCGTATTCTTTATTATACCGCACTGTTCCTCGCCTTGCTGTTAGCCAGTAATGCGGTGAGGTTTCTGCGGTCGCCGTTCTTTATTTCGGCTTGGGCCTATTCTTTCCCGTTGGCTGCACTGACAATTGCCACGCTGGTGATGAGTACGCATCTGCCTCTCCCGTTGTTCCCATTGTTGGGATTCGGGTTGCTGGTACTGCTCAGTGTGGTGGTGGCAGTGCTAACCGGACGAACCCTGCTGGCCGTCAGGCGGCAGGAAATTTGTGCGCCAGAGTAATCCTTTCATCGGGCGTTTTTGTTGCGTCACTCACATTTTAATTTGGAGGTATTGCCATGCAATGCAATGTCGGAACGGCTGATCGTATCATTCGAGTCGTCGCGGGATTAGGGTTGATCGCCTTGGCGGCTACCGGAACCGTAGGAATTTGGGGTTGGATCGGCGTTGTACCAGTACTCACCGGGGGATTTGGCTTCTGTCCGGCTTATACCCTGTTGGGCATCAAGGCCTGCAAAACTACTGCTTAGCTTTATCGGCATCCTCGGCGCCATCCCCGTTCGGATGGCTCTTCCCACTGGGAGAGAATGATGAGCGGTAAGTCGTTCAAGCAAATTACTCAGGATATCAGCAAAGCGCTTGGCCCTTTGCATAAGGAAGCCGGCGGAACCATGACCGGTTTTGGGGCGATGGCGAAAGCAGCGATGGCACCGGGCGTATTGTCGGAACTGGATAAGGAGTTAATTGCCCTGGCTATTGGAGTCACTTCGCGCTGCGATGGCTGCATTGGTTTTCATGTAAAAACCCTGGTACGGCTGGGCGTAACCCGCGAACAGTTGAATGAAACTTTGGCTGTTGCGGTGTACATGGGCGGCGGGCCGGCGCTGATGTATGCGGCTGAGGCATTGCGCGCCTTTGAGGAATTCAGCAGCTGATACTTAGCTCAGCGATTTTGCGGTGCTACCAATGAACCCGAAACATGACAACCAGCGCGAGGACTGCGATGAATTTCGATGACCAAGCCAAAACCTGGGACTCCGATCCAGTCAAGCAGGAACGGGCGGAGGCGGTGGCCGCTGCTATTCGGCAGCGAATTCCCCTGTCATCGGCTTGGCGCGCCCTCGAATACGGCTGCGGAACCGGATTGCTGAGTCTCGCCCTGCACAGGGATTTAGGCTCGATCACCCTGGCGGACGCCTCGCCGGGGATGCTGGCGGTATTGGAAGCCAAGTTTGCCGCCGCCCAGCTCGATCACCTGCATCCGCTGCGACTCGATTTAACCTGCGATCCGCTGCCGTCGGATCGCTACGACCTGATCTACAGCCTGATGACCTTGCACCACGTCGCTGAAATTGAACCGCTGTTGCGGGATTTCCATGCGCTGCTACTACCGGGAGGCTGGTTGGCTATCGCTGATTTGGATTGGGAAGATGGCTCGTTTCATGGCGCGGGCTTTACCGGCCATTGCGGCCTCGATCGTGAGGGATTGCGGGCGCAACTAATGGCTGCGGGATTCAGCGGCGTGGAATTTTCCACCTGCTACCGGATGAAAAAAGCGACTGACCAAAGCATCCGGGAATATCCGCTGTTTCTGGCGGTCGCGACCCGACCGTAGCGCAAGGGGTGCGACATGATTTTCCGACAGCTTTTTGAACCCGTATCCTGTACCTACAGCTATCTGCTGGCCTGTGCGGACACCGGCGCGTGCGCGATCATTGATCCGGTGATTGACACTGCCGAGCGGGATTTGCAAGTGCTGCAAAGCTTGGGGCTGACCCTGAGCTATACCCTGGACACGCATATTCATGCCGATCATCTGAGCGGCGCGCTCAAGCTCAAGCGCCTGACCGGAAGCCAAATCTGCGGGCCGGCGATGGATCAACTGCCCTGCACCGACATCGGCCTGCGCGAGGGTGAGTGCTTTCACCTCGGCCATATCGAGCTGTGGCCGCTGTTTACGCCCGGACATACTGCGACTCACCATTGCTACCGGGTGGACGATGGAACTCATCTGCTGCTGTTTTCCGGGGATGCGCTGCTCATTGACGCTTGCGGGCGCACCGATTTTCAAGGCGGGGACGCCGCCACCCTGTATCGCAGCATCCATGACCAGTTGTTCACCCTGTCGGATGAAACTCTGGTCTATCCCGGCCATGATTACGAGGGCCGCTTTGTTTCCACCATTGCCCAGGAAAAAGCCCGCAATCCGCGCTTGAAGGATCAAACGTCGCTGGAAACCTTTGTCGCCATCATGAACGGACTTGATCTGCCTTATCCGCGCAAGATGGATTTCGCCGTACCCGGTAATCGGTTGTGCGGCCAGTGTCCGCCGAATGTGCCGATGGAGTTCCGGGCGCCCTGTGATCAACATGAACAGGGATAGGATACGGACATGGTAAGCCTGCTGTTCGGCCTCCTGGTCGGCTTTTCGCTGGGATTGACCGGCGGCGGCGGTTCCATTTTCGCGGTGCCGCTGCTGGTTTACGGCTTGGCGATGCCCGCGCACGAGGCGGTGGGGGTGTCGCTGGTCGCAGTGGGCGCTACTGCCCTGGCTGGAGCTATCGTTCGCCTGCGGCGGCGCGAAGTGGAGATCAAAACCGCCTTGCTGTTTGGAGTAGCCGGCATGATTGGAGCGCCGCTGGGAACCGGATTGGGTGCAAAACTGCCGGCTGAACTGCTGCTGGGTGGATTTGCCCTGCTGATGCTGTTAGTGGCGGTGCGGATGTGGCGAAAAGCCGTCCGCAATCCGGAAGAGGCTAAAGTCGTGCGCGCCGGTGAACATGCTTCCGACACTGCCGAAGGGCCAGCTTGCCGGGTCAATCCCGCCGGCGGCTTGACCCTGACTTCCCGTTGCGCCCTGATGCTGGCGCTCACCGGTATGATCACCGGGTTGTTGTCCGGTTTGTTCGGCGTCGGTGGCGGGTTCCTGATTGTGCCGGCCCTGGTGCTGGTGGCGTCACTGCCGATGCATCGTGCGGTAGCGACTTCGCTGCTGGTCATCGCCATCATCAGTGCGGCGGGCAGTGCGTCCTATCTGTTGGCGGGCCGACCCTTGGCGCTGGAGGTGACGGCCTTATTTGTGTTCGGCGGGCTGTTCGGCATGGGTTTGGGCGCGAAATTAAGCCATCGCCTCGCCGGGCCTCAATTGCAAAAGCTGTTCGCGGTCATGATGGTCAGCGTAGCGATCTATATGCTCGTGCATGTTCTTGAAAGCGTCCTCCGCTGGAACTCTTGAAATCCATGATGGATCAATGCCGTCAGTGTTGTATGAGTCGCTGACATTAAACTTGTTCTTTCCCTTATCCTCTAAGGAGTCACTCATGAAGTTTTTTTCACATTTAGCACTGGCCTTGGCTCTGATGGTTGGCAGTGTCGCTACAGTTTTCGCCGGAGACAGCGATCCACTCTTCGTAAATTTGACCACGGATGACGCGCATCGCGCTGATATGGCAATCTCCTTCGGTAAAAATCAACTGGATCGCGGGCATCCCTTGACGATCTTTCTCAATGACAAGGGCGTATTTATTAGTTCCAAGGGAAATGCCGCCAAATTTGCTGATCATCAGAAGATGCTGGGCGAACTGATGAGTAAAGGAGCCACGGTTTTAATCTGCCCGATGTGCATGAAGCATTACGGCGTGAAAGAGTCAGATTTATTATCCGGCGTTAAAGTGGGCAATCCTGACCTGACCGGTAGTTTCTTGTTCAAGGACAACACTAAAACGTTGAGTTGGTAATTCCGGCCTGACCTGGATTTTTGCGAGAGGTGATCGTCATGTCAGATACCCGTCCCACCTTCGATATGGGCGTCCTGAAACGTTTGCGGATTGTCTGCATCTCCGAAACCGGCTGGTTTGATACCGCTACGGTGTTTGGCGACATCAAGGTTGCGGGGGGCGCTGAAACTGATCAATACACCATTCCATGGCCGCCGTTCGGCGCGTTACACACCGATAACGCGGCTGGTTTCTCGGCGTTGCTGGAAATCGAGATGACGGATGGGACGGTGCGCCGTCTGCTGTTCGATACCGGCTGGAATCCCCAATGGATGGATCGCCGCTTCACTGAGGAGGGTATTGACCGGCTGTTGCAGCAGGGTCAAATCGAAGCCCTGATCATCAGTCACGAGCATTTTGATCATTTCTGGGGAATCGGTTCGACCCTCCGGCATTGTCCCGGCCTTACGATCTATGTCCCGGAAGGGTTTCATCCAGCGGGCTTTGCTTTCATCCAGCAGCAGGGCCATACCGGAGCCGTGATCACCGTCCCCACTGACCAGCCGCTGGCGCTGTTTCCCGGTTTGGCGCTGGTTAGTTTTCCGATGAGTACGCTGTTGCAGGTGCAGGGCGAAAATGTGCTATACGCCAATCTTCAGGATCAGGGCTTGGCGATGGTCACCGGCTGTGGTCATGGGGGGGTGCTGAACCTGCTGGACTACGCCCGTCGCACCTTCACCGGCGGCGAACGCATCCATGCGATCTATGGCGGGTTGCACATTGCGCCCCTGGAGGACTGGGACGAGTCACGGGAGCAGGTGGTCAACGCTCTGAGCAGTTACGGGATCGCCAAAGTCGCGTGCAACCACTGCACCGGGCGCACAGCCGTTGAGAAAATGCTGGAAGTCGGTCTGCCAGTGGTGCAAGGGACGGCCCGGCATGGTTCTCAGACGAATTTATTTTTGGGCAACGGCGACGTGCTGGAGTTGGGGTAAATATGGAACACAAGATAACAAAAAACGATCTTTTGATATTTAGTGCAACGGCTGCAATTTTGTTTGTTTTAGGAATATTAAGCAGTATGTACTATCCCCACCTCAGTGATTGGTTACAGCATCGCTCAGAGCAGACTGTCATTCTAAATGCTGATCGCGCCTGTAATCCAATAAATAAAACTTGTACGATCAGCGATTCAGAGTTGGCTATAGCACTTAAATTGGGAGACAGTGTACAGCCACTGGCTGCATTTCCTGTTTTAGTCAGTCTGGCTGGAACAACGGCGGCTAAAGCCAAAGCAGTGACTGTTTATTTTACTATGGCCGATATGGATATGGGGTTTAACCGTTTTGATCTGGGTCAACAAGCCGATGGAACTTGGCGGGGGCAGGCCATTTTGCCCGTTTGTACCGCAGGGCGACGGGATTGGCGAGCGACCGTAAAAGTTGCCAGCGACCCTCCCTATACCGGTGAATTTTATCTGCTGGCTAATCCATAGCTTGCTCAAATTTATTAAAGATAACTCTCTGAATTAGCAATGGGTTAGCGTTCTGTTAATCTTAAATCATGGGGTGATAGCAGTGACCGTGGCCGGCCGTGTCACCGGAACCGCAGGCCGGGCAAACCGGCATCGTCAGCGTCTTTATCGCCCCAGTAGAACTCACCCAACGACTCGACACAAGGGCAAATCCAGTGGTTTAAGCCCAGTGCCCAACCGGTCTAATGGGTTGTTTTCCCCGAACCCACCGCCCCTGCCACCCATAATCTTCACCCTTCCCACTGAAACGTCTGGTTTTTTACCAACCACTCCACCAGCGCGGCATGAGCAATCCGGTGATGACAGCCGACCAGAGAAAGGAATCGAGCGCACGGGGATCGCGCTGCATTACAGCCGGATGCTCGGCCCGTTCACAGAATTGCTGATTAGCTCTATCCTGAATAGAGTATTCTGTACCCATGCAACGACTAGAGATGTGGCGATGCCCGACGATATCTTTTCCCTGATCAACCGGCTGGTCGAGATTTTCCCCGATTGTTTTAGCCGTTCCACTCCCAAACCACTCAAGATTGGCATCGGCTCGGAACTGTTCGCGCTGGCCGGCGTACATCCAGCGTTGCTGGACGTGAGCCGCAAGCAGCTCCGGCAAGCGCTGGCGTTCTACACTGGCTCTAACGCCTACCGGAAAGCAGTGGTGCTCGGCGGTGCCCGCTATGGGGCAGATGGCCAACCGTCCGGTGAGGTGACGCCGGAGCAGCAGGAATTCGCTAAAACGCCCCGGCCGAAAAAAATGCCTGCGACCGCTGCATCCGCAGATAGACCCACCACGGTTGACATGACTGCCCTACTGCAAGAGGTGATGGCAATGGCGATTTCCGCCAAACTGGATGTGACGATCAAGATCAACCAACTGCCCCAAAGCAAGCCTGCTTCGCCGCAAACCGTGCTGTTTGCGGTGCAGGCGAATAACCGGACGGTAGTGGTGGAGTTGAAAAACAAAACCTGGAATACGATCAAGGAAGCTTCGGAACGCTATCCGCAGTGGGTGGCGGCGATCACGGGTCAACCGGGTGCGGCGCTGCCTGATGGCGGTTTCAGGCTGGAAAATCCGGCAGTACAAGTATTCGAGAAGAAACCTAAACCCGATGCCGGAGCGCAGTCCGCTGCGCCTACCGCGCCAACTCTGCCAATCCCACCACACATATCCGCCGCGCCAACCCCGCCACCGAGTACGCCAACTCCGTCGTTGGGACGCCCCAAGCTGTCGCTGAAAAGTCGGAACACCTGAAAGATGGGTTTCATCAAATACATCATCGTTGCTGTGTGGCTGGCCGGTGCCAACTTGGCGGATGCGGCGGAAGGCAGTCGGGTATCGCAAGGCTCTTCACTCTTGGTGGAAGGCGCATCCACCCTCGTCGCCGGGAGTATCGAGGTGGTCGCGGGTTCGGCTACTCTGACCGTGAAAGCCGTTCAAGCATCAGCGGAAGGTGCTGTAGTCGTTCTGGCCGGTGCCTCCGAAGCTACTGCCGTGTCCGTCACGGTCACTTCCGAAATCGCTGCTGGGTTGTCGAAAGCTATTGGATCCACCGTGGAGGTGGTCACCGAATCCGCCGGTTATGCCTTAATACATGCGGGAAAAATGATTGCTTTTATCCCGAATGAACTCAGCAAAAGTCTCTTGCACCACTCCCAACATCCGCAATGAACCGACATCGGCGACGAATACGATCAGGCGTTCTCACGCTGATCGGCACTTGTACGCTGGTGTTCTTGGCGACAACGGCGTTGGCGGGAACCGCGTGTACACAGAAACCGCTCACGCCGGAGGGGCTGGCTAAAGCGTCCCGGCTGGGAGTGAAGTTGTTCAGTACCCTGGATTCAAATAACGCTGAAGTTGTCATGATCGGTAGAGTGGGTGCGGACCTGTCCAACTATGGTTTGCGCTTTAGTCATTTGGGCTTTGCGTTACGCAATGACCCCAAGGGTCAATGGACGGTGATCCATTTGCTCAATCGCTGTGGGACGGATTCTTCTTCACTTTACGATGAAGGCTTGATCACTTTCTTTTTGGATGATCCGTTTGCTTATGAGGTCATCGTCGCCGTACCGAATCCTGAACTGCAGCGCGCCTTGGTCAAGGTATTGCGTAGTGGAACCGTCTGGCGTTTGCACCAGGCACACTACAATACGATTGCCCATCCGCAATCATTGGACTTCCAAAACAGCAATCAATGGTTGTTGGAACTGGTGGTGGCGGCGATGGCGAAAGGCGTGGTCAATAGTCGCAGCGAGGTTCAGCAACACCCGCTGATGCAGCAATACCAGCCGGATGTTATTGCGATTGACCGGCTGACCCGACTGGGTAGCGGTTTGTTCAAGGCTAATCTGACTTTTACCGATCATTCTTTGGCAGATCGATTAAAAGGTGAATACCACATCGTGTCAGTTCGCTCAGTGATTCGTTTTCTCCACCGGACCGGGATGCTGGAACGGCTCCTGTGGCTGGATTTGCAGAGCGCTCCTAAAACTTTTACCGGGGCCGACCTTGATCGCGTATTGGGACGGTTATAGCGATTTTCCCGATCAACAATACGAAATCACACTTCAGTCAACAATCTCTCCATGTTTCTTCTTGGCAATAACTGTTGTTCTCCCCGGGGTTTCGCGGGAAAGCCGTTAGATCTATCGAGGTTTGGTATCATTCGCCATTACTGAATGCCCTCCATTGTGGATCATCAGACACCGAGAGAACGACGTGCGCTCTTACCAAATCGCCGTGATCGGCGCGGGAATTACCGGACTGACCCAAGCCTTGTGGTTACAGCGCCAAGGTCATCAGATCAGCTTGTTCGAGCGGGGCGGCGAACGTCTGGATCATCACTGTAGCCACGTCGGAGCCGGAATGCTGGCGCCTTATTGCGAATTGAGCGAGGCCGAAGACGCGGTAGCGCATTGGGGCGCTGCCGCCCTCAAACGGTGGCAGGCGGTCACTCCGACCTTGGCGCTGCCGGTTCATATGACCTGTGAGGGAACGCTGGTGGTCGCCCATCATCGAGATCGGGCGGGAATGCAGCATCTGGCCGAGCGCGTCACCCACGCCGGTTTTGGCGCTCACCGGCAATGGCTGCAACGGGATGCGTTGCGCGAGTTGGAACCGGAACTGGAAGGCCGCTTTGCGGAAGGGCTGTATTTTGCTCCAGAAGGCGAGATCGATCCGCGCTCGCTGTTGCCCGCTTTGGTCGAGACGCTGCGGCAGAATGGCGCGCAGTTGAATTTTATGACCGAAGTTGAGCATCTGGCGCCGGGAGAAATCACCCTGCGGGGTGAGCGCCATGCCTTTGACTGGGTGCTGGATTGTCGGGGGCTGGCGGCGCGGGAGCAGATGAGCGATTTGCGCGGAGTGCGCGGCGAGATCATCACCTTGCGCACCCGCGAAGTTCATTTGCGCCGCCCGATTCGGATGATGCACCCGCGTTATCCGCTGTATATCGTGCCGCGCCCTGACCATCGCTTTGTGGTCGGCGCGACCAGCCTTGAAAGCGATTCGCTGCGACCCGCCACCGTGCGCTCTACCTTGGAACTGCTGTCAGCAGCTTACGCTTTGCACCCGGCTTTTGCCGAAGCGGAAATTGTCGAAATGAACACCCAGTGCCGACCGGCGTTGCCGGATCATTTGCCGCGCATCGTGCAACACGACACATTGCTGCGAATCAATGGTTTGTACCGCCACGGCTATCTGCTGAGTCCGTTGCTGGCGGAGGCGGTGGCGGCATTTATTGGTGAGCAGCGCCGCCCGGCGGCAACGGCGAAATTATGGCAGTCTAGCGGCCCGGCAACCGGAGGAGGACGCGCATGATCATTGAAGTGAATGGCGAGAAAAGGCAGTTGGATCAGCCACAGGTTCTGGCGGAGGCCATCACTCATTGGGGTTATCAATGCGCGCTGATTGCAGTGGCGCACAATGATGAGTTTGTGCCGCGCAGCCGCTATGCCGCGACTCCGCTTCAGGACGGGGATCGCCTGGAAATTGTGGCCCCGATGCAGGGAGGTTAAGGATGACCACGCCGAATTGGGAAATCGGGGGCCGTGCGCTGGGTTCGCGGCTGTTGCTGGGGACCGCCCGCTATCCGTCACTGGCGGTATTGCAACAGGCGATCCAGGCATCGGGTGCCGCTATCGTAACGGTCTCGCTGCGGCGGGAGTCGGCTTCGGGTCGCGCTGGAAGTCAGTTCTGGTCGCTGATTAAGGAGATGGGCGTACAGGTTTTGCCCAATACCGCCGGCTGCAAAACCGTGAAAGAGGCGCTGACGACGGCGGAAATGGCGCGGGAGGTGTTCGAGACAGCGTGGCTGAAACTGGAAGTGATCGGCGACGATTACACCCTGCAACCGCATCCGTTCCTGTTGGTGGAAGCGGCGGAAGAGTTGTGCCGGCGCGGCTTTGAGGTGTTTCCGTACACCACTGAGGATTTGGTGGTCGCCGAGCGGCTGATTCAAGCCGGCTGCAAGATTCTGATGCCGTGGGGTGCGCCGATTGGATCGGGACAGGGCTTGAATAATCCCTATGCGTTGCGAACCTTGCGCGCTCGTTATCCCGAAATCTCGCTGATCGTAGATGCCGGCATCGGCAAACCTTCCCATGCGCTTCAGGCAATGGAGATGGGCTACGACGGAGTGCTGGTCAATACCGCAGTGGCTCGCGCCACCGATCCGGTTCAAATGGGACGCGCTTTCGGGCTGGCGGTTGCAGCCGGCCGGCTGGCTTATCTAGCCGGCGCGATGCTGGCTCAGGATATGGCGGAACCGAGCACACCGGTTACCGGAACTCCGTTCTGGCACTCGTCGCCACAGGAACCCACAAAATGAAAACAGCGGGCATTTATGGGTTTTATCCGGTGGTGGACGATGTCCGCTGGCTGCGGCGGTTCCTGCCGTTGGGGGTGCGGACAATCCAGCTTCGGATCAAGCAACAGTCCACAGCCGCCGTTCAGCGCCAGCTTCGCGAGGCGCTGGCGATTGCCGCCGACTACGACGATTGCCAGATGATCATCAACGATTATTGGCGGGAGGCGATTGCCTTGGGCGCACGCTGGCTGCACTTGGGGCAGGGCGATCTGGCGGGCGCGGATCGAGCGGCGATCCAGGCGGCGGGGATCAAACTGGGGATTAGCACTCACAGTTTTGAAGAGTTGGCGAACGCTCTGGAGGCACAGCCCGATCACTTGGCGCTGGGACCGATTTACCCAACGACGTTGAAGCAAATGCCGTGGTCGCCCCAAGGTCTGGCCCGCATCGGCGAATGGAAGACGCGCTGTAGCGAGCTTCCGCTGGTGGCGATTGGCGGCATCACCCTGGAACGGGCGGAAGCCGTACTGGCGGCAGGCGCCGACGCCATCGCGGTAGTCTCTGATGTGCTTAGCGCTCCCAATCCTGAGGATCGGGTGTGCGCCTGGCTGGATTTGTTTCGTGAAGCGGCAACGCCTGCGCAAATCGGATAGAGGAACTCTGGGATGATCCGTTCTACCGGTACACCGCCCCCGCTGAGCAGCGCCGAGCAATTGCGTTATGCCCGTCATTTGAGCCTGCCTGAAATCGGGCTGGACGGTCAACACAAGCTGCAGCAAGCCAGCGTCCTGGTGATCGGCGCGGGCGGGTTGGGTACGCCGGCCTTGCTGTATCTTGCGGCGGCGGGCGTAGGCCGTCTGGGGATTATTGACCCGGATTGCGTGGAACTCAGCAATCTCCAGCGGCAGATTTTGTACCCCACGGCGGCCTGTGGCAGCGCCAAAGTCGAAGCCGCCCGCGACCGCTTGCTTGCGCTCAATCCGCACCTTCAGATCGACATTTACCCCGAAGCCTTCGCGCTCGCCAACTCCGCCGACCTGATTGCCGCGTATGACCTGATCATTGAAGGCTCCGATCAGTTTGCTGCCAAGTATCTGGTGAATGATGCCTGTGTGCTGGCGGGCAAGCCGTACATCGGCGCCAGCATCCGCGCCTTTTCGGGGATGCTGGCGGTCTACGCCGCACCCAATGGCCCCTGCTATCGTTGTCTTTTCCCTGAAATGCCCGCTCCCGAAACCGTCCCAAGCTGCGCGCAAGCCGGGGTTTTGGGCACCGTGCCGGGGCTGTTTGGCGTGTTGCAAGCGCATGAGGCGTTGAAGCTGATCCTGGGCATCGGGGAGCCGCTGATTGGGGCGCTGCTTAAAATTGACCTGCTGACGATGCGCTTTCAACGACTGCGGTTGCCGCGTGATCCGGGTTGCCCGCTGTGCGGTGAGTCACCCACGATCCGCACGCTAACTGAGACTTCATTCGTTTGCGCCACTCCCACGCAGCGACCTACCGACACTCTGCCTTGGCTCAGCGTAGCGGCCAGCCAACAGCGCCCGGCCTTGCGCTGGGTGGATATCCGAACTACGGCTGAATTTGCTGCTGGACATGTTCCTGAGGCGATCCATGCGCCGCTGGATCAGATTGAAGCCTGGGCCGCTCAGGTGGAGCCACACGAGGAACTGTTGCTCTATTGCCAGCAGGGCGGGCGAACGGTGCAGGCTTATCACCGGCTTCAGGGCAAGCTGCAAGGACGGGTTTCGTTGCTCCGGGGCGGTTATGAGGCCTGGTTGCAGGGCGTGAGCGCGCAAACTTCGGCGACTTCCTGATCCACACTGCCAATACGCCCACCTGGATTCCCGCGCAAACGGGAATGACAGAAAGCGAAAGTCCTGAGATTGTCACCTTTCCAACAACCCGCCCGCCTGATTCTGTGCGAAACCCTTCGCAACAGTCGGAATTAGTCCGCCAACTCCTTGTTTAACAACTGATCCTGAATTGGCACGGGCTTTGTAAACCTCTACGGCAATACCGCTTCAGGCCAGATTGCCGTGATGACCGCTCCTTTCCGCACGATCACGATTGATGACACCACCCTGCGCGACGGCGAACAGTCGGCGGGGGTCGCTTTTACTCAGGATGAAAAGCGGGCTATCGCCGGCGAGTTGGTTGCGCTGGGGGTGCCGGAACTGGAGATCGGCATTCCCGCGATGGGCGCGGAGGAACAGGACAGCATTCGCGATCTGGCCGCGCTGGGCCTGGACGCCCGGCTGTTGGTGTGGAGCCGGATGTGCGAAGCCGATCTGCGGCTGTGCCGCGATCTGGGGGTGTGGGCGGTGGATCTTTCGGTGCCGCTTTCTGACCAGCAGCTTCGCCACAAACTGGGTTGGACCCGCGAGCAGGCATTGGCCGCGATTCGTCGCTGCGTGCCCCAAGCGCGGGAATTGGGGCTGGAGGTGATTGTCGGCGGCGAAGACGCTTCGCGGGCCGATCACGATTTTTTGTTACGCGCCGCCGAGACGGCCCAAGTCGTCGGGGCGCGGCGCTTTCGTTTCGCCGATACCTTGGGGATCATGGAACCGTTTGGCACGCTGGCCATTTTCCAGCGTTTGCGGGCGGCGGTCGATTTTGAACTGGAAATGCACGCTCACGACGATCTGGGGCTGGCGACCGCCAATACCCTGGCCGCCGCGCTGGGCGGGGCCAGCCATGTCAACACCACGGTCAATGGTCTCGGCGAGCGCGCCGGCAATGCCGCGCTGGAAGAAGTGGCGCTGGGTTTGCGCAAGCTGTACGGCTTTCAAGTCGAGCTGGATCTGTCACGCTTCCCGGCGTTGTCGCAACGGGTGGCCGCTGCCGCCAACCGACCGTTGTATTGGCACAAAAGTCTGGTTGGCGAAGGCGCTTTCACCCATGAAGCCGGGATTCATGTGGACGGTCTGCTCAAACATCCCCTGAATTACCAGGGGGTGGACCCGGCGGAACTGGGTCGTAGCCACCGGCTGGTGCTCGGCAAGCATTCCGGCACTCAGGCGGTGCTGAAGGTTTATCACGATCTGGGCATCGCGCTGAGTTCGCTTCAGGCTGGCGCCGTACTCCAGCGCATCCGCGCCTTCGTCGGCCAATGCAAGCGTTTACCCGAAACCGCTGACCTGGAAACCTTTTACCGGGAAGTCCACGCAGCGCCCGCGCTGAATTCCATTGCAGCGCCACTGGTTTGAATCAGGAGGAATCCCATGACCGACCCGCAAAGTATGGATTTGACCGATCTCGTGTCTGCCGAGGATTTTCTGGATCACTTCGGCATCGCCTACGATCCCGCTGTGGTGCAGGTGTGCCGTTTGCACATTTTGCAACGCCTTCATAACTACCTGGCCGCTGAACCGATGGCCGCATCCGCCACTGCGGAATCCGAACGCTATGCCCGTTGCCTGAAGCGCGCCTATCAGGACTTCGTGGATTCGGACCCGCAGACCGAAAAGGTGTTCTCGGTGTTCCGGCGCCACTCGGGGGAGACCCGGATTTCGCTGGATAGCCTGCGGCGGAGCGCCTGATGTCCCGACCCCTGTTCGCCGACAGCGACGCGGTTCGGGTGATCCGCACCGTCCGCGATGATGGCACCTATCCCGGTGCCAACCGGGGCGAAGTGCTGATCCGGCGCGGTAGCATCGGTTATGTCTGCGACATCGGAACATTCCTGCAAGATCAGATCATCTATTCGGTTCATTTTCTGGAAGCCGGCGGACGGATCATCGGCTGCCGGGATGTGGAATTGATTGCCGCCGATGCGCCATGGAATCCCAGCCGTTTCGAGCGTGGCGACCGGGTGCAGGCACGGCTGGCGCTGGGCATCCAGGGTCAGGTTCTGGTGGCGGCCAATGAGTCGGGGATGGTGCTGAAAGTGTTAGCCGACGTTCCCGGCGACGTGCAGTATCAAGTGCAGTTCGACGCCCGGTTGCTGCAAGTGCCGGAAAGCGCGTTGGAGGAGTGGGTGGCGGCGGCGATTAAGGACGAAGCGGGAGCTACCATGGTGATTTGACGGTTACTGCCCATACTTTCGGGTGGCTGACCCATTGTCTCTACTGTCGGGTCCATCCCAACAAAGGTACGTGAGGCGACATAGCTATTCGCGCATTGACCTAATGTGG
>NZ_CBTK010000012.1 GCF_000531125.1 Candidatus Contendobacter odensis Run_B_J11 | reverse complement strand
CCGGATTGCCCGCCGCATTGTTCTGACCTTGCCAGGCCGGCCCGAGCGGGATCGTTCCGAAATTAGTCGTTATATCGCAGGACACATCGAAGTTGAGGCCATCTAGGGAATAGGGATTTCCACTGGGTAGTTCTATAGAACCCACTATATCCACGTTAACATTATCGTTAATGAGATAGACGAATCCCGTCGGTTGTTTCGCCCCGCAGGCCCGTCCTCCAGAATAGTAAGTCCAGCCCAGCAGCAGGGAAGTATTCACCGTCACGGGCAGGGTCTGGCCGGCAAACTGCTGCCGAACCGACGGCTGCGCCTGCCAGACCCAGCTCTGCAAGGGGGTGAAGGTGCCGCCATAGATGATTGAGGGCAGGGCCTGTTGAACGCGCAATCCTGGTCCGCCACAGGCGCGGTTGCCGGGTTCGATGCCGGCGTGGACGAAATCCCACGAGTCATAGGTCCAACTGGCGGTGTTGTCGCCGGTCGCGCCAATGTTGACCTGGGTCTGGAGCGCCTGGTACGTCGCGGTGCGCTCGTCGCTGTACGACACTCCGGCGCTGAAGGCCAAGCTGCTGCCGGCGGCCTCGGTCCCCGCCGTGCCGGTGCCGGACAAGCTCCAGGTGGTGCCGGTGGTGACGGTGGTGCTGGGGTTCGCCTCCACCGGCGCATAAGCCGGGTTAATATCCATCTGGCTGGGGGCGACTCCCGGCGCCGAGGCGCTCATGTTGGCTTGCCGCAGCCAGTACGCCGCAATCCGGTCGGAATGATTGCGGTTGCCGTAGAAGTCCTTGCACCCGGCGGTGTTGATGTCGGCCGCCATTTGCACCACGAAGTAATCGGTCGGCTGACCGGCGGCGGCGCTGGCGGAATACACCATCCAGGCCGAGATATAGAGTTGCACCTGATTCGTACACTGTTGGGTGTCGATATCGCAGGTACTCCACATCGGGGCCATGGTATCCGCGACGGCCAACTGCCAGGGCAGGGATTTAGACGACAGTTGCGCTGGGCCCGCCGCCGGACTGGCTTGGGTTTGCGCCGCCGGTTCGGGTTCCCGCACCTTCTCCAGAATCCAGGTCGCCACGAACTCCGCCCGCTCCTGCTTGCTGGCGTCAGACTCCGGTTTAAATGTATCGGCGAAGGGCGGGGCGATAATCATCCGCATCTTCCCGTGCGGTTGGGCAAAGCCGTACAGCTCGGAGGCTACATACCGTCCGGACATCCGATCCAGCGAAATCGCGGCGGCGGCGCCGGTGAGCGCGTGCAGCGCCTCGACATGCGGATGCCGGGAACGGGTCACCAGCACCGCATGTTGCCCGCTTTTGATGATGGCTTGCGCGGCGGTCTTCTGGGTTTCGGACAGCCCCAGCAAGGTGTCCGCAGAGATCAGCAAGGAACCATCGGTCTCGCCGCGCCAGGGGCGGGGCGCGAAGGTTTCCATAAGTTGCGAAGCCAAGGCCCCGTCAAGCGTTCCATAGACATAGCTGCGGCCCACCCGGCCGTCGCGGCCATCCTCATTCTCATCACTGCCGCACCCGGCCAGCAGGGTCAAGCCCAATATCAGGGCGAGCCATCCGCCCAGCACCTGCTGACGTTTTCGTCGCATTAGGTCTTCTCCAGTGTGGTGATAAAAGTCGATTAGCTGCCTAACCCGGACAAGCCGTTTTTATAGTCCAGTGGGCGGCGATTTGGGTTCGATGGGCAGCCAGCAGTTCCCGGCATCTTGATTTATAAGGATTTTTTCCGTATAATTAGGATTACATCGTGAAAAATTACCTTTCAAAATCAAGTAATTGAAAAAAGAGACTGGGAACTGCTGATGGGCAGCCACCGTCCATGTCAGGACTTTCATTCCAAAGTCGCTATATGAAATATAGCTCAAGGGGGTAGTCCTGAAAACTGTAGTGAGCCATTACACAGCAGCGATAAATAGGGTCTTATTGTAATGATGAACAAAATACCAAATAGCCCCAATATGGTTTTCGACCTTTTTTGCATGGAATAACGCATTGAGTTATTGCATCGACAGGGATTCGATGGATTCCGACTGCACGATGGATTGCAGCATTTCTCAACTGAGTTGTTGCGCCATGTTCGCTCCTTTTAACCACAACTGGTTTCTTAATCACCGTTTACTCCCCTTCTCCCGATCAGGCCGGAACCGCTCCATCACCCGGCGGAAGGTCTCGCTCCAGGTCATCCTGTGCAACGATGTCGCGATTGAGCAAGAGGTATTAGCGACTACAATGACAAAATCCAACACTATTTTCCAAGGAAGAATCGCATGTTCAAAGCCATCCTGATCGACAAGACTGAAGCGGGTTACCAAGCGCGCCTGCAAGACATCAACGAAGCCCAGTTACCGGAAGGCGACGTCATCGTGCGCATCGCCTACTCCACCATCAACTATAAGGACGGTTTGGCGATCACCGGCCAGTCGCCGGTGGTGCGCAGGTTTCCCATGATCCCGGGCATCGACTTCGCGGGCGCGGTCGAGGCCAGCGATCATCCATCATGGCAAGTGGGCGACCCGGTGATACTCAACGGCTGGGGCGTGGGAGAAACTCACTGGGGCGGGCTGGCGCAAAAGGTGCGGGTCAAGGGCGACTGGCTGGTTTCGCTGCCGACTGCGTTGACTTCCAGGCAGGCGATGATGATCGGCACCGCCGGCTATACCGCCATGCTCTGCGTGCAGGCGCTGGAAAAGCACGGCATTCAGCCAGAGGACGGCGAGATACTGGTGACTGGCGCAGGTGGAGGCGTCGGCAGCATCGCTATCGCCCTGCTGTCCACGCTCGGTTACAGCGTAGTCGCCTCTTCGGGCCGATCCGGTGAGGCGGACTATCTCAAGGCGCTGGGCGCTGCTGAGATAATCGATCGGGCCGCGCTCTCGGCGCCAGGAAAGCCATTGGCCAAGGAGCGTTGGGCCGGGGCAGTGGATGCGGTGGGCAGCCACACCTTAGCCAATGTCTGCGCCAGCCTGAACTATCGTGGGGCAGTGGCGGCCTGCGGCTTGGCCCAAGGGATGGATTTTCCTTCCAGCGTGGCCCCCTTCATTCTGCGTGGGGTGACGCTCTACGGCATTGATAGCGTTATGGCCCCTCTTGCCGTGCGTCAGGAAGCCTGGGCGCGGCTGGCCCGCGATCTCGACCCGACCAAGCTGAATCTCATCGGCGCCCAGGACATTAGCCTTTCGCAAGCGATCCAGGCCGGTCAGGACATTCTGGCCGGCAAGATTCGTGGTCGGGTAGTGGTTGACGTCAATCACTAATTCTCGGCGGGCGACTCAGGACAGATTCCGGTCAGACGCCCGCCTCCCGCAGCACTGTTGCGGGTCTGGCGGCGACGCGGCGTTGGGCGCGGGCATCGAATACATTCTTGATCGCGATCAGGCAACCCAGCCCGATAAATGCGCCCGGCGGCAGAATAGCGAGCAGGAAGCCGCGATAATCATTGATTAGGTGCAGGGTCAGATGCTGGCCGAAGTCACCGAACAGCAGATCGGCCTGGGCGAACAGCGTTCCCTGGCCGATCACTTCCCGCAAGGCGCCCAGCAACGCCAGCGCCAGGGTAAAGCCCAAGCCAGTGGCAATCCCATCCACTGCGGCTTTCGCCACCCCGTTCTTGAACGCGAACGCTTCGGCGCGCCCAATGACGCAACAGTTGGTGACGATCAGCGGGATGAAAATGCCCAGCACTGTATAAAGGCCAGGCAGAAAAGCGTGCATCGCCAGTTCCACGGCGGTCACGACGCAGGCGATCACCAGCACAAACACCGGAATCCGCACCTCTGGTCGCACCAGCTTACGGATCAATGAGATGGCGATATTGGATACTAGCAGAACTCCTGTGGTCGCCAGTCCTAACCCCAAGCCGTTGACGACCGAATTTGAGGTCGCCAGCAACGGACACAGTCCCAGCAACGCCACTAGGCCGGTGTTTTGAGTCCACACCCCGTCCTGGAGGATTTTCAGATAGCCAATTTCGCTCATGAATAGGTGCTCCTTCGTGGTCGCCATCAGGACAGGAGGGCGTATTTTCATTCACCTTCAACGCAGAGTCTATCGGAGGGCTGGCGAATGGCGTTGATTCAACCTAACCTTCCCAGCAGTTTCTCAGCCGTGAATTACGAATCAATATGAACTGGTCCAATACTGTGCTCACCGAGCAACTGGGTATCCGCTATCCGATCATCCAGGCGCCCATGGCGGGCGGTCCCGGTACGCCGCAACTGGCAGCGGCAGTGTCTAACGCGGGGGGGTTGGGATCGCTGGCCGGTGGTTATCTGCAACCGGAATCACTGCGGCAAGCGATTGCTGAAGTGCGGGCCCTGACCGACCGACCGTTCGCCGTCAATCTGGCGGTATCGGCTCCCGCCAAGGTGGATCCCGCCCAAATGACCCGCGCCCATGAACTGCTGGCCCCGTACCGCGCCGAGCTGGGGCTGCCGCCGGAACCGCCCGCACTCCCGGAACCCCCGGAGTTCGAGGAACAACTGGACGTAGTGCTGGAAGAAGGCGTAGCAGCGCTGAGCTTCATCTTCGGGGTGCCGGACTTGGTATATCTGGAACTGCTGCGGGAGGCCGGAATCGTCACCTTGGGTACTGCGACCCATCTGCTGGAAGCCATCGTGCTGGAAGAAAGCGGGGTGGATTTCATCATTGCCCAAGGCGCCGAGGCCGGCGGCCATCGCGGCACTTTTATCGGCCACCCCGAACAGGGTTTAGTCGGCATCCTCGCCCTGGCGCCACTGCTGTCCAAGCATATCGCGGTTCCCATCATCGCTGCAGGCGGGATTATGGATGGGCGCGGTATCGCCGCCGCCCGGGTGCTGGGCGCGGCGGGCGTACAAATGGGCACCGCATTTCTGACTTGCCCGGAAAGCGGCGCGCATCCGGCCTACAAGGCTTTGCTGCGTGAGGGCAGCGAGATTGCCACCACATTGAGTCGCGTGTTCACTGGACGCTTCGGTCGGGTGTTGCGTAACCGGCTAAGCGACGGCTTGCGCTCCCACGAAGCCGAACTCCCCGGCTTTCCGTCGCAATTGTTCCTGACCCAAGACCTACGGCAGGCTGCCGCCGAACGGAACCGAACCGACTTCATGGCGTTATGGGCGGGACAAGGCTGTCATCTGTGCGAAGAGCGACCGGCGGCTGAATTGATCGCCACTTGGGTTGGGCAGGCCACAGTATTGTTGGGAGAGGGAGACGCAGTGGAAATGATCGAGCCCGCATCAGCGGCCAACGATCCCGATTCAACCGATTCCGACTCAACCGATCCCGACTCAACCGATCCCGTTCAGTAACCGATGCAGCCGCGCCCAGTCGAAGGCCGGCCCCGGATCCGTCTTGCGGCCCGGCGCAATGTCGGCATGGCCGACCAGTCGCTCCGGTGTAATCGTTGGGTATGCATCCCGCAAGGCGACGATCACCGCCGCCAGACAGGGATACTGCCGGTCGTCGTAGGGAAGGTAATCGGTGCCTTCCAGTTCGATGCCCACGCTGAAATCATTGCAGCGGGAACGTCCGGCGTACTCCGACATGCCAGCGTGCCAGGCCCGCTGGTGGAAGGGCACAAACTGCACCAATTGACCTTCGCGGCCAATCAGCAGGTGCGCCGATACCCGGAGTGAGGCAATGCTGTGGAAATAAGGGTGCGCCGCAGGATCAAGGGTATTGGTAAACAGCGCCTCAATCCACCGCCCGCCGAACTCGCCGGGCGGCAGACTGATTCCGTGAATGACGATGAGATCGACTGCCCGCTCATCCGGGCGGTCGTCATGGTTCGGCGAGGGTTGATACCGCGCTGCGTCCAGCAGCCCGGTGATCGGATCAATCCGCATTGCCGGTTACAACACCGTTTGGTCGAAATCGTAGATCATGTCGGTATGCGGTCGTTGCAGGAAAAAGCCCTGCACATAGTCAATGCCGCACGCCCATAGCGCCGGCAAGGTCATCGCGTCTTCGATCCCGGTGACGACGGTGGTCACGCCCTGAGCGGCAAGGGCGCGGGTCATCTGATTGAGTTGCTCCTGACGGGCCTTGTCGTTGATCAGTTTTTGGGTGAAGCCAATATCCAGCTTGACATAGTCCGCTTCCAGAAGCTGAACCAGATCCTGAGCGCGTTCGTGGCCGCTGAAATGATCCAGCGAAATCCCGCATCCCATCTCCTTGAGTTGTCGCAGGAAAGGCAGCAGTACCTGTTTGTTCAACTCAGCCGTCGTTTCCACCATCTCGAACACCAGGCTGGCGGCTGGAACCCCGGTTTTTTGCAGTCCACCCTGTAGCCAGTTCAGCAACTCGTCGTCTTGCAGAATGGTGGGCGAAATGTTGATAAACAGGATTGTGGATTGCCCCCGCGCCTTGCGCTCACGCAACACCCGGATCGAATGAGCGATGACCCAGCGGTCAAGCACCATCCCGATCCGGTGGCGCTTGACCAGGCTGAATACCGTTTCCGGCAGCAACTCCCAACCCTCGTGGTTGCGCATCCGCAGCAACACTTCGTAGCGTTCGGTGGTGTCGCCGCGCAGGCTGACAATCGGCTGGAACAGCAGAGTCATCCGCTGCTGCTGCACCGCCTCGCGAATTTCTTCCAGCAAGTGGCGCTGACGCGGATTGTCCGCATCCTGTTCGGCGCTCTGGCTATGATGGACATGAATCCGGGCGCCCTTACTGTCACGCGCCATGCCCCGGGCTAAATCAGCCTGCTGAATCAGGATGGCCGCCTCACGCACCTCTGGGCTGGCAATGCTGATGCCGATACTGGTGGACAATGGGGTATCGCCGCCGGCCAACCGGTACGGCTCAGTTTCCAGAGCAGCCTGAACGGCACGCGCCGTAGCCAGCAACGCTTCCTGACTGGTGAAGCCCAACAGAACCGTGAACAGGGCATCCCCGAAGCGGGCCGCTATCGGCCCCACACCCAAGGCGGTTTGCAAGCGTTTAGCCGCCTGTTCAACCGTCTCATCGGCGGCAGCCACATCCTGGTTTTCGAAAGTGCGCAGGTTGTCCAGCGCAATCAGCATGACCGCGATGGATTGGGCATTGGCGGCGGTGGCAATCAGCGCCCGATTCAGGTGGGCGAGAAAATACGGCCGGTTGTACAGGCCGCTCACCGTATCGCGGTTGCTGAGCTGACTAAACTTGCGGTGCAGACCGTGTCCTTGGCGCAGCCGTTTTGCGACCGCAGCGAACAGCAGCTCCGGATTCAGCGGCTTGCCCAGCAGCGCCTCGCCGCCCATGCCGACGGTCGCCAGTCGTTGACCAATGTCGGTTTGTGCCGATAGCAGCACCAGAGGCAGTTCGCGGAACAGTTCGTGCTGTTGAACCGCCAAGGCCAGCAATACGCCATCAATTTCCTTCAGATCCAGGCTCAGGATCAGCAGGCCGGGCTGAAAATTGTAGAGCGCTTGCAGAATTAACAGCGGTTGGGCCAGCACTCGCGTTTTCATCCCGCGACTGTCCAGTCGGCGTGCGATCTCGCGGGCGGAAGGCAGGGAGTCATCCACGATCAGGATGCGGTGATCGAGCGTTTTCAGCACCCGCTCGTCCAGCGCTTCCAGCAGCATCGGAATATCCACCGGTTTGAGGAAGTAACCCGCTCCACCGGTTTCCACCGCCTCCAGCCGGGCGGTAATGTCACCACGGTCGGCCAGGAAGAGCAACGGTGTTTCCGGAGCCAGCAACGACCGCAGACTGGCAAGTTGTTGCAGCGTGGCCTGACTGTCAGTGACGTGATCCAGATCGACCAGCAGGGCCGCCGGTTGCTGCGCCTGGGCCAATAACGCATGGATTTCGGTCAGGCTCGTCAGCAGCCGAACCGCATAGCCGCCCCGCTGCTCGAGTTTGCGCACCAGATCGGGTACCGGTGGCGCCACCAGCCACAGCGCCGGCGCAATCGGCGACTGACTGGTCAGCGGTTGCGACCATTCGCTTTTCTCCCATTTGGAAAATAGCGGGACGGTGAGCGCCTCACCCGACGGCTGCATACCCGATTCGGTGGCAGGCAGACTGCTATCGGCAGTCGGCGCCGCCCGGCAAATCGCATCCACTACCGCGATCAGGCGTTCCCGTTCCGCGCCCTTGGGCAGATCACCTTTGTTCAGGCATTCGACGACTTGCTGTTCGAGTCGCTCGGCCAGAACCACGATTCGGTGGCAATCCGGTTGCGGGCGAGCCAGGATCAACACATCCTGCACCGCCCGCAACAGCATTACGAAGATGTCCCGGCTCCATTTGATATAAACCAGTTTTTCGGCGAGATCCTCAATCCGTTGGAGCTTGCCGGCGAGCGATTCCGGGGGGGCAGGTTTTGAATCCATGGCGGTTCTTCTTGCAGTTCCGAAGCCTAATAGCGAGTAATCCCAAACGGGTCGCGAGTGTGTAGCAAGGATAAATCCACTCGCGGACGGTCAAGGGAACATGCGCCATCCCGCCTGCGTTCTATTTCCCGCCGAGGGGTCGTTGCGCCCGGAGTTACGAGCCATTTCGACCGCTGGGCGGGAGGGGTTATCCACTCACTGGGCGTCAAGGTGGTAGGAAATAATCCGTTCAACTTCATTCCTGGATCCCATCATCACCGGGCAGCGCTGATGCAAATCCGTGGGTGGCAATTCCATGATTCGCTGAGTACCCGTGGTAGCAAGTCCGCCGGCCTGTTCGACGATGAAACTCATCGGATTGGCCTCGTACAGTAGCCGCAGCTTGCCTTCCTGATTCTTGGAGCGAATTTTGCGGTCAATGGGATACAGGAATACCCCGCCCCGGGTCAACACCCGATGCACATCCGCGATCATCGCTCCAGCCCAGCGCATGTTGAAATCCTTGCGGCGCGGGCCTTCCTTGCCGGCCAGACATTCGTCAATGTAGCGTCGTACCGGTGGCTCCCAAAACCGCATATAAGAGGTATTAATGGAAAACTCCTCGGTATCTGCCGGAATTTGCATGTCGGGGTTGGTCAGGATGAACTCGCCGATGCGTTGATCCAGGGTGAAGCCGTTGACCCCGTGGCCGGTGGTGAGCACCATCATCGAGGACGGACCGTATAAAGCATAGCCTGCACAAACCTGACGAGCGCCCGGTTGCAAAAAATCATCTTCCTTGGCCTCACCCACTGCACCCTCCGGGCGGCGCAGGATCGAAAAGATGGTCCCGACCGCACCGTTGACATCGGTGTTAGTGGAACCGTCCAGCGGGTCGAAAACCAGCAGGTACTTGCCGCGCGGGAACTGGGGCGGTAAATGGTAGACATCAGCCATTTCCTCGGAGGCCATAGCGGCGACGTGACCAGCCCATTCGTTGCGCTTGATAAACAGGTCGTTGGCGATGACATCCAGTTTTTTCTGAGTTTCGCCCTGGATGTTTTCGGTATCGGCGGTACCGAGTACACCCACCAGACTACCGTAGCGAACCGCGCTGGAAATGGCTTTGCAGGCGATAACAATATCGTTGATTAATGCCGTAAAGTCGCCTGACACACCCTTAATGCGCCGTTGCTCTTCGATGAAGTATTCAGTAATTGTAGTACCGATAGGCATGGTCATACTCCCTGAGTTGTGCGAAATGGGCTGGGTAGAGCGGCACGGAGTCTTCTTCGTTTTGGGCCGCGACGGGAGTATATCATTGGACACAAGGATTTTATGGTTTTCAGCCGGGCTTGGCTTTTGCTCCATGCACGGCTGATCCAGGTTGCCGATTTGTGGGTTGGGCTGGATCTGTTGCCACCACCGAACCGGCTCCTACTGAGGTGGTAGCTCCAGAATTTTCCTGAAATCGGCGGCCATGGTATCCGGCGAGTGTTGGGTAAAGACGGCCCGTAGCCGAGCCTGCGGGTCGATCAGCAATACGGCAGTGGAATGATCCACGGTGTAGTTTTGCCCGTCCGCAGCCGAGTCAAGGATTTTGTAGTAGATCCCTAACTGTTGAGCCAACTTGGCCAGTTCCTCCGCTGTACCGGTCGCGCCCCGAAACTTCGGATTGAAGTAGGCAGTGTACTCGCCCAGCCGTTGGGGCAAGTCGCGCTTGGGATCTACCGAAACGAACAGGTAAGCGGTGTTCTGATCCAGATGCTCCCGCTCCAGAATTTTTTGCAGCTTGCCCAGCTCCAGCAGCGTCAATGGGCAAACATCGGGGCAAAAGGTATAGCCGAAGTAGAGGAAGGTCCACTGGCCGCGCCAACGATCCTGGTGGAAGGATTGACCGCTCTGGTCAATCAGGGTGAAGTCTTCGATGACTTTGGGCGGAGTGATAAGAAAACCTGCGATAGTCGGCGGTTCGACACGTTCAGGGTATAGGCCGAGATCAAAACTCAGCCATAAACCCACAGCAAAAGCTGCCAGACCGATGGGCAGGAAGAGAAATATTTTACTGCGTGGCATTTCAGCAAGTTCCGGGTGGGAAGACCCAAGCGCGCTGGGTCGGATGGGCGCTGTACTTTACTGATGGTGCGCATGACCATCAGGCATGGCGGCGGCATCTTTACCACGCACCGTGACTTGCACCGAAGTTTCGCCCGCTTTTTCAAAGCGCAGCGTCAGCGGAAAGGTCTGTCCCGCCACCAGCGGCTTTTTCAAACCGATCAGCATGATATGCAGCCCGCCCGGTCGTAGCACCGTCGGTTCGCCATGAGCGACCTCAATCGCCTCAACCTTGCGCATTTTCATGACATTATTTTCCATCAGGTGGGTGTGCAGCTCGACCGTTTCCGCCACCTCGCCGGACGCGCTCAATAGGTGATCTGTTTCACCACCGGTATTGACCAAGGTCATGTAGGCCGCGCCATTAGCCGCTGCCGGGGGACTTTCCCGCGCCCAAGGCGTTTCAATCTGGATTGCGCCAGGTTCGGCAGCCAAGGCCGGCGTGAATGGAACACAAAGCGCACTCAATAATAACCAGGCAGTTTTTTTCATCAGATTCTCCGCGAGAAACCCCGGCATTCATGCCGGGAAGGTAGAGCGAACCGTGCAAAGCGCGGTCAGCCGTTGTTAGGTGCCGGTCTTTCCCGGCTGTCAGTGCTTAGAGGCTGTCTAAAAATTAAGTTATTGATCTGTTTAATGGTGGAGTCGGGTTAAAACTGGCTAGAAGCGGGTTCCGCGCTAAATTTTTGTTCAAAATTTCCGCGCTAAATTTTTGTTCAAAATCAATGGCGAGTTTTGCGACAGTCTCTTAGGCCGGGGTAGTTGACGGGGCTATCCAGGAGGCCGGTGGGCCGGTGGGCAGAAGGCGGGATGATCCCGTGGTAGTGATCCGGTTTTTCACGCACGGCTGAATATAGGAAAATAACGAGATTCCGTCTACCGCCGTGCGTCCTGAATTGTTGCATTCCCGCCCGCCGCGCCGTATATCCCTGATAACCCAGATTCAGGAGCGATGGCGATGCCGACCCGCCTATTACATTCTTTCTGTAAACCCACCTCCGTTGCGCTTATCGGCGCCAGCGAACGTCCGGGTTCCATTGGCGCGGCGCTGACCCGTAATTTATTGAGCGGTGGTTTTCAAGGTGAACTATTTTTGGTCAGCCGCCGTCACCGACGGATTCAGAACCTGCCGGCTTGGTCGCACGTTGCCGATCTGTCCGGGGTCCCGGATTTAGCGATCATCGCTACCCCACCGCCCACCGTTCCCAAACTGCTGGCTGAATTGGGCCGGCGTGGAACCCGGATAGCGCTCCTGGTTACCACTGCCGGTCCGGGTGATGGCACCCCCGCGCAAACCTGGCGCGATGCTGCCCATGCTCACGGGCTGCGGCTGCTCGGACCGGGCAGCTTCGGGGTGATCGCGCCGCACCACCGCCTCAATGCTTCGCTCAGTTCCATTTTCCCCCAGCCGGGTCCCCTAGCCCTGGTTGCATCATCGGGCATGGTGCTAACGCCGCTGCTGGAATGGGCGACGGCTCAAGGCATTGGCTTCTCCAGCGTGATCGCCTTGGGCAACGGCAGCGATGTGGGTTTCAGCGATGTGCTGGATGAACTGGCCTACGATCCCGATACCCAGGCCATTCTGTTGGTTCTGGAAACCCTGACCCATGCCCGATCTTTTCTATCAGCAGCGCACGCGGCGGCGCGGATTAAGCCAGTGCTGGTAGTGCGCGCTGGTCGGGATGGCGATGCGTTTTCCCGCCAGACTGACGCTGTTTACGCTGCTGCCTTCCGCCGCGCTGGAATTTTGCAGCTTCAATCGCTGCGGGAATTGTTGGGTGTTGCTGAAACCTTGATCCTCGACCTGCCCGTAAAAGGTAATCGGCTGGCGATCCTGGGCAACAGCCGGGAACTCGGTTTATTAGCCGCCGATACCCTGATGATGAAAGGTGGGCGGCTGGCTTCATTCAGTCCAGCGACTCAAGCGGCTCTGCGCGAAATCCTGCCGCTTGGCGCTGCATCGGAACCTCCGCTCGATCTGGGCTTTGATGCCGGTTCCGCCCGCTTCGCCGCTGTTCTGAGCATCGCGCTGCGGGAGTCTGAGATCGACGCCGTGCTGGTGTTGTACGCGCCGAATGCGCTGGTATCAGCTATCGAAACTGCTGCCGCTCTGATTGAAACCTTTGAGCGTACCCGCGCCGGAGTACAGCCCGGTTTACTCACCTGCTGGCTGGGCGCGGACAGTGTGCGGGAGGCGCGGCAGCGGTGCCTGGAACAGCGTATTCCGAGTTACGACACCCCCGACGATGCGGTTCATGCCTTCATCCAGCGTTGGCGTCACCAGCGGAATCGAATCGCGTTGATGGAAACGCCACCAGATGCGCCGGAGTTATGCAGCGCCGATGTCGCCGTCGCCCGCCCGCTGATCCAAACCGTGCTGGCCGCCCATCGTAACGAGTTGACGGCGGCGGAAACCCAAACCCTGTTGGCCGCCTACGGCATCGAACTGGCACGGGCTGGCGTGACGCCCCTTTCGCGTTCCCAACCCGCGCCGCTGGAACTGATGATCCGCCTGATTCATGACCCGGTTTTTGGCTCCGCGCTGTGGTTCGGGCCGGGCGGATCAATGACGCTCCCCGATGAATTCGCCGTCGCCTTGCCGCCGCTTAATCAGGTACTGGCGCGGGAAGCGGTAGCGCACACCCGCGTCGGTCAGCGGCTGCAAAGCGCCAATAGCGCCGCCGATCTGTTGAATGATTTCGCGCTGCTGCTGGTAAAGGTTGCACAACTGATCACGGATTGGGGCGAAGTCACCACGCTCGAACTGTCACCCATTTTCGCTATGAAGGATGGGTTCACGGTTGGCGCAGCGCGGATCGGAGTCACCGTCACCTCGGAACCCGCGCATCGGCGACTGGCGATTCGGCCCTATCCCCGCGAGCTGGAGGAAACGCTGCTGCTACCCGATGGCAGCACCCTGCTGATCCGCCCGGTGCGCCCAGAGGACGAACCCGCCCTGATCGCTGGATTCGCCAAGCTGTCGCGTGAGGAGATCCGAATGCGCTTCATGCACATCGTCAAGGAATTAACCCATGTTGATGCGGCCCGGTTGACCCAGATTGACTACGACCGGGAAATGGCGCTGGTGGCGCTGCACCGCCGCGACGGCCAAACATGGCAAGGCTGGGGGATCGCACGGATCGTGGGCGATAGCGACTGGGATCGCGCCGAATTTGCCATCGTTTTGTTGCGGGAGGCCGTCGGCATCGGTCTGGGCAGCCTGCTGTTGCGCCGGCTGATCGGCTACGCCCGCGCTCAGGGCATCCACGAGTTATTCGGGGAAATCCTGCGCGAGAACAAACCCATGCTGGAGTTGTGCCGGGCGCTGGGCTTCACCGTTAAGCCCTGCCCGGATGATCAGGAGGTGATGATTGCGACGCTGCGGCTGAGCTGAACCGTGCGGCGATGAATCGTGGCTAAAATTGCAGCGCCAGCAGCGCCAACCCGGTTCCCAGTAGCGCACCGGCCAGCACGTCACTGGGATAGTGCAGCCCCAGTACCATTCGCGACAGTGCCACCAGCAAGGTAAATGGAGCCACCAGCCAGACCAGTGCCGGGTAGTGATCAATCACCACAATGCTAAACGCTACCGCGTGCAGGGTATGGCCGGAAGGGAAGCTGTATTCGTCCAGCGGCGCGACCGAGATTCGAATATGGTTGTGCCGGGCGCAGGGTCGAGGCCGGGTGGTCCGGGCCTTCAACCATTTGTACAGCGCCAGCGCCAGAGCGCCCGCTGCCAGCATCCGCGCCACCGCCGGCAAGGCTGCTGGCCCTTGAACCGCCAGTAGCGCCAGCATCAGCGTGTACCAGAACACACCATCGCCCAGCCGGCTGATCGCGGCGAACAGCCGCTCCAGTTCCCGTCGCTGACTGGCCCGGTTCAACCGTAGGCACCAGGCCAGATCGAGTTCTGCCAACCGCCGCAGCGGCAACGCTTGCTGGGACCTGTTCATTCGCTTTACTCCTCTCGCGCTGATTCCAGAAACCGTTGTTCCAGATGTTGGTGAATCTGTTCCCAGTCGAAGCCCGCCACCGCCTGCCGCGCCGCTGGCCCCAGCCTGCTGGCGAACGCCGGATCGCCCGCCAGTTGGCGCACCGCTGAGATGAAGGTGTCCGGTTCGTCGCATGGCGCCAGCAGGCCGCTGTGGCCGTGGATAATGTGCCGATGGGCAGCGGCGTAATCGAACGCCACCACCGCCAGACCGCTGGACATGGCTTCCAGGGTGACGTTGCCGAAGGTCTCGGTCAGGCTGGGAAACAGGAAGAGATCGGCCGAGGCGTAATGCGCCGCCAAGTCCGCGCCGATGCGCATACCCGGAAAAATCACATCGGGATAGCGGGTTTGCAGCCGGGCGGTCAGCGGTCCATCGCCCACCAGCACCAACCGGGCAGTCGGGCGAATCTCCCGGAACGCCTGGTAGGCGGTCAGCGCCAGTTGCAGGTTCTTTTCGGCGGCGATTCGGCCCACGCACAGCATCACCGGATCCTCCGGTCCTGCGCTCCAACTCCGGCGCAGTGCCGGATCGCGGTGATCGGGACTGAACAGCCGGGTATCCACGCTCCGCGCCAACACCCCCAGATTAACGAAGCCCAAGGCGCGCAATTCCGTCGCCAGTTCCTCAGTCGGGACCAGCGTACCGTGCGTCTGGTTATGGAAACGACGCAGATAGGCGATGATGGGCCGGGCCAGTAGGCCGGCGCCGTAGTGGCGGCTGTAGCTGTGAAAATTGGTGTGGAAATCGGAAATCACCCGCAGGCCCAGCCGGCGGGCGGCATCCAGCGCCGAACGGCCCAGCGGCCCCTCGGTGACGAGGTGAACTACGTCCGGTGGCGTTTCGCGCCACCGTTCCGTCAGTAGCCGTCCAGCGGGGAACCCCATCCGCAGTTCGCGGTAAAACGGAATCGGAAAACCGGGCAGAGGCAGAATGTCCAGCCGCTGCTCGCTGCGCGGATGATCATCGCGATGCTGGCGGGGCCGGATCAGTTGCACCGCATGACCGCGCTCGAGCAAGGCATCGACCATCCGGCCAATGGTCATGGCGACGCCGTTGACTTCGGGCGGATAGGTTTCGGTGACGACGCTGATCCGCAGCCGACGGGTAGGAACGGCACTCGGAAGGGCGAGCGGTTGGGCAAGGGAAGCGATCATGCCGGCATGATCGCCGGCTTACACAAAACTTTGATGAAGTCCGTGTGATGATTCAATGACAGATAAGCGAAGCGATGATGCCCCGCATCGTTGCAGCAATCCCCGGCATGGCTGCGCAATCAGGCTCATCTCCTCCATGCCGCCGGTCAACTTATGCAGGGTTTCCTTGTTGAGATAGAGGTAGTCGTTCAGATCCCCTACCGAGGTAAAGCGGCGAGGGGCTGGCCGACGCGGCGGTCAGCAATGGCGCGTTCCAGATAGCGCCACGGGGAGAAGCCGCGCTGGCGGCAGGTATCAATGACGCTGGCAAGCAGGGCGAAGACCCGCGAGCCGGTGGCGGTGCGAGTGCCCAAGCTCAGTTTGCGCAGAATCACCCAATGCCGCAGAGCGCGTTCGGCCTCGTTGTTCGTCAGCGGGAGTTCGGGATGGCGCACGACCTGAAAAATAGCGTCCCGGTCGTTGAGCAATTCCACCCCCAAGGCCCGAGTTTTAGCATGGTCACTGTTTTGATGCTGCTCACAGGCGGTGCGTAACCGGGCCAGCGTCGGCGCGTGGTAGATGAAGAGGTCGACCGGAGGCGGGCCTTCGCGGGCGGTGTACACCGCCCCGATCAGGGTCTCCAAGGTACTCAGGACCCGGGCTTTGAAGGTGGAGTCGACCCTGATAGGTTAAGAGGATATCCGGCACAGAATGTGCCTAGCTTTCGTTCAAGCGGCTTCCAGTTTTCTGGATAGAATCAACGCACAGGCCAGGTGAATCATGGCCAAATAGTTCTTGGCCTGGCCAAAGTAGCGGGTCCGAATCGCCCGAAACCCTTTGATCCAGGCGATGGTCCGCTCGACCACCCAGCGCCGGGCCGGTTGGGTTTTGGCCCCTGCGGTGATTTTTTCCTCGCCGATGCGGCGAATGTGCGGGAGGTAGGCATGATGGGCCACTTCCCGTTCGACGCGCGCGATTGTGAGTATTACAGCGGCGATTGGAGGGGGGAGGTAGGCATGATGGGCCACTTCCCGTTCGACGCGGGCGTAGTCGTAATACCATTTCTCTATAGGTTTAATTTTTCAAGCGCCGATAAGATAAATGGATATCCGGT
>NZ_CBTK010000011.1 GCF_000531125.1 Candidatus Contendobacter odensis Run_B_J11 | reverse complement strand
TTGGGAACGAGGACTCCAACCGGGTCCATGTATCAAAAACAACTCGCGGCGGCGACTCGCTTCCTGAAATTGACGGTCACGGTCCCAAAATGATTTTCCCAGCTATACGTTTTTCCTCCGACGGTGGCGCTTTCGATGACCGTCACGTTGTGGAGTCCCATTTTCCGGACCCTCTCCTGAAGATCCTGGGAACGCCCTTTCACGGGATCATCCGGCCCCACCCAGTAGAAATAAAATTGCGTGGCCGGACGCAGTTTCGGAATCAGAATCGGGAGCCAGTTTGACACCATCCCCATTCCAACAGGGATGTCGTGCAGGAAAGCCGACAGGATCCATTCGCCAGCGACATCAATGTTTTCGTCCTTCTTTTTCCCTTTGACCAGGATGGAGCGAGAGCCCTGGCCATACATCGTATCGAATCCCCAGACTTCGCAGATCGGGGTACTCATGGTCTTGACCTGCTGAGACAGGATGCCCCCCGCCCCGGAATGGCCGGCGAGTACCAGGTTGCCAATCTCGGGGACCTGTTTCTTTGCCACATACTGGGGAACATACTTACCAATCCACTTGACGACTTCCGCCAGGAAATTGTCTGCCGCGCCCGCATTGCGAAAGATGCCCATGTCCGAGTTGAGGCCGCTGCCGGGCTTGGCGCCGAGGGTCGGCGCAATCAGCACAGCCTGTTTTTCCGTGGCATTGATGTCTTCGCGTAAGCGAATGTTGTGCAAATTCCCGTTCCAGTACTCGTTAATGGTCGAGAATTCACCCGCCTTGTGCCCGTGAAAATACAGAATAACGTTGATCTTGTTAGGAAACGTAAAGCCCGACGGGAAGAAGACGCCCGTTGCGTTGTTTCCACTCGGCATCACCGGAATGGGAAAGTAATACGTGGCCTCAGCAGGTCCCACGGGGGGCGGGAAGGGAAACAGCGAGGTGGGCTGTTGCTCAAGCGGTGGCACCTTGTTGGGGAGCTGGTCCACAAAATCAAAGCGAACATCGGTTCGCACGGGTTTTTTCGGGGGGGCCATGAGTTGTACTCCCGAATCAATGGGTCGTCCTGAAATCGGT
Organism: Candidatus Contendobacter odensis Run_B_J11; assembly: GCF_000531125.1. GTDB lineage: Bacteria > Pseudomonadota > Gammaproteobacteria > Competibacterales > Competibacteraceae > Contendibacter > Contendibacter odensensis. Next base: position 9,262 of record NZ_CBTK010000011.1, on the reverse strand, counting down.
CGTGGCTCATTTTAGAATGTGATGCCATTCTGAGTTATCGCGGTGGACTACCAAAAAACTGGATAACCACATCCTGTAAGAGCCGTTTACTTGCTCAGTAATTCCCAGGTACGCGTGAAAAGGTTCAATGGCAATGAATCAAGGCTTTTGCCTTTCCGCCCGGCTCTCGTCGCGTTAGGCGGGCTTGAGTGGATGGGGTGGGAACCCGATGATCGTCTGAAGCGATAACCTCCAAAGGCGCAATTCCAGAATTAGATGTGGAATGAAGACAAATAAACGCGCGCTCGTTTATTTGTTAACAGAAACGTGCGCGCTCGTTTCGCGCGTGTTTCGACAGTAGGCATTCCGGCAAAAGTTCGCCTTGCTGTCGGTTCTCCGAAGTTGCTATTTGGATATATCGCTTGCCTGATTGGCTATAATTGGATATTTATAAGCCGCTATGGATAGGAAAATGGCTAAACTATGAAAACAGGATCGCTCCGAATCGCGCCGGAAATGCTGCGGCTCATCGCCGAAATTGACGAATTTAAGGGAGCCTGGCGGGCCATGACGGCGCTCGCGCCGGAACGGCTCGCGGTCTTAAAGCGCGTCGCCACGATTGAGAGTATCGGCTCTTCAACCCGGATTGAGGGGGCGAAGCTCTCTGACCGGGAAGTGGAAGCGCTCCTCGGTCGGCTAGAACAACAGTCTTTTGTTAGCCGCGATGAAGAGGAAGTCGCGGGCTATGCCGAAGTGATGGACACGCTCTTTGAGAGCCATTCGGCGATTCCCCTAACGGAAAACCACGTCAAACAGCTTCATGCCCGGCTGCTTCGGCACGCCCGCAAAGATGAGCGTCATCGGGGCGATTACAAGAAGCTCGCCAATCATGTTGAAGCGTTTGGGTCTCAGGGCGAAAGCCTGGGCATCATCTTTGCCACGGCTTCGCCTTTTGACACGCCGCTCAGGATGCAAGAACTTCTGGTCTCGACGCGCGAAGCGCTCGCGGATGCCAGTCTGCATCCGCTGGTGGTGATCGGGATGTTTGTGGTGGAGTTCCTCGCGATTCATCCCTTTCAAGACGGCAACGGGCGGCTCTCGCGCGTGTTGACGACGCTTCTCTTGCTTCAGTCAGGCTATGGTTATGTGCCGTTGAGCTCGCTCGAAAGCGTGATTGAGCACAACAAAGACGGCTATTACCTGGCCCTGCGGCGAACCCAAGGAACGCTCGCCAGTGATGCGCCCGATTGGGAACCGTGGCTGCTCTTCTTCCTGCGGTCGCTCAAGCAGCAAAAGGATCGCCTTGCGGCCAAAATTGCCCGCGATCCGCGTGTGGAGGGCTTGCATCCTGACGCGCTGGCGATCCTGGAACAGGTGCGCGTTTCAGGGCGAATCGCCACGGGTGAAGCTGAAAAGCTGACCGGTGCGCCTCGGCCTACGGTCAAGGTGAGGCTTGCTGAACTGGTTAAACGGGGGCTTCTGGTGCGGCATGGACAGGGTAGGGGGGCTTGGTACGGCCTGCCGCCCCAACAGGGGGATGTTCCATCCCACTTTTGAAAAGGGGTGGCGAGATAGAACGAAAACACCGGTAAAAAGTGGCAGTTTCGCCAGCCAGTCACTATCTTGTAACGAAAGGTGAAACAACAAAGGACACGCATCATGGGTGCTAAAACGCCAGCGCCCCGTAACCCGAAAGCTTTGAGCGGCAGAAGGTTACGAGGCGCTGTACCGAGTTCGCGTATAACGTGGGGCATCGGCGCTTTTAATAGTAGCCAGTCCCTATCGCCGATTCAAGGGCGGGGGACCGGTCATGCAGGCCGAACCTGAATCATTTCCGCTGCTCACCGGCCCGGAAGAGGCCGCGCTCTATCACCATGCCGGGGACCGGGGTTTCTTTACCCTGCTCTGGGCCGATCCCGAACAAGCGGCCCGCGCCGCGCGGGTGGCGGCGCAACGCCGGCAACTCAAACTCGAACTGGTCGCCCAACTGGCAACGCCACTGACGCTGTTTGATCCCCCGGCTCTGAAGATTGATGAGCTGCGGGCGCGACTGGAAGCGCTGCCGCGCCTCAGTTCCAAAATCCAGCGCGCCTATCGCCTGAGCGACCTGCCCACGGTGATTGAGGCGCTCGATCAGGAGCGGGACACCTGGATATCCCAAGCGGAGTTCATCAAACCCAATCGCCGGGTGGTCTACCTGCTGCGGCTGAACCTGTGCTTCGTCGATCTCGACACCTATAAAACGCCCTGGAACGGTAATCCTCCCGAATGGCTCTCTCACCGGGTGTGGGGCTACTGCCTGGATGAAGGCATCCCGGCTCCCTCGCTGATTCTCTACAGCGGGCGGGGTCTGCAAGTGAAGTGGTTGCTGGAGCGCCCGTTACCGCGCGCCGCCTTGCCGCGCTGGAACGCGGTGCAAAAGCAACTGGTCGCCCGCCTGGCCCCCTTCGGGGCTGATCCGGGGGCGCGGGACGCCAGCCGCCTGCTGCGGCTGGTGGATACCGTCAACACCCGCTCCGGGGAGCGGGTGCGGGTGCTTTGGGTGAATGAACGGGATGGGGAAGTCCAGCATTACAACTTTGAGTTCCTGGCCGAAACGATTCTACCGCTCGCGCGGGAAACGATCCGCGATGATCGGAAGGCTAAGGCAGAACGCCGCGCCCGGCTGACCGTACTGCCGGGCGGGAAGACCGGGAACCTCCGCGCCTTCTCCGGGCGGCAACTGGCCTGGGATCGGCTGGAAGATTTGCGCACCTTGGCCCGGCTACGGGGCTGGATGGAGAGCGGGGTTCCGCACGGCTACCGTTCCAAATACTTGCACTGGTGTCTGAACTTCCTCCTCCTCTCCGGGGCGGTGCATTCCAGCCAACTGTTTCAGGAGGCCCAAGCCCTGGTTCGGGAAGTCTGTCCCGACTTTAGCAAGGAAGTCCGTTCCATCCTCTCGACCCTCTACCGCAAGGCGCAAGCTTACGAGGCCGGGGAGAAAATCGAGTTCGGCGGGCGGATGTATCCGCCGCTCTATACCCCGAAGAACAGCACACTCCAGGAACTGTTTGAGATCCAGGATGCGGAAACCCCGCACCTCAAGACCATCATCTCGGCGGGGGAAGCGGCTCAGCGTCACCGGGAACGCAACCGCAAAGCGGTAGATCGGGCGACCTATCTGGAAACGGCGGAACAGCGCCGGGTAGAAGCTCGGCTACGGCGGGCAAAAGGAGAGTCCTTGCGAGAGATTGCATCGGCTCTGGGGGTTAGTCATGAAGGTGTCCGTCAGATGTTGAAAGAGTAGGTGTCAACAGTCCTGCGTATTACTAGTGGCGTAGCCCTTGGGGTTTTTTCGTAGCTTGCCCGCTTGGGATTGCCCGTGGTCGCGGCGCTTGTCAGCTCCATGCTAATTACACTTCTACGGGGGGCGTTTTTGGCTCGGTTTGGGTGTGCCTGTTTGGGAGCGTTTGGTTAATGTTTGATTGAAAGTCAGAGCCTAGCCAAGAACGCTGCGGGGTCCGGTTGTTGCGGGGCTCGTTCGGGCGATCTCTAGGGGCGGGCTTCAGCTTGGTTGGTGGGAACTCGGTTCGGGGAGAGTTTGGTTAGCGCTGGAATGGAAGTCAGAGTCCGGCCAAGAACGCTGCGGGGTTCGGTTGTTGCCGGGCTCGTTCGGGCGATCTGGGAATTTTGGGTGGATATGAGGTAGTTTGCGGTGATGGGAACTTGACCTTTCAAAGAATGGGATAATTTGCTAGGTATCCAGGGTGTGTATCCTGCTTGAGAAAGGTACACTCACTTGAGGAACAATCGTGGGATGGAGCTGGGATGTCAGAAGGAACGATTAGACCGGGGATGATGGTGAGCGGATCGCTGATCCCGGAACCGATTGAGGTGCTGGCCGTCGTGCCTATGGGGTCTTCGCTCAAGGTCATCGGGCGGGGAACCAAAACCGGACTGACGCATGATCCGATTTTCAGTGTGGAGCAACTGGCCCGGCTGACGGTCTCGGCGGAACAGGAACCGTTTGATGGCGATGCCGCCCTGTTTCGGTTGGGGGTGGAAGCGCATCGCCTCGGCCTTGCCTATGAGTATGACCCTTACTTTTCCCTCTCCATTGCGCGGGTCGATCCGCTCCCACATCAGTTGGAAGCGGTCTATGACTACTTCCTGAAGCTGCCCCGCATTCGCTTTCTGCTGGCCGATGACCCCGGCGCGGGCAAAACCATTATGGCGGGCCTGCTGCTCAAGGAACTGAAGGCCCGTGGTCTGGTTCGGCGAACTCTGATCGTCACTCCGGCCAATCTGACGTTTCAGTGGCAACGGGAACTGAAAGACAAGTTCCGCGAGAACTTTGAGATCGTGCGGGGCGATGTGCTCCGGGCGAACTACGGCCAAAACCCCTGGCAAGAAAAATCTCAGGTGGTGACCTCGATCTCGTGGGTTTCGACGCGAGAGGATGCGCGGGAAAGTCTGCTGCGCTCTCGCTGGGACCTGATCATTGTGGATGAAGCCCATAAGATGAGCGCCTATGCCAATGATCGGAAGACGCTGGCCTATGCCTTGGGTGAAAAGCTCTCCGAGATGACCGATCATTACCTGCTGATGACGGCGACGCCGCACAAGGGGGACCCGGAAAACTTCTGCCGATTCCTGGCCCTGCTGGATAGCGATGTGTACGGCAACATCAAAAGCCTCGAACAGGCCATGCGGCAACATGAAGCGCCCTTCTACCTGCGGCGGATTAAGGAAGCCTTAGTGAGTTTCCCGGACCCGGAAACCGGGGCGGTAGAGCGGTTGTTTACCAAACGCGAAGTGGTGACTGCGGCTTTTGAATTGGATGGTGAAGAACTGGAGTTTTATGACCAGTTGACTCGCTACGTGGAAGACCAATCCATTCGCGCCTCTCAGGATGACTCGGCGCGGGGTCGGGCGGTGGGGTTCACCATGGCCATGCTGCAACGCCGGATGGCTTCCACCCTCTACGCGGTGCGGCGAACCTTGGAGCGGATGAAGGAGCGGCGGGAAAAGATTCTCGCGGACCCGGACGCCTACCGTCAGGAACAGATTACCAAGCGCTTGCCCGATGATTTCGACGATCTCACCGAAGAAGAGCAGCAAGAGATCGTGGCTGAACTGGAAGACGTGGTGGCCTCGGTCGATCCGGCTAGCCTCCGGGAAGAGATTCCCCGCCTAACCCTGCTCATTGACCAGGCCCGCCAGTTGGAGCAACGGGAAGTCGAATCCAAGCTCACCAAACTGAAGCGCGTACTGAACGAGCAAGGCTTCTTCGCCGATTCTCGCAAGAAGCTTCTCGTTTTTACCGAACACAAGGATTCTCTGGATTACCTGGCCGGCAATGGGAAGGATGGTCGGCCCTACGGCAAGCTGCTGGAATGGGGGTTGACCGTCACGCAGATTCACGGCGGGATGAAGATCGGAGATCGCGATACGCCCGGAACGCGGATTTACGCGGAACGGGAGTTTCGGGAAAGCGCCCAAATTCTGGTCGCCACGGAAGCGGCAGGGGAAGGGATCAACCTGCAATTCTGCTCGCGGATGATTAACTACGACATTCCCTGGAACCCGATTCGCTTGGAACAACGGGTGGGGCGGATTCACCGCTACGGCCAAGAGCACGACTGCCTGATCTTCAACTTCGTCGCCAAAAACACCCGTGAAGGCCGGGTGCTGCAAAAGCTCCTGGACCGGCTGCGGGAGATCCGCAAGGAGTTGGGAACCGATCAGGTGTTCGATGTGGTCGGGGAAGTGTTTCCGGCGAATCTCCTGGAAAAGCTGTTCCGGGATTTGTATGCCCGGCGAACGGACGAAAGCGCCGTCAAGGATCGGATTGTCCGGGACGTGGACCCCAAACGTTTCCGCGCCATTACCGAGTCGGCCTTGGAGGGCCTCGCCAAAAAGGAACTGAACCTCTCGGCGATTGTGGGCCGGTCGGTGGAAGCCCGCGAACGCCGTCTGGTCCCGGAAGCCATTGAAAAGTTCTTCGTGCAAGCGGGTCCGGTGGTGGGGATTCGGCCCAAGGCCACGAGCGCGGAAAGCCATGCCTACCGGGTCGGCAAGATTCCCCGGCTGCTCGTCCAGCGCGGCGATGCTTTGGAAACCCGCTTTGGCCGGCTGGGGCGGGACTATCACCGCATTGTCTTCGATAAGGACCTGCTCAAGCGCGATCCCACTGTGGAATGGGTCACGCCCGGTCATCCGCTCTTTGAAGTGGTGCGCGACGCCTCCTTGGAGCAGGTCCAGGAACACCTCAAGCGCGGCGCGGTGTTTTTTGACATTCAACGCGCGGAACCCTATGTCCTCGATCTGTTTGCCGCCTCCATCAAGGATGGGCGCGGGAACACCCTCCATCGCCGGCTGTTTGTCGTGGAAACGGCTGCCAGCGGGGAAATGGCCGTCCGGCAACCCACGTTGTTTTTGGACATTAACCCTGCTCCCCCTGGAACGCCGGCGTTGGAAGCGGAGCCGCTGCCGGCTCGTGCGCTCGCCGAACGATTCCTCTATGAGCAAGCGCTAATGCCTTGGTTGGAAGAGAATGCCAAAGAGCGGGCGCGCGAGATTGAGCGAGTCTCGAAGCATGTGGAAATCAGCCTGCACGCCCTGATTGACCGCCAGAACGAACAACTGGCCGATTACCTGAACCGGCAAGTAGAAGGGCAAACCATCCCCGGCCTGGATGGGATCATCGCTCAAGCGGAACAGCACTTGGATGAACTGAACAACCGCTTGGAATCGCGGCGCAAGGAACTGGACATGGAACGTCACTGCACGGTCGCCGATCTGGTTCACCTCGGGCGGGCGCGGGTGCTGCCTCACCCGGAACGGCAAAGTCCGCACATTGCGCCGATGGTGCGGGATGATGAAGTGGAGCGGATCGCCGTGGATACCGCACGGGCCTATGAGGAAGCGCGGGGCTGCGTGGTGGAAAGCGTGGAAGCCGACAATCGGGGCTTTGACCTGATCGCGCGCAAACCTCACCCGGAAGACCCCAAGAGCTTTATCGACGTGCGCTTCATCGAAGTGAAGGGCCGTGCCGGCGTCGGGGAAATCTTCCTGAGCGCCAATGAATACCGGGCGGCGGAACGGTTGAAGGGAGATTACTGGCTCTATGCGGTGTTTAACTGCGCCTCTCAGCCGGAACTCCATCCGTATCAAAACCCGGTGCAACTCGACTGGCAACCGGTCACCAAGGTTGAGCAGTACAAGATTCACCCCAAAGCAGTCCTCGGATCATGACTCTCACTATGCACAACGAATACCCTAAGCGCCTGATTGAAGTGGATTTGCCAATCGCCCGGATTTCGGCCCATGCGCGGCGGGAAAAGTCGATTCGGCACGGTCATATCTCTACGCTGCATATCTGGTGGGCAAGACGACCGCTGGCCGCATGTCGGGCGGTGATCTGCGCCTCGCTCTGGCCCGATCCGGTGGATTTGACGGCCTGGGCGGAACGAGGGGAAGCAATTCCGGTGGGGGATGGCTCAGTCATCGTTCGGCCTTACCGGTTCCTGGATACCGCGCGGGAGCGGATGACGGCTTGGGCGAATCAGCATCTCGGGAAAGTGAGCAAGGAATCCTATTCCCGTTTCGTGGCGATTCAGAACGGCGCAAAGACACTCGCCGATCCGCTGGATTTACAGCGGGTGCTACTGGATTTCATCGCCGATTTTGCTAACTGGGACAACTCCACGGACAAGGATTACTTGGAAACCGCTCGCGCCTTGACGCAAGCCGCGCATGAAGCTTTGGGCGGGGAACCGGAGACTCGCCCGCTAGTGGTTGATCCGTTTTGTGGCGGGGGTTCTATTCCGTTAGAAGCCTTGCGGGTGGGGGCGGATGCATTCGCCTCGGACCTGAATCCGATCCCAGTGCTGCTCAACAAGGTGTTGTTGGAATATATCCCCAAATATGGCCAGCGCCTTGCGGATGAGGTTCGCAAGTGGGGCGCATGGATCAAGCAGGAAGCGGAGAAGGAACTTGCGGAGTTCTATCCCAAAGACCCCGATGGCGCAACGCCGATTGCCTATCTCTGGGCGAGAACCATTCAGTGTGAAGGGCCTGGATGTGGGGCGGAAGTGCCGCTGATGCGGTCGCTTTGGTTGGCAAAGAAAGAAAAACGTTCGGTGGCACTGCGCATTATTCCAAAACCTCAAGAAAAACGGATTGATTTTGAGATTATCGAGAACGCCAAGGCCAGTGAACAAAGACCGGGAACGGTGAAGCGTGGTTCGGCAACCTGTCCTTGCTGTGGATACACAACACCGGTGGCGTCTGTGCGGCAGCAGTTCAGGAGTAGAAAGGGTGGCGCATTAGAGGCAAGGCTTCTCTGTGTAGTGGTTACAAAACCTGAAATACAGGGGCGATTTTATCGCTTGCCCACACAGAGAGATATTGAAGCTGTAAATAGAGCTAAAGAGGAGTTAGAACGGCGAAAGAAAGCGCATCAAGGGGATTTAAGTTTAGTGCCGAATGAGCCACTACCCCCACAAGGTACGCTTGGCTTTCGAGTTCAACTATATGGTATGGAGGAGTGGGGCGATCTTTTTACTCTCCGACAGGCATTGGCACTTACTACCTTAGCACGGCTGATTCAGGAAGCAGGACATGAGTTAGCACAGTACCATAGAGATGGGTTGGCAGACGCAGCTCAGACGATATTAGCATTTTCATTGAGTAAACTTAGTGATTTTAATAATTCATGTACTCGTTGGGGAAATGATGACCAAGGAATAACGGCGCTATTCAGTCGGCAAGCTATTCCAATAGTTTGGGACTTTGCGGAAGCAAATCTCGCTAGTGGTGAAGCATATAGTTGGAAGTGGTCGGCTCCGTTTGCTCTGCGCGTAATTGAGCAAGCCGCTTCTCAAAATAATGTTTCTGGACATGCTGAGCAAGCGTCAGCGGGGATTCATCCTCTACCCAATGATAGTGCTGCGATTTTTTTTACAGATCCACCGTATTATGATGCTGTACCTTACGCCGATCTGTCGGATTTCTTCTTCGTATGGCTGAAACGCGCTTTACTGGGTCTCTCAAAGGAAAAGCTTACACCAAAGACAGACGAGTGTATTGTGGATGAGATTAAGGGCAAGGATAAAGCCTATTTTGAGAGGATGATGGGACAAGCAATGGCCGAAGGTCAAAGGGTTCTTGCGCCTCATGGAGTTGGTGTCATTGTCTTTGCTCACAAGTCTACACGCGGATGGGAAGCTCAACTTCCAGCAGTTCCCGGTCTCTTGAAAAGCTCAATTTAATCAATGTATTATAGAAGGTGTTTGTT
>NZ_CBTK010000010.1 GCF_000531125.1 Candidatus Contendobacter odensis Run_B_J11 | reverse complement strand
CGGCATACGAGATATTGGCGTGACTGGAGTTCAGACGTGTGCTCTTCCGATCTCCTGGCAGTTGACATCAGCCTGACCCTGCTCGTTCTGGCGATGGCCGGGTGGATCATCGCCGTGCGCGACACCTTCGCGGCGGTGATTGGCTTCGTGGCCTATGGGCTGTTGCTGGCGTTGATCTGGGTGCGCCTCGCCGCGCCGGATGTGGCGCTGACGGAGGCGGCGATCGGTGGTGGCCTGACCGGTGCTTTGCTGATCGGCGCTGCAGCCCGGCTGCGAAGGACGGAGGCTGCGGCGTGCGCCGAATACCCCGGCGCCCTCACCCGGACACTCGCCGCAGCCTTGGCCGTCACCGTCGCAGCGGCGCTTGCTGTGGGTGTCCTGGCACTGCCTGATCCCGCCCCCACGCTCGCACCTGCCGCCGCCGCCAATCTGGCTACAACCGGGGTCGGCAATCCAATTACTGCGGTATTGCTTGCGTTCCGCGCAATGGACACGCTGCTCGAGGCCATCGTAGTGCTATTGGCACTGCTCGGTGTGTGGTCGCTGGCGCCCGACCGTGCCTGGGGTGGCTATCCAGGACCGCAGCGCCATGTCGATCCCAACGGAGTCCTTGCCTATCTCGCACGGCTCCTGCCGCCGATTGGGATCATCGTGGGTCTCTACATCTTCTGGATCGGAGCAGATCTTCCTGGCGGCAAATTCCAGGGCGCCACGATCCTGGCTGCGATGTGGCTGTTGGTTATCGGGGCAGGTCTCGCCGACACGCCGCCGGTTAGCCGGACCTGGCTGCGGGTCCTGCTCGTGATCGGACCGCTGGTGTTCATCGCCATCGGCTTCGCGGGATCCATCACTGCGGGAGCAGTCCTCGCCTACCCGGAGGGCTATGCAAAACCGCTGATCGTCGCCATTGAGATCGCGCTGATGCCTACGCTCGTGCTGGCGCTTGCCTTGCTGGTGGCTGGCGCACCGCAACGGACGCCGCCGGGATGAACACGCCGACGCTGTTTGGACTGTGCGCTGCAGCGCTGGTGGGCTTCGGCCTGTATGGCTTGATCATCCACCCGCAGCCGCTGCGCAAGATCCTCGCGTTCAACCTGATCGGCAGCGGGGTGTTCCTGCTCTTCGGTGCCATCGCCCGCCGGGGTGCGGCAGTCGGGATGGGGGGCGACCCGGTGCCGCAGGCGCTGCTGATCACCGGCATCGTCGTCGCCTTCTCAGCGACCGCGCTGGCCGTTGCGCTGGTGTTGCGACTGTTCGACGAAGCCGGTTCGGTTACGCTTGCCTCGGATGCGTCGGCCAAGGCGCAGGCCGATCTCCCGGACGCCTAGATGCCACATTCCCTCTCGACTCAGGACGTGACGACCCCCGGCGGGCTGCTGCTGGTGCTGGCGGTGCTGGTCCCTTTTGTTGGGGTGCTGGCCGGTATGGTTCTCGGCAGCCGCAGTGCCCAACGGGTGGCGCTCGCGATCCTCGCGACCGGGCTCGCCATCGCCATCGCCATCGCCGATGCGCTGGTGCGCTCCGGCGATGCCGTGGTCTATATCCTGGGCGGCTGGACGCCGCCACTGGGCATTGCGCTGCGCGCCGACGGCCTGGCCGTGATCATGCTGCTGGCCGTCGCGGTGGTGATCAGCGGCATCGGCGTGTATGCCCGGGCCGACTTCGGTACGCCCCAGGGGGTTCGCGAGGCGCGTGCGCCGCTGATGTTCTGGCTGCTGCTGCTCGCGGTGTGGGGTTCGCTGAACCTGGTGTTCGTGAGTGGAGATCTCTTTACGCTATACGTCGCCCTGGAACTCCTGACGTTCGCCGGCGTGCCGCTGGTCAGCCTCAGCGGTCAGCCGGAGACCTTACGTTCCGCACTGCGGTATCTGTTGTACGCCCTGTTTGGCTCGGTGCTCTATCTGCTGGGGGCGGTGCTGCTGTACGGCGCGTATGGCACGCTGGACATTATGCTGCTCGCCGTGCGGGTTCACCCCGAACCGGTCACTTGGGCGGCTGCTGCGCTGATGACAGTGGGGCTGTTGGCCAAGACTGCCCTCTTTCCATTGCATCTCTGGTTGCCGCCTGCGCATGCGGGCGCACCGGCAGCGGCGAGCGCCGTACTGTCGGGCCTGGTGATCAAGGGTTCGTGGTTTCTCGCCGTGCGGCTCTGGCTCGACGTCTTCGCCGGCGTAGTGACACTGCCGTCGGCGCAGACGCTGGCGACACTGGGCGCGGCGGCCATTCTGGTCGGCAACATCGTCGCGCTCAGGCAGGTGCGGCTCAAGCTGCTGATCGCTTACTCGACGGTTGCGCAGATCGGCTATCTGTTCCTGATGTTCCCGCTCGCGGCCGGACTCGCTGCCGCCCAGCTTGACAGCGCGACGGCTGTGAACGGTGGCCTATTGCAAGCAATCTCCCACGCCACCGCGAAGGCGGCGATGTTCATGGCTGCGGGACTCATTTACACGACGCTTGGACATGATCGCATTGCCGATTTACGCGGTGCAGCGCGGGCGTTGCCGATGACCCTGGTCGCCTTCGCGCTCGGCGGCGCTTCGCTGATTGGGCTACCGCCCTCGGGAGGGTTTCTCGCCAAGTGGCTGCTGGTATCGGCGGCCATCATGACCGCACAGTGGTGGTGGGCGCTCGTGATGTTCGTGGGGGGCCTGCTCACCAGTGCCTACGTCTTCATCGTCGTTGTGCGCGCGATGGCTCCCGCGCCCGAAGGATGGACCCCGAAGGCGTGCGTTCCTTACTATCAGCAGGTGGCGGTGCTGGCGCTGGCCCTGTGCTCGTTTCTGCTCGGCATGGCCGTATTCTGCCCGGTGGACGTGGCGCAGATCGGACGGGCGGTCGTACCAGGGATCGGATGGCCATGACGACTTCTGTTTTGTTGCTCGCCGCTATCGGTGCGCCGCTCGCGCTGCTGCTGGCCTGTATGGTGCCGGGGCTGCGCAAGCGTATGCCGCTGCTGCTGGCGCTCGCGCCGATCCCCGCCCTTGTGGCCGCACTGCTTGCCGACGACACGCCCGTCGTACTCGGCAATGCCCAGTTCGCGCTGTCGTTCGCCATGGACGAACCGGGGGCGATGCTGCTCTTGGTCGCTGCGATCCTGTGGATCGCGGCAGGGGCCTACGCTGCGACGGGGTTACGGGGCACGGTCAATGCCGGTAGCTTCGTCGTGTGCTGGCTGATGACGCTGACCGGTTGCGTCGGCGTGTTTCTCGCCGCCGACCTGGTGGGCTTCTACTTCCTGCTCGCGGTGTTGTCCGTCGGCGCCAGCGGACTCGTCCTGCAGGGCGGCACGGCGGAAGCGCTGCGCGCCAGCGCCGTCTACCTCGGACTCGCGCTGATTGCCGAAGCGTTCCTGCTCGCCGGCCTGGTGATGCTGGCGATGGCGACCCCGGACGGCAGCCTGTTGATCCGCGATGCCGCCGCCGCGATTCCTGCATCGCCGTGGCGCGATCTCACCCTTATGCTTCTGGTCGTCGGCCTCGGCATGAAGGCGGGCCTCGTGCCGCTGCATTTCTGGATGCCGCTGGCCTATGGCGCGGCGCCGATTCCAGCCGCAGCCGTGATGAGCGGCGCCGTCGTCAAGGCGAGCGCTCTCGCGCTGATCCGTTTCCTGCCGTTTGATATCGCGCTGCCGGACTTTGGCCTGCCACTGACAACCATTGGCTTGTTCGGCGCTTTCTATGGCGTGGTGATTGGGATCATGCAGTCGCAGCCGAAGATCGTACTCGCGTATTCGAGCGTGAGTCAGATGGGTTTCCTTGTTGCAGTCATCGGCATGGGTCTTGCGAATGGCGACGCTAGCGCCACGCAGGCAGCGTCTTTTTACGCGGCCCATCACCTGCTGGCCAAGGGTGCGCTGTTCCTCGCCGTGGGCGTGATCGCTACAACGGGCCGACGCCGGCTCTGGCTAATGTTGCTGCCGGCGGCCATCCTGGCCTTGGCGATTGGCGGGCTACCCCTGACCGGTGGCGCGTTGGCGAAGCTGGCGGTAAAACCGGTTTTGGGGGAGGGGCTGGTAGAACTGCTGGCGACCTTGTCGGCGATTGGGACTACGCTATTGATGCTGCATTTCCTCCACCGTTTGGCGGCGAGCGCTGCGCCCGATCCGTCGGCATCGGCACCCTGGGGAATCGCTTTACCCTGGCTATTGATGTTCGTTGCCGCTCTCGTGGTTCCCTGGACGCTGTATTTGGTAACCGGAATCGGTACCTGGGCCGATGTACTCCAGCCCGCAATTCTCTGGGCGGCGCTATGGCCCATTCTGATCGGTGCTGGACTGGCACTTGGACTGTGGCGCTGGGGGCGATATCTGCCACGGGTACCGGAAGGCGACATCGTGGTCGTGGGTCAACCCGCCATGCGCGTTATTGTCCAGTGGGGAGATGCCTTGGAACAGATGGAAGGCGTACTGCGGCAATGGCCGGTGGCGGGACTGTCCCTGTTGACACTGATCCTGATCCTGGGCGGAGTGATGTTCAACGGACATTGATCCGGTTGCGCCGGTATGCGACAAGGACGAGGGGAGATACACTGTGGAGAGGTTCGTGATTAGATCCTTGCGGGCTGACCGCCGGGAAAGACTGACACTTAATGCTGGCGATGTGTCGCACGCTACGCTATCCCTCCCCGCCTTGAAAGGTGGGTTCTCTTGCGGAGAAAATTGATGAAACTCAGCCAAACTACCCTGGCGACCGCCTTGCTCGGTGGCGTATTGGTGGCGGCATTGACCGGGCTGCCGGTTCAGGATGCCCAAGCTCGATCTCGTCATGTCACCTGTGAGTCGCTCAATAATCGCTACCAGCACTGCCGCGTTGACACCCGGGGTGGAGTGCAGCTCCAGCGGCAATTGAGCAGCGCGGCTTGCCGGAAAGACCAGACCTGGGGTTATGACCGGGGCGGCATTTGGGTGGATCGCGGTTGTCGCGCTGAATTCCGCGTCGGCAGCAATGACCACCGGCGCAACCAGCGTTTGACTTGCTCCGCCGAGGGCAGCGGCCGCCAGTTATGTCGGGCGGACGTTCGGAATGAGGTGATTCTGATCCGGCAATTGAGCAGAGCGCCTTGTCGCTTCAACAGTTCCTGGGGTTACAACCGGCGTGGAGTATGGGTGGACCACGGTTGCCGCGCTGAATTTGAGATCCGTTAAGCGTTCGTTACCCGCGCCGTTCGCCGGATTCGGTAATTGGCGCAGTCGTTTCGTAGGGTGGGTATTGCCCACTCATGTCTTCCAATCACAAATACCGAAAAATCAGGAGTGGTCATGCTAAAAAAACTCATGGAAAGTCTGCAACAGCCCGGAACTCAGAGCCTTGCCAAAACCTTTTCCCGTCTGGGCCGAATTGGTTTCTGGGTGCAAATCGTAATGGGAGCGATTCCCTTGCTCCTGATGGCCTATGCCTTCATCTTCTCACGCTCTCCTTCCGGTCCGCGCGCCGGGCTGGCTGTCGTTGAATACCTGACGCTAGCCAGCTTACTGATCCTGATTTTCACCATCGTCTGGTTTCACCGGTATACCCGCCTGGCTAACAGTATTGCGGATCCGCAAGCGTGTCCGCCGGCATCCTCGGTCATTCGATCAGTCTGGACGGGATTGGTGGCCAGTAGTATTGGTCTGCTGTTTTCCATGCTGGTGATGGTGACCGAGACCGGGCACCTGCTGTTTTATTTCCTGGCGGCACCTCAAGGGGGCGTTCCCGTGTTCCAAACGTCCGACGCTGGCCAGACGGGTTGGGTGTCCGCCGTCGACATGATGAGTTTGATGGCTTTAAGCCTCTGCGTTTTCGCCGAGTTGGTCGTGTTGATTCTCAGTCTTTGGCTCCTTTTCCGAACGATTCAGGCTTCCGCAGAGTTTCCTCAAGCGACCGCATCGTGACAAAAAGAGAGGATGGACGATGGTGAGTGTGGGTTTTTTGGGGTTGCTGGTCGCTTGGGCGGTGCCGGTTTTGGTGCTGGCGGGCGAGATGGATAAGACGGTACTCGAAGGCGCGACCTGGCAGTTAACCCGCATTACTCTGGCCGATAGTCAGGTTCACTCCGTTCCGTCCGGCGTCGAGGCCACCGCAACCTTTGCCAATGGCTCGGTGAGCGGCAGCGGCGGCTGCAATCGTTACACCGCCAGTTACACCGTGGATGCCGGCAAGCTGACCATCGGCATGGCGGCGAGTACGATGATGGCGTGTCCTGAACCCCAGATGATGGTTGAACAGCCGTTGATGGCGGCGCTGGCAGCTACAACGGCCTATCGAATCGAGGACGGTCAACTCGCCTTGCTGGATACTCAGGGTCACGAGATCGCAACCTTCAAGGTGCAGCCACTGGTGGCGTTGAAGGGCGTCACCTGGCGGGCGACCGTTTACAACAACGGCCGCAGCGCCGCCGTCTCGTTGATTGACGGCAGTGAGATCACGGCGACCTTTGGTACCGACGGCGTACTGAGCGGGTCGGCCGGCTGTAATCATTATCGGGCTGCCTATGTCATTGAGGGATCATCCATCACCATCCAGGCTCCGGCGGCGACGCGCAAGATCTGTTCCGATCCGAAGGGGGTGATGCAGCAGGAAAGTGAATATCTCAAGGCGCTGACGACGACCGCTACCTACGCGATTCAAGGTCAGCAACTGGAGTTGCGCACCGCCGAGGACGCACTGGTTGCTTTGTTTCAGGCCAGCGGTGGCTGAATACACGGTGTTTTCCAGCAAACCTATCAAGATGCCATTCCACAACCAAAAAGGATCCAGACCGTGAGGGCGAAGTTCACCAAGCTGTTGAAAACTGTGGTGCTGCTGTTTGCCGTAAGCGTGGTGACATTGCTGGCAATACGCGCCTATGACTCGCAGCGCGGAGCGCCGCTTGCGCTTTGGCACACCTATGCGCCCCACGAACTGACGGCTCAAGAACTGGCTACAACCAATTGGGACGGCTATCTGGCTGCGGAGCGCACGATCTTCGAGAGTGTGCGCGTCAATGTCACCCAAAAGTTGGATCCGGAAGACCAGGTTTCGGCCAATCGCTACTTTGAAGGCAGCCCGTTGTATCCGGCAAATTTTGCTACCGACTGGAACCGCTCCTACATTTTGGAGCCGGCAGGCGCTCCCGTCGGTGCGGTAGTGTTGCTGCATGGACTGACCGATTCGCCCTACAGCCTGCGTCACGTCGCCCGGCTCTATCAGTCCCAAGGCTTTGTCGCCATCGCCATCCGGCTGCCGGGGCATGGCACTGTCCCCGCCGGTCTGACCAATGTGGAGTGGGAGGACTGGGTGGCGGCGACCCATCTGGCGGTGCGGGAAGCACGGCGGCGGATCGGCCCAACACTGCCATTACATATCATCGGGTTCTCGAATGGCGGTGCGCTGGCGATGAAGTACGCGCTCGATGCGGTCGGTGACCCGAAGTTGACCCGCCCGGAGCGAGTCGTACTGATTTCGCCGATGATCGGGATCACGGAAATGGCCCGGTTTGCAGGAGTCTTCGGTTGGCCGGCGATCTTTCCACCCTTTGCAAAGGCGGCGTGGCTCAGCATCGTACCTGAGTTCAATCCCTTCAAATACAACTCGTTCCCGATCAATGGCGCCCGGCAATCATCGTTGCTGACACGCGCCCTGCAACCCCGGATTGCGCGCTACGCGAGCGAAGGAAAACTCGCTGAGTTGCCTCCTATTCTCACCTTTCAGTCAGTAGTGGATTTTACTGTCAGCACCCGGGCGATTATTACCGCGTTGTATCAACAGCTTCCCGATAACGGTAGTGAACTGGTTTTGTTCGATTTGAACCGGAATGCCAAATTCGGCCCGCTCATGCGCGCCAGCGCCAACACCATGTTGAACCGCATCCTGCCAGACGCGCCCCGCTCGTTCAGGACCACGATCATCACCAACATCAATCCCGACACCAGCAAGGTGATGGAGCGGGTCACGGAAGCCGGGGCGACGACGGAGCGGACCCGCGAGTTGGGATTGTCCTATCCGCTGGGCGTGTTCTCGCTCTCACATGTCGCAGTGCCGTTTCCGATGAGTGATTCCCTGTATGGCATCCATCCTGATCCCCTTGAGGAGTACGGCATCAGCTTGGGTGCAGTGGCCCCACGGGGAGAGCGTGGCACCCTGATCGTCAGTCTGGATTCGCTGATTCGCATGTCCTCCAACCCGTTCTTCTCCTACATGCTGGAACGGATTGAGGAAGGTATCCACCCCGTGAGCGCGTCAAAAAATGTGGTGCCCACTCCTCCATCGCCAGATACACCCAAGGGTGCGGTGTCTGGCTAGAACGAGCCGAACAGGGTGCCAAGGGCAATCACCGCCACCAGCGCAACCATCGCCCCGACGATACCGACCATCACGATATCAAAATAGCTTTTTTGGTGCGTGGAACCGCAGACCGCCAGCAGCGTCACTACCGCGCCGTTGTGTGGCAGGCTGTCGAGAGTACCCGCACTGATCACTGCTACGCGGTGCAGCAAGGCCGGATCGATGCCCAACTCCACCGCCATTTGCAGATAGGTCGCACCGAGCGCATCGAGGGCAATGGTCATTCCGCCCGACGCCGAACCGGTCAACGCGGAGAGGATGTTGGTGGACAGGGCCAGCGAAACCAGTGGCCCGCCCTCAATCGACAGCACCCACTCACGCACGATCTCGAACGCCGGCACGGCGGCCACAACGGCCCCAAAACCCACCAGGCTGGCCACGCTCAGCACCGGCAGGACTGAGGCGTTAGCCCCGGCGTCGACCGTATCACGCAGCGCCGGCAGCCGCCGGTAATTGAACGCGACCAGAATGAGGGTGGCGGAAATCAGCGCCACGATTACCGACCAGACCCCACTGACCGCCGAAAGCGGAATTTCTCCCCACCGTGCTTCGGCCAGGAAGCTGGTGTCAAGACGCGGCAGCACCCACATGGACATGACCAGGTTAACGAGGATCACCACGATCAGCGGGAGGATAGCCACCAGGATCGAGGGACCGGATTCGCTATGATGGCCGCGATGCACTTCGGGCGGGTCAAAGGTGCCAGCGGTCGTGGCCCGTTCGCGCACCAGGGTGTCGTCAGCGGCGGTATCGGGGGCCACGAGGGCGTCGCCATAGCCTTCCCCCTTGCGGCGGGCGACGGCCTCGGCGTGCGCCAGCCACCACAGGCCGAAGCCCAGCATGATGATCGCCGCGATGATGCCCAACCCCGGCGCGGCGAAGGGCGTGGTGCCAAAGAACGGCATGGGGATCGCGTTCTGGATCGCCGGCGTGCCCGGCAAGGCGGACATGGTGAAGGTCGAGGTGCCGAGGGCAATGGCCGCCGGCATCAGCCGATTCGGGATATCGGCCGCCCGAAACAGGGCTTGGGCCATCGGTCCAATCACAAAGAAGGCGACGAACAGGCTCACGCCGCCGTAAGTGACCAATGCACCCGCCAGCACGACCGCCAGTATGGCCCGGCGCGGACCGAGCCGTTCGGTCATAAAGCGGGCGATGGTCGAGACCGAGCCGCTGTCATCCATGAGTTTCCCGAACACGGCGCCCAAGAGAAACAGCGGAAAGAACTGGGCGAGAAACCCGCTCGCCGAAATCATGAAGGTCTGGGTCCAGTGCGCCAGTAGGGGTTCGCCTGCGGCGAGGGCAGCGATCAATGCCGCCGCTGGCGCGAGGACCAGAATGCTCCAGCCTCGAAACGACAGCCAGATCAGGACCCCGAGGCCGATCAGAATGCCTAACAATCCCATGAGTTAAATGCCCTCCAACAGTTCGTCGAGGTCGAGCGTCGAGCGCACGCCCAGATCGGCCCCGTGAGCCTCCAGAAACGCTTCAGCAGCGCGCCGGCCCTTGTCGCGGAGCCGACAAAGAAATTCCCACTCGGCCAGAACCTTTGAGGAGGAACTGAGTTGGGTCATTTCTTCGCTGGCGATCCGGTGAATGCGCATTTTGGCCCAGACCGCACCCTCGCAATGACCGGGGTCGGCCACCTGCCGTAGTAACGCCCCTGCACGCAACTCTTTGATCAAATTTGAGTTAAAGGCGATTTCGTTCAGTCGGTTGTGAATCTCGCGTGCGGTCTTGGGCGTCCCAGGGCGTTCGACCGGGTTGATCTGGATCAGAATCGTGTCTTCCGACGTGCATTCGCGGACCAGCGGCGCCATGGTCGGGTTGCCGGAGTAGCCGCCGTCCCAGTAGGCTTCCCCGTCAATCTCCACCGCCTTGAACATCGTCGGCAGGCACGCCGAGGCGAGTAGAACATCGGGGGTGAGGTCGGCGTTGCGGAAGACGCGGCCGCGCCCAGTGCGTACATTGGTAGCCGTGACGAACAGGCGCATCGGCGCGCTGGCGACCCGATCAAAGTCGATGCTTTGCTCCAGGATCGCACGCAAGGGATTCACGGAGCTGGCTGCGCCCAAATCGTAGGGCGAAAAGACCCGAGAGGCGAGGTCCATGGCTAAATAGACAGGGGAGTAATCGAGAGTCCACAGGCCAGTCAGGATTTCGAGGGGGCCACGGCGCAGAGGGCTAAGCAGCGCACCGTCCGAGACGCGCTTCCAGAACTTTTCGAGCGCCGCCCGTGCGCCCTCCGGTCCGCCCGCTGCATAACCGTCGGCCATCACCACCGCATTCATGGCGCCGGCCGAGGTGCCGGAAATTCCGTCAAAGCGCAGCCAGGGCACTTCAAGCAGACGGTCGAGTACGCCCCAGGTGAACGCACCATGCGCGCCGCCGCCTTGCAAGCCGAGATCGACCAGGACAATATCGCGGTGCGGCTGCGTCCCCACAGAGGTTTGTATGGTCATGTAAATTCCTTAAAAAATTGAAGGAGTTGGAAGCAACATTATCGCGCCGACCAGCGTCAACCTTGCCGATGATGAATCGTGGTTCAGGCGCTGTGCGGCGGCAACCCGGTCAGGCGAGAGCTTTAGCCTTCAGTCTCGCGAACTCCTCCGGGTTGATCGTGCCAGCATCGAGCAGCGCTTTGGCGTCGGCAATCTGTTCCGCCGGCGATTTTCCGGCCACTTCCCGGATGTAGGCATCGGTATCGGATTTGGCCCGCTGTATTGCCGCCCGCTGCCGTTCTGCCATGCCTCTGCCGCGGGCCAGGATATAGATGAGCGCGGTCAAAACGGGCAGGAAGATGAGACCTACCAGCCAGATGACTTTGGATCCCCCGCCCAGCTCGGCATCCCGGAAGAGATCAACGACTACATGGAACAGGACGATGAGATACGCCACAAAAAAGAAAGCTGACGCGATCAGGTAGAGAATGTCCCAAAAGTTACTCACTAAACAGCTCCTCAAGTTAAGCGACATCCAAAGGACTGGACGCCAATAGATCCAATAATACCAAATAGATGATTTTTATATCGCTACATGTGCTGGACTGCCCTCCAGATTGCGCCCGGCGCGCAGTCTATGGCGGAGCCGCTATTGGCGCTAAACTCCTCGCCCCTGTTCGACCTTGCACCCTCACTTTCCCAATCATGACCGACACCCATCTGATCGCCGGCGTGGACGAAGTGGGACGCGGCCCACTGGCCGGTCCCGTCGTCGCCGCCGCCGTTATCCTCGATCCCGCCCGCCTCATTGCGGGCCTGGCCGATTCCAAGATTCTCAGCCCGGCCCGGCGGGAGCATCTGGCAGCGGAAATCCGCATCAAGGCACTGGCCTGGGCGCTGGGCCGCGCCGAAGTGGATGAAATTGACCGGATCAACATCCTGCAAGCTTCGCTGCTGGCGATGCAACGGGCGGTGATGGCTCTCAGCATCGCTCCAGAACGGGTGCTGGTAGACGGCAACCGTTGTCCGGCGCTGACTTGTCCCTGTGAAGCTATCATCAAAGGCGATGCCACCGTACCAGCGATCAGCGCCGCCTCGATTCTGGCCAAAGTGGCGCGGGATGCGGAACTCTGCCAATTGCATGAGCAGTATCCGGACTACGGTTTCGCCCGCCACAAAGGCTATCCGACCGCCGTACACCGGGAAGCACTACGCCGCTACGGCCCCTGCCCCGAACATCGTCGCTCCTTCGCCCCCGTCGCCGCCGTACTGCTCCTCGCCAGCGAGAAATGATCATGACCGCGCCGTTCGTCCATTTGCGCCTGCATACCGAATACTCGCTGGTGGATGGATTGATCCGGATCAAGAGCCTGGTTAAGCAAGCCGCCGCTGCCGCAATGCCTGCCGTGGCAGTCACCGACATGAGCAATCTGTTCGCGCTGATCAAGTTCTACAAGGCGGCGCTGAACGCCGGGATCAAGCCGATCATTGGCGTGGACGCCTGGGTGCGACGGCAGGAAGGACCGGCGCGGCTGGCGCTGCTGTGCCAGAACCTGATCGGTTATCGCAACCTGACCCGGCTGGTCAGTCGCAGCTTTCTCGAAGGCCAGCAGCGGGGTTTGCCGATCATCGATTACGCCTGGCTGACCGGAAGCACCGACGGCTTGATCGCGCTATCCGGTGGTCGCGACGGTGAACTCGGTCAGGCACTGCTGAATGATCGCCGGGAGCAGGCGGAAACATGGCTGGCGGAATGGCAATGCCTGTTCCCGGGGCGGTTCTATCTGGAAGTGCAGCGCACTGGCCGCTCGCAGGAAGAAGAGTATCTCGACGCCGTGGTGGAATTGGCGGCAGCGACCGGGACGCCGGTGGTGGCGACCAATGAAGTGTGCTTCCTCAAACGCGGTGATTTCGAGGCGCACGAGGCGCGGGTCTGCATCCACGATGGGGTGACACTGGACGATCCACGCCGACCCCGCCGCTACAGCGACCAGCAATATCTGCGCACCCCGGCGGAAATGGCGGCGCTGTTCGCTGATTTGCCGGAGGCGCTGGAGAACAGCATCGAGATCGCTCGCCGCTGTAATTTGCGACTGGAGCTGGGCAAGAACGTGCTGCCGGATTTTCCGGTGCCGGAGGGAATGACTACCGCCGCCTATTTCTCGACTCAGGCTCGCGCCGGGCTGGAACAGCGGTTGCCACGACTGTTTGATCCGACTGCGGCCAATTTCGCCGAACGCCGTCAGCCTTACGACCAGCGGTTGGAGCAGGAACTCGGCGTGATCATCCAGATGGGTTTCCCCGGCTATTTCCTGATCGTCGCCGATTTCATCCAGTGGGCGCGGGCGCATGGGGTGCCGGTCGGGCCAGGTCGCGGTTCCGGCGCCGGGTCGCTGGTGGCCTATGCGCTCGGTATTACCGATCTCGACCCGCTGGCCTATGACCTGCTGTTTGAGCGCTTCCTGAATCCCGAACGGGTATCGATGCCGGATTTCGACATTGATTTCTGCATGGAAGGTCGCGACAAAGTGATCGAGTACGTCGCCCAGCGTTATGGGCGCGACCGGGTGTCGCAGATCGCCACTCACGGCAGCATGGCGGCTAAAGCGGTGGTGCGCGATGTCGGGCGGGTGCTGGGCCATCCCTACGGTTTCGTGGATCGCATCGCCAAGCTGATTCCGTTTGAATTGGGGATCACGCTGGACAAGGCCATCGAGCAGGAAGCGGAATTACGTCGGCTGTACGAAAACGACGACGAGGTGCGGACGCTGATCGATCTGGCCCGCTCGCTGGAAGGATTGGCGCGCAACGTGGGCAAACACGCCGGCGGCGTGGTGATCGCGCCGTCTACCCTGACCGATTTCGCGCCGCTGTACTGCGAAGAGGGTGATTCGAGTCTGATCACCCAATTTGATAAGGATGATGTCGAAGCCGCCGGGTTGGTCAAATTCGACTTTCTGGGGCTGCGGACCCTGACCATCATTGATTGGGCGGTGCAGACCATCAACCGGCAGCGAGCAGCGACGGCTGAGGAACCGCTGAACATTGCTACCCTTCCTTTGGATGACACGAAGACCTTCGATCTGCTCAAACGCTATCAGACTACGGCGGTCTTTCAGTTGGAATCCAGCGGGATGAAGGATTTGATCCGCCGCCTGCAACCGGACTGCTTCGAGGAAATCGTCGCTTTGGTGGCGCTGTTTCGGCCTGGACCGCTGCAATCGGGGATGGTGGATGATTTCATTGACCGTAAGCACGGCCACGCCCGGATTGAATATCCGCATCCGGCGCTGGCCACCATTCTCAAGCCCACTTACGGTGTCATCCTCTATCAGGAACAGGTGATGCAAATTGCTCAGGTGCTGGCGGGATATAGCCTGGGCGGAGCGGATTTGCTGCGCCGGGCGATGGGTAAAAAAGACGCTGAGAAGATGGCCAAGCAGCGCGAAGGCTTTGTCAATGGTGCCAAGGCCCATCAGGTTGAACCGGAAACGGCAACCTATATTTTTGACTTAATCGATAAATTTGCAGGTTATGGTTTCAACAAGTCGCACAGCGCTGCCTACGCCCTGGTGTCCTACCAGACCGCCTGGCTGAAGGCGCACTATCCAGCGGCGTTCATGGCGGCGGTCATGTCGTCGGACATGGACAAGACCGATAAGGTGGTGGTGCTGATTGAGGAATGCCGCCGCATGAACCTCACCCTCACGCCGCCGGCTATCAACCACTCTGAATACCACTTCACCGCCGGCATATCCGGCGAAATCCGCTACGGCCTGGGGGCGATCAAGGGTGTCGGTGAGAGCGCTATCGAGGCACTGGTGCAGGAGCGGCAGCAAAACGGACCGTTCCACGATTTGTTCGACCTGTGCCAGCGGGTGGATTTGCGCAAACTCAACCGCCGAGTGCTGGATTCGCTGATCCGTTGCGGAGCCTTTGACGCCCTCGGTACCAACCGGGCGACGCTGGCGGCGCAGTTACCGGAGGCTTTGCAACTGGCCGAACAGCATTCCCGCAACGACGCCGCCGGTCAGAACGACATGTTCGGACTCGCCGCCGCTGCCGAGAAAACACCGACGCGGCCACTGCACATCGCCGAAGTACCAGAGTGGGAGGAAGAGGAGCGGCTGCGCGGTGAAAAGGAAACGCTGGGAGTCTATCTAACCGGACATCCCATTCACCGGATCGCAGCGGAACTGGCCGCGCTCGGCGCAGCCCGGCTGCACGATCTGACTGAGAACGGGGGCACCCTGCGCCGGAGCAACGACCGCTCGGTGACGGTCGCCGGGCTGGTGGTGAGCCTGCGGACCCGCAATGCCAATCGGGGTGGGCGGATCGGCTTTTTGACGCTGGACGACGGCAGCGGGCGACTGGAGGTCCGCATCTTCCCGGAAGTGTACGAACGGCACCGGATGCTGATTGTTGAAGATGCCATTCTGCTGGTGCAGGGTGCGCTGGGCTGGGATGAGTTCAACCAGACCACTCGCCTGAACGTCGAACGAGTGCTGGATTTGGACGGGGCACGCGCCGAATACGCTCGCCGGCTGTGGCTGCGCCTGGATGCACGGCAGTGCGCGGCGGGAGTGCTGCGGCAACTGGCCGGGGTGTTGGCCGAGCATCGCGCTGAGGGCCGCTGCGCGGTGTGGATGGAATACACCGGCGGTGGAGCGCGGGTGGAACTGGCCTTTGGTCAGCACTGGCGGGTCAAGCCCAACGAAGCGCTGCTTAAGCGGCTCCGCGAACTGGCCGGCGCGGAGCAGGTCCAGTTGCGCTACGAACAGCAACGGACAGTGGATCGCAACAGCTTGGGTTAACGGCGCGTTTACTGCGCTTTATCCAGGGCGGGAGGATTGTTGCAGTTTCGCCCGTTGGATAGCCTCACGCGCCAGTTCGTCTACCCGCTCGTTCTCAGGATGGCCGCTGTGGCCGCGCACCCATTGCCATTCCACTTGGTGGGGAGCCAGGGCAACTTCCATCCGCTGCCATAAGTCCATGTTTTTGACCGGCTGACGGTCGGCGGTTTTCCAGCCGCGCCGCTTCCACCCCGCCAGCCATTCCGTCATGCCCTTCATCACATACTGGCTGTCGGTGCAAATCCGCACCCGCATCGGCTGCTCCAGTGCCTCCAATCCATTGATTACCGCCAGCATTTCCATACGGTTATTGGTAGATACGGGTTCGCTGCCGGACAGCTCTTTCTCGTGCTCCCGATAGCACAGTAATGCCCCCCAACCACCAGGGCCGGGATTGCCGGAGCAAGCGCCGTCAGTAAACAGCCTCACCTCGTTCTCCATTGCATTCTCGTTCATACCATTTACTTTATTCCTGTTGCTCAACTCAAGTTGCCACTGCATTGCCGCCGACCACATCCAGATTCAGCGCGGCAGCCAGCAATGCCTGGGTATAAGGATGCTGCGGACGGTCGAACACCCGCCGCGCCGGACCTGCTTCTACCACTCGACCGTTTTTCATCACCAGCAGATGATTCGCCAAGGCGCGCACCACCCGCAAATCGTGGCTGATAAACACATAGGCCAGCCGATAACGACGCTGCAACTCCCGCAACAAATCTACGATCTGCGCCTGCACCGATACGTCCAAGGCGCTGGTCGGCTCATCCAGAATCAGCAGGCGTGGTTGCAAGGCCAGGGCGCGAGCAATGGCGATACGCTGGCGCTGACCGCCAGAGAACTCATGCGGATAGCGATCCTGTGTGTCCGGGTCCAGGCCGACTTCTTCCAGCGCTTGAACAATCCGGGCGCGGCGGGCGGTACGGTCGCCGGCCAGACCATGCACCAGCAAGCCTTCCTCCACGATCTCCCCGACCGATAACCGGGGACTCAGCGAACCGAATGGATCTTGAAAGACGATCTGCATGGCTTTTCGCAATGGGCGCAGCGCCCGACTGTGAAGGCCATCAATCCGCTGACCCTCGAACCGAATTGTGCCCTCGCTGGACAATAAGCGCAGCAGCGCCAGCCCCAGCGTCGTTTTACCGGAACCGCTCTCACCGACCACGCCCAGCGTCTGCCCTTCCCGCACCTGGACACTGACGCCATCCACCGCTTTGAGGTGATTCACTACCCGCCCAAATAAATCGCGTTTTAGCGGAAACCAGACTTTTAACTGCTCGCTGGACATTACTTCGGGTGCATCAGCCGCTTCCGGTGGGGGATCGCCCTGGGGTTCGGCGGCCAGCAATTGCCGGGTGTAGAGATGCTGCGGATGGGCGAAAATCTCGGCGACCGCTGCGGTTTCCATCACCTCGCCGGCGCGCATCACGCAGACCCGATCCGCCATCTTGCGGACGATGCCGAGGTCATGGGTGATGAACAGGATCGCCATGCCCAAGCGCGCCTGCAACTCCTTCAACAGCTTGAGAATCTGCGCCTGGATGGTGACATCGAGCGCGGTGGTCGGCTCGTCGGCGATCAGCAGGTCGGGATCATTAGCCAGCGCCATGGCGATCATCACCCGCTGGCGCTGACCACCGGACAGTTCATGCGGCAGGGCGTTCAGCCGATGGGCGGCGTCGGGCAGCCCGACCCAATCCAGCAATTCCAGAATCCGCGCCCGTAGTCGGGCACCACTCAAACCCTTGTGCAGGATCAGCGTTTCGCTGATCTGTTTCTCAATTGAATGCAGTGGGTTGAGCGAGGTCATCGGCTCCTGAAACACCATCGCGATTTGGTTGCCGCGCACCGCCCGCAGCCGATCCGTGGCCGCGCCCAGCAGTTCCATCCCACGCAGGCGGATGCTGCCGCCAGGATGGTGGGCATGGGGATACGGCAGCAGTTGCAACAGCGACAGCGCCGACACCGATTTGCCGGAACCGCTCTCCCCGACCAGCGCCAGCGTTTCGCCACGATTCAGGGTAAACGACACCTGCTTGACCGCCGGCACAGTACCGAAGGATGTCGACAGGTCGCGGACTTCGAGGAGGGGAATC
This sequence comes from Candidatus Contendobacter odensis Run_B_J11, assembly GCF_000531125.1. Lineage (GTDB taxonomy): Bacteria > Pseudomonadota > Gammaproteobacteria > Competibacterales > Competibacteraceae > Contendibacter > Contendibacter odensensis. The sequence continues at coordinate 14,427 of NZ_CBTK010000010.1, read as the reverse complement.
GTGGCGTCCACCTTATTCGCTCCAATTGACCAGGATCAGCGGAGCGACGATACGCTGGTAATGGCGGATGTTGTTCGTGACCAGGACGGCGCCGGCCGACAGCGAATGCGCCGCAATCATCATATCCATTTCCCCAATGGGCTGACCGGTCGTAACCAGTTGGTAGCGGATATCGGCGTAAAAGTCCGCCGCATCCGCATCCCAAGGCAGTACCCGCACGATTTTGAGAAAGTGACGCACGGCTAAGTGCAACCGATGTTCGGGGGGCAACCGCTTCAACCCGTACAGCAATTCGGCGCGCGTCATCACCGAGATGCAGACATTGGACGACAACAGAGTCGCCAGATGAGCCTCGATGACCGGCGAGCGACCCTTGATCAGGTAGCTCGCCGTGTCGGTATCAAGCATGTGCAGCATAGTTAGCTCACATCTTCCGCAAACAGATCACGCTCGCACGGAATAACGTTGAGCGGACGTTCGGCCATGAAATCATCGGATGCTTCGATACTATGGATCAGGGCGAAAAATTCGTCCCATGCCTTCGCCCCGGGCCGGGTTGAAAGCACCACATCCCCACTCGCCGCGTCGCGAGTGATATAAATCTCTTCACTCTCGAAGCGGAATTCAGCGGGCAAACGAACGGCTTGGCTGCTACCGTTCTTGAACAAACGAGCAACGCGTGTTTCGAGCATGACCAGCTCCAGCAATCGAAGGGATATGCGCCAGCATAGACGGGCTACGCACGGTCAGCAACTCCCGCAAGCGCGCTTCCCGCTCCGGCGGTGGTAAGCGTCCGAGAATTTCCGCTGCCTGATAGAACGTCGTGAAATCCCGCCCGCCCTGCTCGTACAAGACAATGAACGCCGGTACCCAGCGATGGTAGGTACTGTGGCCGGCCAGTTTGGCGTTGTTCAAATCCTGCTCGAACCAGCGGTCGTAACCGGCATAGCCGCCCCACTCCTGTTTCAGTTCCCGATAGCGGGTACGCAATTCGGCCAGAATCCGTTGTTTCTCGACTCGTTTTTCAGCATCGGATTGATCCGAGGCGTACACCGCTGCCAAGGACTCGCGGCTCGCCGTCACGATTTGTAAAAACGCCTGTCGGCGACGGTCATCAGCGCTGTACTCTTCCTGCTCACGCGCACTACCCCGCTGCACCAGCCAGCGTTCCGCACCCAAGTGACCTACAGCCGTCGCGAACGCTTCGTTGAAGGCGGTATCGTCGGCGAGGTACAGCCGCTGATGGGCCAGTTCGTGAAACATCAGTTCCGCCAACCGCCCGGTCGGCCAATGGATAAAGGTGTTCAAGAGCGGATCAGCGAACCAGCCCAAAGTCGAATACGCTGCAATATCGGCGACATAGACCTCATCACCGTCCGCCCGCAATGCATCGGCCAGGTGCTGCGCCGCTTCGGCGTCGAAATAGCCGCGATAACTCAAACAACCCGCTATCGGGAAACACCAGCGACGCGGTTCCAGTTCCAGTTCCGGCGCGGCAAACACATTTTTGACCACATAGAGCCGCTGCACATCGACGTAACTGCGGTAACTGTCATTGTCGGGCAGAGCCAGTTCAGCGCTGGCGAAGGCGCGTAACGCTTGGGCGGTTTCCAGCCGCTGACGCACGTTCGGGGCAGTCGCCGGATCGGCCAGCACCTCGGCTACCGGCCGGCGCGCCTGCAACAAATCCCACTGCCCCGCCGCCGCCTGCCGGTAATAGGCCAGTTCGGTACAGCCCGACAGCGCCAGCCCGAGGCCCACCATGATAAAAAGTATCCAGAAAGTTCGCCGCATCGTTGGTAAAACCGTCTAAGGTTTATCAGCCCGTGCGGATTACACCCCAGAAAATCCGCTGAGCACTTGTATTATGCCTGTCATAGAACGCTAAGCGATGAATGTAAGCACAATGGAAATTTATCTGGTCGGCGGCGCGGTGCGCGACGACTTGTTGGGCGTACCGGTCCAGGAACGCGATTGGGTGGTGGTCGGCGCTACGCCCGCCGAGCTGTTGGCGCGTGGTTTCCGATCAGTCGGCAAAGACTTTCCAGTGTTCCTGCACCCGAATACTCACGAGGAATACGCGCTGGCCCGCACTGAACGCAAGACCGCGCCGGGCTACCATGGCTTCAGCGTCCATGCCGCGCCTGATGTGACGCTGGAACAAGACCTGTTGCGCCGTGACCTCACCATCAATGCCATGGCTCGCGACGCCCAGGGCCGACTGATCGATCCTTATCGCGGCACCTGCGATCTCGAAACCCGCTGGCTGCGACATGTCTCGCCGGCCTTCGCTGAAGATCCGGTGCGGATCCTGCGGCTGGCCCGATTCAGCGCCCGTTATGCGCCGTTGGGGTTTCGAGTCGCCCCGGAAACGCTGAATCTGATGCGAACCATGGTTGCCAGCGGTGAAGTGGATAGTCTGGTGCCAGAACGAGTGTGGGCGGAAACCGTGCGCGCCCTGGGCGAATCCCATCCGGAACAATTCATCGCTACGCTGCGCGAGTGCGGAGCGCTGGCGCGGATTTTCCCGGAACTGGACCGGTTGTTCGGGGTGCCGCAACCCGCAGCGCATCATCCTGAGATTGATACGGGCGTCCATACCCTGCTGGCGTTGGCGCAAGCGGTGCGACTGAACGCAGACGCCGTGACCCGCTTCGCCGTATTGGTTCATGACCTCGGCAAGGGAACCACGCAACCCGACGACTGGCCTCGCCACCACGGCCACGAACAACGCGGCTCGGATTTGATTCGGACGCTCTGCCAGCGGTTGCGGGTTCCCAATATGTACCGGGAACTGGGGGTATTGACTGCACGCTATCACACTCATTGCCACCGGGCGCTGGAGTTGCGCCCGAAAACCCTGCTCAACACCCTGCAAGGGCTGGACGCCTTCCGTAAACCGCAGCGTTTCGAGCAATACCTCATCGTCTGTGAAGCCGATGCGCGGGGCCGAACCGGTCTGGAAAACCGGGATTATATTCAGGCGGAATTCATGCGCCAGGTTTATCAGGCGGCAGCGGCGGTTCAGGCGCGGCCGCTGCTGGCGCAAGGCTTGACCGGACTGGCGCTGGCGGAAGCGTTACAACGGGAGCGACTGGCGGCGATTACCCAAGTCAGGCAGGCATTTCGGGACTCTGAGACGCCCGCCTGAGATTATGAGATTAGTCACTGGTCGTAGCGCATCTTGACGTAGGAACCGGGCGCGTCCTCGACCGGTTTCAGTTTGCCATCGCCCGGGGTACGGGCCGGCACTTGCGGGCCGGTGTGAGGTTGCAGCCAGGCCAGCCAGTCCGGCCACCACGAGCCTTCCTGTTTGACCGCACCCTTGAACCAGTCATCGGGATTCGGCGAATTGTTGGGGTTGAGCCAATAGCCGTACTTGTCGGAAGAGGCCGGATTGATGACTCCAGCGATGTGGCCGGAGCCGCTCAGTACGAATTTCACTGGCCCGCCGACCAGTTGCGTGCCGGCATAAGTGGATTTCCACGGCGCGATGTGATCCTCGTAGGCCGACAGGAAACAGACCGGCGTCTTGATTTTGCGTAAATCAATCGGCACACCGGCCAGAGTAATGCCGCCCGGTTGGCGCAGTAGATTCTTCTGATACATGTTGCGCACGTAGAAACTGTGCATGTCCCGGGGCATCCGGGTGGAATCGGAATTCCAGTACAGCAGATCGAAGGGGTAGGGATCGTTGCCCAGCAGGTAGTTGTTCACCACGAAGTACCAGATCAGATCGTTGGCGCGCAACATGCTGAACACGCCGGCCATCTGGCTGCCGTCCAGATAGCCCCGTTCGCCCATCTGCTTCTCCAGCAGAGTGATTAACTCCTCGTCAATGAATACCTCCAGTTCGCCCGGTTCGCTGAAGTCGGTCATGCAGGCGAAGCAGATGGCGCTTTTTACCCGCTTGTCCTTCTTGGCGGCGAGCCAAGCTAGGGTGCTCAGCAGCAGAGTACCGCCCAGGCAGTAGCCGGCAGCACTGATTTCCCGCTCGCCGGTGGCCTGTTCAATGGCGTCCATCGCCTCCACGCAGGCCAGCATGTAATCGTCGAAGGTTTTATGCGCCAGCCGTTCGTCGGGGTTGATCCACGAGGTCATAAACACGGTGAAGCCCTGATCCACCATCCACTTGACCATCGAGTTTTTGGGCCGCATGTCCATGATGTAAAACTTGTTGATCCAGGGCGAAACGAACAGGAACGGCCGCTGACAGACGGTTGGGGTGCTGGGGTTGTACTGGATGAGTTGCAGCAATTCACTCTGGTAGATGACCTTGCCGGGCGTGACCGCGACATTTTCACCCGGCGTGAAGGCGTTGAGATCGGTCATCGTAATCTGCAATTGCCCGCGCCCGCGCTCCAGGTCGGTCAGTACGTTTTGCAAGCCCTTGACCAGGTTATCGCCACCCGAATCCAGCGTAGCCTGGAGTACGGTCGGATTGGTCAGCACGAAGTTGGTCGGGGCCATCGCGTCTACGAACTGGCGAGTGTAGAACTGCACCTTGCGGGCAGTCTTATCGTCCAGCCCTTCGACGCTTTGTACCAGTCCTTGCAGGCTGTCAGCGGACAGTAGATAGGATTGTTTGATGAAATCGAATACTACGTTTTCGGCCCACTGCTGGTCCTTAAAACGCTTGTCGCCGGGTGGCGGTTCAATCACCGGCTGGGTTTCGTGCCCCGCCAAGCGCTGGGAAGCAGCTTGCCATAGGTCAAGATAGTTCTTCCAGAATTCGACCTGAGCCTTGATCAACTTGTCGGGATCTTTCAACAATTGCTGAAACAGCTCCTGGAACGATTTGCCGATGATGGCGGGATCGATGAGGGAAATTTGATCGCCGCGCTCCTGGCGCTTGAGATACTCCTGCAAGACACGCTGGCTTTGCTCGATGATCTTGGAAAGATTCTGGGCCAGCTTGTTGGGATCAGCGGTTTTGAGATCGGGAGTGGACGGCGCGGTAGACGGGGACATGACGATACCTCGCTTAGGACAGGGATGACTTTATAAAGTCGGACTTTCGCTTTCCGTCATACCGGCGAAAGCCGGTATGACGCAGGAGGGCTGCCGGGTGAAAGCCCTGAAAGTATAGGTAAGAATCGTCATGGTTGATTACCGTTGCATCACCCATGGACCAATAAGCCCATGGATGATTGCCTGCTTCACCGAGGCCGGTTTCACGGTGATCTTGCGCCCGACGCCAGAGCCTTGCTCTTCACAGGCGTCACCTCCCGCCCCGCTGACGGTGGCTTCCAAAGCAACCCCCCCGGACCAGCGTAGCTGCCGAACCGTTTCGTAGCATTTCACATCATCCAGCAGGTTTTGAAGGTTGATCATTATCCGCGACTCTCGATTGCAGCGGCTCGCAACCTGCTCGGTCTCCTTCAGGGCGAACCCTTTTCAACCGTCTGGAATCCATATTGAGCCATTATCAATGCGTCGCTTGCTGAGTTAGAACCGGACCGGCCGTTTGGACAGCTTGCGTTGCAAGGTGCGGCGATGCATTCCCAACTGCCGGGCGGTGGCGGAGATGTTGCCGCTGTTGTCATGCAGTACCCGCTGGATGTGTTCCCATTCCAGCCGACCGATGCTCAGGGGGCGAGTATTGACCGGCGCGGCGGGATCGCCAGCAATAGCAGCTAAGGCGGCCAACACCTGATCGGCGTCAGCGGGCTTGGCCAGATAATTCACCGCGCCCAGTTTGATCGCTTCCACCGCTGTAGCAATACTGGCATAGCCGGTGAGCACCACGATGCGGGTGACGGAATCGAGGGCGAGCAGTTCAGGAATCAGACTCAGACCCGAATCGCCGGCCAGATTGAGATCCACGATGGCGTATTCCGGCGGATCGGCTTGAGCCAGTTGCAACGCCGCCGCGTTGTCGTGCGCGGTCGCCACCGCGAAGCCCCGTCGGCTTAGAGCCAGACCCAGCACCCGGCAAAAAGTGGCGTCGTCGTCCACCAGCAGCAGGCTGGAGCCATCCATCGCTTCCATCATCAGGCCATGCCGACCCGCGCCGGCAAATCGATCCGGGTGCAGGTGCCGCCCTGAGGATCGCGCAACAGGCTGACTTCTCCGCCCAGCCGCTCCAACGCGGCATTGGCCAGCAATAAACCGATGCCAATGCCGCCCTCCTTGGTAGAAAAGAAGGCTTCCCCGACGCGATTCGCCACATCCGGCGGCAGCCCCGGCCCATGATCACGAATCTCAATGACCACCCGGCACGCATCCCAGCGTCCTGCCAAATCCACGCCCTTGGGGCAGGCGTCGGCGGCGTTGTTGAGCAAGCTAATCAAGGTTTGTCCGATGGTTTGCGGCGCCGCCACCGCCGGCGAGGGCGATGGTCCCGCGCAACTGACCCGCAGCGGCACGCGGGGATGCAGTAATTGCCAGCGGTTGCGGATGTGTTCCAGCAGCACATCCAACGCTTGCGCGGCCTCGCGGTCGGTCGCTAAATCGGCGCTTTTAAGCAAGTCGCCGAGAATGCTTTTGCACACCTCCACTTGCTGACGCAGGGTGCGCAGGTCAGCGCGGTGCGGCGCGTCTTCGCCATGGGCGTGTTCCAGTTCCCGCGCCAGCACTGCGATGGTTGATAAAGGGGTGCCTAACTCGTGGGCCGCACCGGCTGCGAACATTCCCAAGGTCAGGATTTGTTCGTCGCGCAACGCTTTTTCCCGCAAGCGCGCTAACTGACGGTCCCGCTGTCGTAACATTTCCGCCAATCGCGCCACGAAGCCGGCGATCAGCAGAGCGCTAATCACGAACACCAGCCACATTCCCCATAAATGCGCATGAAAGCCGGGACCGTGGCCGCTGATCATCCCCGGCAGCGGCAGGTAATAGAACATCAGCGCGGTATAAACCGTCACCGTCACTCCTGCCATCGCCCAGACACAGCCGGGCGGCAGCAGTGCGGCGGTGATGATCAACGGCAAGAGCAGCAGCGAAACGAAAGGGTTACTGGCGCCGCCACTGAAGAACAACAGTATCGCCAGCGCCAGCACGTCGATCTGAAGATGGGCGAATAACTCCCATGCCGTCAGCGCAGTAGCACGCTGAGTGCGCAGCCGCAAAGTGGCGGCGGCCAGCGCCATCAATCCCAGAGAGATCACTATCGACCACGCCGGCAGGGCATGGGGCGGGATCAGGCCGAAGTACAGCCAGAGCAGCATGATGACCGGCCCCAGCATCACCAGCAAACGGAGTAACAGCAGGCGTCGCAAATCTTCCATTCGATTAAATCCGATCCGGTAATCGCCGTTTCGGGCGTGGTGAACGTTATATTTTAGCCGCGCCTTCAACCGGACATGCGCGGTAATTTGTCACATCCCAAAATTGCGCGCCACGACTTAGGATGATGGCAGGATCCACAGAGGCGTAGCGGTTTTCATCGTTGCATCGATCCTCTTTAACCTGTTTTGTATCCTGGAAGTCGCCCCCATGACCCATACCTACCCACCGCTCTCATTGCATCGTCTGGAACCCGGCACGGGGTACTGCCGCCCTAAGCGGCGCATTCGCGCCAAACAGCCGGCTATTAAACCGGTCATCGCTGCTGATGCCGCTGTCGGAGTGATGACCGATCTCAGTCAGGTCATTCCCCATATTACTCAACTGTCCGTACCGATTAACGAGGCGCTGACAACCATGATTCAACATGGGGTGCGCCTGTTATTGGTCAGTGACGCCAATAATCGAGTCATTGGATTGATTACCAGTCGTGACATCGAAGGGGACAAGCCCGGACGCATTCTGACCAAAGCCGGCGGTGTTTGGGATGAGTTGCTGGTTGCCGATTTGATGACGCTCAGACCAAAGTTGGAGGCGCTGCTGATGAAAGAGGTGTTGAGCGCGCGGGTCGGCGACATCATCGCTACGCTGCGTCAGGTCAATCGCCAGCATGCGCTGGTGATAGATAGCGACTCCGGCGTTGGACAGCAAGCCGTGCGCGGTATTTTCTCACTGTCGCAAATCGGTTTGCAATTAGGTCTGGACATTGACCCAACACGCCAGCCGACGACTTATGCTGAGCTGGAAAAAGCCGGATACGCAATGTAACCGCTACAAACATAGCAATCAGTTCGTTGCCAACTGAGATGAGTCGTTGGGTAAGCTCAGTGGAGTAGCCAATAATGATCACAAGTCTTTCGTCAGCCGGAGTTGGATTCAGTAACCGTTATTTGGCATTGCATTGTAGCCGTTTTGTTGTGTCAGTCTCTTTTCCTACAGGTGCGGCAATTTGTCGCATTTTCACCGCGCCTGCTGCGACTTAGCATAATCAGATACCACAAAACCAGGAGAATCTTGAAATGGCGCATCCCCGCAACCGGCAGTTTTTGTTCCCCCTTCGGAGCGCTACAGCGCTGGGCGTCGCGCTGGCGCTGGTCGCAGGTTGCGGCAGCGATGACGATAACAGTCCTGGAGAACGCTCGGCGACCGTGCAGTTCAAGGCGGAGGTTAACGGTCAGGATTTTGTCTGCGGCAAGACCTATAGCAATGTTGGCGTCGGTCAGCCCGGCACTTATCAGGTCAACGATTGGCGCTTCTATGTCCATGATGTGGCGCTGGTTAAAGCTGATGGCAGCCGCCAAGAGATCGATCTGGATCAGGATGGCGTCTGGCAATATCAAAATACGGTACTGCTGGACCTGAGAAAGGATTGCGGTAGCGGTACTCTGCCGACCAATGCGGTCGTAAAGGGATCCGTGCCTAATGAGAACTATGCGGGCTTGTGCTTCAAGGTCGGCGTTCCCTACGCGCTAAACCATATCAGTGATGCCACTGCGCCCTCGCCGTTGAACGCCTCCGGGATGCTGTGGAACTGGCGGGGCGGGCGCAAGTTCATCCGTGTGGACGGTTTTGGTGCGCCCGGCGGCGACAACAGCGTGGCGTTCGTGACTCACCTGGGCAGCACCGAATGCCCCGGTTCCGATCCCAGCGCCCCACCCACTGCCGCCTGCGGTTATCCGAACATCGCTGAATTCTGCTTGGACAACTTCAACGTCGATCAAGACCGTGTTGTGATGGACATGGGTAAAACGTTGGCAGCGTCCAATGTCGCATTCAACACCCCCGACACCTCATCGGGCTGCATGTCGGGCAACTCCGATCCGGAGTGTATCCCCATCATGCCGCGCCTGAATCTGGACTTTACCTATGTCGCTGGAGCCGGAGCGACTCCTGAGAAATACTCCAAAGCGGTTCCCCAAGTGCTATTCAGTGTGCGCAAGCCATGAGTCGAACATCCCGCTGGGCCACGGCGCTAGGGCTGTTGCTACTGGTTGCGGGATGCGGTGGCGGTGACGACGGCGGAGATGAGACGCCGCCGCCACCCGTGACTCCTTCGGGCTATTCGTGGTCATTGCCGAAAGGCTTCCCTACACCCAAGGAGTTTGCTGAAAACCCAATGTCAACCGCCAAAGTCGAGTTGGGTCGCCACCTGTTCTACGACCCGCGCATGTCGATCAATCAAAGTGCGTCTTGCGCCTCTTGTCATCTACCTGCGCGCGCCTTCAGCGATGGCCGCACCACGGCGATTGGCACGACCGGCGAGGTGCATCCACGCAATGCCATGAGTTTGACTAATGTGGTGTACAACGCCACTTTCGATTGGGCCAACCCGGTGCTAAAGACGCTCCATGCTCAGGCGCTCACCCCAATGTTTGCCGAGTTTCCGGTGGAACTGGGTTGGAGCGATCATGAAGCTGAAATTCTGGATCGCTTCCGCTTTGATCCAAAGTATCAAGAGTTATTTGCCGCTGCTTATCCCGGAGAAAGCACTCCAGTTAACGCAGATCGGGTTGCCAAGGCCGTCGCCGCTTTCGTCTCCACCTTGATTTCAGGTAATTCGCCCTATGACCAAGCCACGTTTCAATTGAATAACAGCGCCATGAGCGCAGCAGCGCGGCGTGGTCAGAACTTGTTTTTCTCTGAGCGAATGGAGTGCTTTCACTGCCACGGTGGTTTCAACTTCAGCCAATCAGTCAGTCATGCTGGAACGCCAGTTGCGCAAGAGGAATTTCACAACAACGGTCTCTACAACATCGGCGGCAAAGGGGACTATCCAGCGGGGAACCGGGGCTTGTGGGAGTTCACCCAGCGGCCTGCGGATATGGGCCGGTTTCGCGCCCCAACGCTGCGCAATATCGAGTTGACTGCACCCTATATGCACGACGGTTCCATCGCTACGCTGGAGGAAGTGGTGGATCACTATGCCCGTGGCGGGCGGCTGATCAGTGAAGGGCCGTTGGCTGGTGATGGCGCCCGGAGTCCGTTCAAGAGTGAACTGATCGTGAGCTTCCGGCTGACTGCACAGGAGAAGCTGGATCTCATCGCCTTTTTCCAGAGTCTGACCGATTGGGAATTCCTGTGTGATTCACGTTTCGCCGACCCGTTTGGCAATTCCCCCCGCCATTCCCGCTGCAACTGATTCTTTGGAGAAGACCCGCCATGCTCAATCGTCCCCGTCGTTCCCTCTGGCATTACTTGTTAGTAAGCAGCGCTTTGGCTTGGAGCTTGGGAATACCAATACTGGACAATTCCCTCACGTTACCCACGGCCTATGCCCATCACGGTGGTGGCGGGGCGGGTGGCGGTGGGGCGGGTGGCGGTGGTGGCGGTAAAGGAGACGGCATGATTCGGAAAACACCGGGTGATGGTTATGGCAAGGGCGGTCGCGGTTTCCAGGGTATGAAGTCGTGAGGGCGGCAACGGCAATTGCACTCGTGCTGATTCTGATGTTGAACGCGGGTTGTGCCGGATTAGAAGCATCGAGTTCAACGAGTAGTTACGGCGCAGTCGCTTACGCAGCCAGCACTCAGGATTGGCGGCTGCATTGGCGAGCGCCCGATCCGCAACAGGCGCGACTGCAGGCATTAGCCAATTGCGCCACTGCCGATTGTCAGGTCGTACTGGAATTCGGACCGGGGCAATGCGGTACGCTGGCCTTGGGCGATCCCGGTTTCGGCATCGGTTTGGGCGATACGCCGGCTGCCGCTGAAAGCGCGGCGCTGGCGGAGTGCCAGCGCAAGGGGCAAGGTTGCCGGGTTGCCGAGGCGGAGTGCAATCGTTGAAAAACATCATGAACCCGAAATGGTTTTTCTCCGCGTTCGCCGCGCTGGTGTTACTAGGAATACCGTTTTTAGTCAGCGGCCACGGCTATCCTTTGGGCAGTATTGCAGTCCGGCATCCGTGGGCGGCGCCTACCCAGACTACGACTGGATCGGGCTATCTGGGGCTGAAAAACCGGGGCGCGAGAGACGATAAACTGGTTTCAGCTTCAACGGCCATTGCGGCTAAGGCGGAACTGTATACGCTGACGAAGACCGACGCTGGGCTAAAAATCGAGCCGGTTGACGCTATCGCCATCCCAGCCGGGGAGGAAATCAGGCTGAAACCCGGTGGACCCTACATCCAGTTTAGCGACCTTAAGCAACCCTTGGCGGAGGGAGATCGCTTTCCGGTCTTACTCAAATTCCAAAACGCCGGGGAGATCATCGTGGAAATGTTTGTGCAGAAAAATGAAAAAAGCTCAATCTATTAAACGGGTTGCTAATTAGAACTCTGGGGTTCCCGTTTTCAATCCGAAGGATTGCAATCATGCATCTCCTGGAACAAAGCGAAGATACGATAATTGGCAGGGTCGCGCGCGGCTCCTCCGCCAAGCAGGCGGCGGCCTTGATGAATTATGGCAATCTAGTCGCGATTCTGATTCCCTTTCCCCTGCTGATCTTCTGGTTCGGCGCCTCGATGCTGGTGTATGCCCTGAACCGGCATCATCCCGATCCCCGTGTGGGCCACTACACCCAGCAGGCCGCCTATCGGTTTTATGGGGTGACGGGTTTCTTTGTCGCGGTCGCCACCTTCATTCCCGGTGGCGGCTGGATTTGGCATCTGGCCGCCTGGATCGTGGCGGCGCTGATTCTAATTCCCTGGTCCATTCTCGATCTGCGCCGCATTTACCGGGAGGGCTGGGCGGATATTCTGCTGGATGATGAGGGACATCCGCTGCTTGGCGCAGTAGCTTGAAGATCATCGATCAAGGTGGCCGTCGCCCAAAAGTTGTTCGATCTGCGCATCCTTATCGGCCCAGATCTGCCCGACCCAGTGCTGGAGATCGGCCCGAAGTCCAGGATCGCTGCGATAATCGCCGCCGAGCAATTCGGCGGGAATCGGCAAGGGCCGGATTCGCACGATCCGTCGCACGATGGCCTGGAACCGTGCGAAACCCCCGCGATTTACCGTGTGGAGAGCGTGACATGACCGCCCGCGTCCTGAACTTTCCGTCCCGCCGCCCGCTGCCCAAAGCCACGATTCAAGCGATGGTCGATTCCAGCACGGTCATCAACGCCTCGGAAGACCTGTTGTTGGAAATCGTGCTGTCGGTGCGCTTGAACGACGTGCCGCCCCAGGAACGCCGGAAGCTGGTCGAGGTGCTGCATCGCGGCCAACCCTTGACCGTCAGCCTCGGTGGCGATGTCCCGATCCCGCGACCGAAACCGATCCGGAAAACGCCCGGAGACCGGTCAGGAGGCGACGATGCGGCTTAGGGATTTTCCCCGGGTAGCAGGTCGGGCGATTGAACGCGCCAGCGACCGTCTCCGGCGGTCTGAGCGGCATTCCGGCTCCGGTCTCGCCCCCCTCGACCTCCTGGCGCAGGCCGAAGGTCAGCTTCACGCCCTGCTGCTGGCCGAGGGGATCACGCCGAGGGCGGTCTACCGGCCCGGCGAAGTCTGCCAGTTGTTGCGGATCAGGCCGACCACGCTGCGGCAATTCTGCGAGCTGGCCGAACATCCGGCGGTAAAAAATGCCGATCCCCGTGATCTCGATGCCTTTCTGGTCGGTTGCCATCACCGGATTTCTCACCCGGCGCTGGTGGAATGGCTGGTCAGAAACCAGAAATTTCAGCGCGAGGGGTGAAAAGTTGTGGGGTAGTGGTTCAGTTGGCAGTGACGCGCCAGCGTGGGAATGCCGTTTTAGCCACTCCAAGTCGGCGAGTGACCGGACACCCGCCGCAGGCAGACCAGACCATAGGTCAGCGCCTTGCCCATATCCTGTTGCCGCCGCAGGTAAAACCGGGCGCAGGAATCAGGGCTGTAGCCGACCCGCACCCCAGAGATTCGCGAGTTGCACGCCCTGATCGCCCGGCTGGACGCGGTCGAGGCCGACCTGCGCCGGGAACAGAACCGGCAAGAAAAAGCCGAGGTGGTCCCGATGCCCACCACGGTCACCGAGTCGCTCCAGCAGCACATCGACTTTCTGAAAGCGGAAGCCACTCGCTTGCAAACCGCCCTCCATGACCACATTGACCAGCATCCCGGCCTGCGCCAAGACCGCGACCTGCTACTCTTCATTCCCGCAGTCGGCGAGAAAACCGCCCAACGCTGGGTAGCGGTCTTGCGGAGCCGGTCGTTCCAGTCCGCCGATCAAGCCACGGCCTTCTTGGGCCTGGTTCCCATCGAATGCCAATCCGGCAGCAGCCTCCACCGCCGACCCCGGCTCTCCAAAGCTGGGGCACCCCGCATCCGCGCCGCTCTGTACAGGGCCGCCGTCGTTGCCACCCGCTACAACCCCCATATTCGCACGTTGTATAAGCGTCTGCTGGCCCGAGGCAAAGCCAAGATGGCCGCCCTGGGGGCCGCCCTGCGTAAACTGGTGCAATTGGCGTTCGGGGTTCTTAAGCATCAGAAACCTTATCAAGCGGATTGGACGCCTGCTCGTTGACATTCAAGACGGTATCTACGCAGCTACGCGCTACGATGCTACGAAGCTAACGGATTCATTTCAGCGGCTTTGCTGCCATGCGTTTTAGGGTATGCGAGACCGGATCGACGCCAATCCCGGTGCTTTCCAGTGCGACAACGCCCAATAAAGGTTCACAGTCATCTGGACCAAAGATCACCTTGCCGACCGTTTCTGCGCCCATGAATAACACGCGGGCAAAGCCATACGGGTATTCGACCAGCGCACCATTGGCCAATTCATAAACATCTTTACCTTCAATGTCGATTCCCGCAGCGACCAGCGCTTTCGCCGGGGCCAGACAATCAATAGAGCCGGTATCCACCAAAAACTCACCCTCAAAGGCTTGCCGGTCGGCGCGCAAATTGCTGAGAGCGACGGTAATATGCGTTAAGCCCATCTCAATCTCCGGTCTATTGCTCTTAGAGAAAACCCGTCGATCCGCTCACGAGAACCGGCAGGTCATTGTTTCACCGCCTTTCCCCCTTTGCAAAAGGGGGGCTAGGGGGGATTTCGACAAAACCCCGCCCCCGGTTTCCCAAGGGCGGTTCGTTCAGAAGTAGGGCGGGTTAGGCGCTGAGCCGTAACCCGCCGTTCAGGGCATCCTGGTTCCGGCGGGTTACGCTTCGCTAACCCGCCCTTGTATTGTGTTTCTGTGAGGGTTGTTCATGATCAGACGGCCTGCACGGG
>NZ_CBTK010000009.1 GCF_000531125.1 Candidatus Contendobacter odensis Run_B_J11 | reverse complement strand
GGAATCATTGCGGGCGATAAGTGACGGGAAGCGGCGAGGGTGACTATTTTTGTCAGGAGGCGTTGGGTAGATGCGATTGATCATCGCCGAGCCATCAGTTACGATGACTATAAGGTCATTTTTAAGAGGGCATTCCGATGCGTTCAGCCCCGATTGTGGAAGTAAAATCGCATTTTTCCGCCTTTTTGGCAGCGGTAGAAGCAGGTGAAGAGATTGTCATTACCCGTCATGGACGTCCCGTGGCGCATCTGGTTCCCCCCACGGGGCAAACAGCGGCTGATGTGTTTCGGCCATTATGGACAGGTGAATCCATGGACGAATTTGATCTGACCGCTCCTGAAGACTCGCCTCCAGAACCGGTGGCGACTTTCAACTGAGTGGCGTTCAATGGCTTGGTTACTCGATACGAACATCCTGATTGCCGCCGTAAAAGGCGTTCCCTCGGTTCGGGCGCATTTACAAAAGGTGCGGGCGGTCGATGTCCTGTTGTCGCCGATTGTGCTTGGCGAACTCGAATTTGGCGCTGAAAAAAGCGCATTCCCCGACCGTAACCGGGCGAAATTGCAAACGATCATCCACGGTTTCACGGTGATCGCGCTGGATGCGGCGACCAGTCGCGCCTATGGACGAATCCGCCACCAACTGGAGCATTGTGGATTGCCAATTGGAAACAATGATCTGTGGATCGCCGCCCAGGCTCTGGCGCTCGGAATCCCTCTCGTCACCGACAACCTGCGCGAATTTGAACGGATACCCGACCTCACTATCGAAAACTGGCTGGTCAAAACGTGAGCGAGTTGAACGACTTGAATCTGAACAAATTGATGAAAGAACAGAGCATTCAAACCTTGTCCGGCTTTGATGCCGAGACCCGGTTTCGCACCCTGGCGGCTCAAGCTGATCCGCAACGGGCGCTGGCCATTCTGGATCGGCTTGACGGACAAAACGAGATCCGGCCTTGATCAAGGATAGATTGCAGAACTTTCGCTTTTCGTCATTCCCGCGTCAGCGGGAATCCAGTAAGCTGCTGGAAAGACTGGATACCCGTTTTCACGGGTATGACGACACCCTAGTTTATAAGCGAAAGTCCTGGATTGATGAATATTCGGATAGAAGACCTGGACTTGATGGATTTCTCGGAGGTGGTTGACCCGACGGCAGACCGGCTGCCGCTGATCCACCCTGGCGAGA
>NZ_CBTK010000008.1 GCF_000531125.1 Candidatus Contendobacter odensis Run_B_J11 | reverse complement strand
GCGTGATCGCTGATGCCAGGATTGACTTGCTCAACACCCCGGATGCTGAGCGCATCCGAAATCGAATGATTGCGGCAATCGAAGCAGGAGGTAGCAAGCCGAGTGCGTGAGTTAGTTGCTCGTCCCAGTCGCTGAATCCAGAAATGGACTGCGCTTGAGCATGGAGTGAGGTTTAAGCAGGGATTCGGCGGTGGAATCATTGCGGGCGATAAGTGACGGGAAGCGGCGAGGGTGACTATTTTTGTCAGGAGGGGTTGGGCGGGTGCGACTCAACAAAGGCCGTAGGAGCGGGCTTTAGCTCGCGAAGACCTGCTAACATTGTAATCACATTGTAGCTACTTGGGGAAATCCGGCATGGTGAGCATCCAGTTCGAAACCGTTATTCAACCGTGGGGAAACAGCCTGGGGCTACGCATCACTCGGGCGCTGAGCGAGGCGGCGCACCTTGAACGCGGCACGGTCGTAACTGTTGCGGTGGTTGACGGCGGCTTGCTGGTCAAGCCCAAACCAACCCTTGGCAAATCATGGGTTTTCCCCTATTCCGAGGCCGAACTGGTGCTGGGATTGGATCCCGCGAAAGCCCATGCCGATGAGTTACCGGCGATTCGGGTATCGGAACGGGGAGATTGACGTGGGCATCCGCTATGTGCCGGATCGAAATGAGATTATCTGGCTGGATTTCGAGCCTGCCAAAGGCAAGGATATCGGCAAATATCGCCCGGCACTGGTACTCTCCGGGAAAGCCTAGCTTAATCAGGACGTTCGCTTTCCGTCATTCCCGCGTCAGCGGGAATCCAGCAACCCACTGAAAAGATTGGATACCCGCTTTCGCGGGCATGACGAATTTGAGGGTTTAGCGAAAGTCCTGTTAATCAAATAGCTCGCCGTGAGAACCCAGTCGAGCCAACCGCAAAGTTTCTTCGTCTGGCTTTCGGTAGATCAGTAGCAAATCGGGCTTAATGTGGCATTCGCGGTAACCGGCCCAATCGTCCGCATTCAAGTCCGCCATCAACGTATCCACGCTATCGAAACGCTGGCCCTTGCCCGCTTCAAGCTCGGTCATCGCCTCGTGCGTAATCGCGTTCGGTACTTTCATCCCGAAGGGCAAACAGCGCTCATCCGCTATCCGCCGCATCAATAAACGGATAGCATCAGAAATCGACAAACCCATGGCTTCCAGTGCCTCGGCAGCGCGTTCCTTCGTATCCTGATCAATGCGCGCACGAACATAAGCTCCGATGGTACGCATGAAAATGGCTCCTTCAAAAGGCGTCAATGTAGGCCGGATAGGACTACACATCAACATAAAGACGACCGCGAAGCTTACGGAGGCCGGATCGTGGTTATGGTTTGGACTAAGCGCGACTCTTGGACGTTGGTGGAAGCTGATGATTGAAGTTAGGGATTTCGGAGCCGATCAGCAGCGCTAATTTTTTGCGTTCCTGCAAGCTCTTAAAAAGTTGGGCGTGACTACCCAAGCGAGTCAGGTAATATATGGTCATTGGCTTCTGGTGGTAATGGTTCATCATTCAATAACCTGGCAACGTACAAAAAAAGCTTTGTTGCCTGCGTGTCCGTCAGCCGAAAGTTACGCATATCTTTGACAAACATTTTGTGGCGCGAAAGGGTTCTCATTCTGTACCAATTTCAATTTGGAATTGTTCAAACGTAATAGTTTCCAGATTCTTTCTGGCGCGGACATCCAACAAAGCAGCTTTGGTTTCCTCATTGGGCAAAGCGACCTCGAAGGGCAATCCCTGTTTGGCAACAATCAGGTTGGTGAAGATATTGACCGCTTCACTGAAGTTCATACCGAGTTCGGATAGTATTTGTTTAGCTTCCGCGAGCTTATCCGCATCAAGACGTAAGCTGGTTTGTGTTTTGGTAGACATAGGACTTTTCCCCTTGATTAAATTAAACCCATTTTAGCATACCATTTGGGATGCGCTTTAAGAAAAAAGCAAAAGGAGCTACGCTCACCGAGGCCAGATCGTGGAAACCGTGCAAAAAACAGAGATTAGCCCCCTATTTCCCGCTTGACGCAATGACCGATAAAAACCAAACTAAGTTTAGTTCACAATGTGGTGAGACCCTCTGATGATTCAGCAAATCAACATCCATGAAGCGAAAACCCAACTATCCCGACTGCTGGAGCGGTCTCTGTTGGGTGAAGAATTCATCATTGCCAAAGCCGGTAAACCGGTCGCCCGCCTCACCCCGATCAAGCCGGCCCGTCAGCCGCGTCGGCTGGGGTTATTGGATGGCGAACTCCAGATTCCCGACGACTTCAATGCACCACTGCCGGAGACCCTCCTCAACGCCTTCGAGGGGCGGCGTGGCTAATGCGCCTGCTGCTCGATACCCACATCTTGCTATGGGCAATCGGCATGAGTCGCCAACTGCCGTTCGCTACACGGCAACTACTGGAGAATCCAGAGCATGAGATTTACTACAGCGCTGCCAGCTTGTGGGAAATCGCGATTAAACGCGGCTTGGGGCGGCCCAATTTTCAGGCGGATCCTGAACGTCTCCTCGCCGTACTTCCGGAGATGGATTTCATCGAATTGCCGATCACCGCCGGCCATGCAGCGGCGGTGATCCACCTTCCCGCGCTGCACAAAGATCCTTTTGATCGCTTACTGATTGCCCAGAGCCGGACGGAACCGATGATTCTGCTCACCAACGACGAACTGGTCATCCAGTACGGAGAACCCGTGCGGCGGATGAGCTAAAAACCGCAACCGGGGCGCAAAAGAAACCTATTAATCGACTCAAGAGATAACGCCATGTCCACTTACGACCAAGATGTTGTTGCCTGGTCTCAGGAACAAGCCCATTTACTCCGAATAGGCCAATTCAGCGCCCTGGATATTGAACATCTCGCTGAGGAGATCGAAGACGTGGGCCGTAGCGAACAACGTGAACTGACTCATCGCATGGCGATCCTGCTGGCGCACCTCCTCAAGTGGCAATACCAACCGGAACGGCGTAGCACGAGTTGGGCGCTGATGATCGACGGCCAGCGCGAACGCATCCGCCGCCGCCTGCAAAAAACGCCCAGCCTCAAATCCGCGTTGAATGACGTGGACTGGTGGGCAGATGCCTGGTTCGATGCCCGAATCGAAGCCACCCAAGAAACCGGCATTGAAATTCAGCGCTTTCCGCTCGAGTGTCCTTGGACTGCCGACGAAATCCTCGATCCTGCCTGGAAGCCCGCTGAGTAGGGTCAGAACCGCTATGCCGACAAAACACAAATCCTCCGATATCGCAGTGAAATTTCCGGTCACTGACGCCGATTGGGACGCCCTGATCGCCGTAGCCCCGGATTCAGTAGACGATCCCGACATGCGCCCTATTGACTGGTCGAACCAGGACTTTCGCTTTCCGTCATTCCCGCGTCAGCGGGAATCCAGTAAGCCACTGAAAAAATTGGATACCCGCTTTCGCGGGTATGACGAATTTAAGGGGCTTGGCGAAAGTCCTGCGAACGCTACGGTGACGCTTGGCGGCGGCATAGAGGCCACTCTAAACGCCCTGCGGCGAGCGCGTGGCTCACAACGATCTCGATAAAAACCCGGTTGGGAGTTGGGGGGTTGGGCGGGTGCGATGGATCGTTACCGGTTACCGCGAATTTGAACGGATACCCGACCTCACTTTTAGATCTGGCCTTTGGGTTTTCTATCCGACTCCTTCGCAAATCTTCCCTTTTTTCGACGGTCCGCGCTGTTTGCGGGAACTGGAGTTTTTGTTGATGAACCCTCGCAAGCTTCTGCTGATTCTGGCGTTCGCCCTCCTGGTGGGCGCTTTCTTCGCCCTCGACCTGGGGCGCTTTTTCAGTCTGGACTATGTGAAAAGTCAGCAGGCAGCTATTGATGCCTATCGTGTCACGCAACCGGCGCTGACGGCGGGAATCTTCTTTGCGATCTACGTCGCCGTGACCGGGCTATCGCTGCCCGGCGCGGCGATCATGACCTTGGCGGCAGGGGCGATCTTCGGCGTGCTGTGGGGAACCGTCATCGTCTCGTTTGCCTCCACCCTCGGCGCGACTCTGGCCTTTCTGGTTTCCCGCTTCGTACTGCGCGACTGGGTGCAGGGGAGATTTGGCGACAAATTAAAAGCGATCAATGCTGGCATGGAAAAGGAAGGCGGCTTCTATCTGTTCACGCTCCGGCTGATCCCGATTTTCCCCTTTTTCGTCATCAACCTGGTGATGGGCCTGACCGCGATTCGCACCGGGACGTTTTACTGGGTCAGCCAGATCGGCATGTTGGCCGGGACGCTGGTTTATGTGAACGCCGGGACGCAGTTGGCGCAAATCGACTCGCTGAAGGGTATTTTGTCGCCGGAACTGCTGGCCTCCTTTGCCCTGCTCGGTCTTTTCCCGCTGATCGCCAAGAAAATCGTCGCCATCGTGAAAGCCCGGCGGGTCTATGCGAAATGGCGAAAGCCGACCCGGTTCGACCGCAATCTGGTGGTGATCGGCGGCGGTTCAGCCGGCTTGGTGACGGCTTATATCGCGGCAGCGGTCAAAGCCAAGGTCACGCTGATTGAGAAACATCAAATGGGCGGCGATTGCCTGAATACCGGCTGCGTTCCATCCAAGGCGCTGATCCGTTCCGCCAAACTGCTCTCCCACATCCGCCGCTCTGCGGAGTTCGGGATTCGCAAGGCCGAAGCCGATTTTGACTTCGCCGAGGTGATGGAGCGGGTGCAGCGGGTCATTCAGGAGGTCGCCCCGCATGATTCCGTAGAACGCTATACCGGGTTGGGCGTAGAGGTGGTGCAAGGGGCGGCCAAAATCACCTCACCCTGGACGGTGGACATCACCACGGCGGAAGGGACGCGCACCTTGACCACGCGCAGTATTGTCATTGCCGCTGGCGCCCGGCCGTTCGTCCCGCCGATTCCAGGGCTGGAAGACGTGGGCTACCTGACTTCAGATAATATCTGGACTCTCCGCGAGTCGCCCCGGCGGCTGGTGGTGCTGGGCGGCGGACCGATTGGTTCGGAACTGACCCAGGCTTTCGCCCGATTGGGCAGTCAGGTGACGCAAGTCGAAATGGCCCCGCGCCTTCTGATTCGGGAGGATCCGGAAGTCTCGGAGTTGGTAACCGAGCGGTTTCGGCAGGAAGGCATCGCCGTATTGATTAATCACCAGGCGAAGCGGTTTGCGGTGGAGAACGGCGAAAAGGTCTTGATCGCCGAACACGACGGCTCAGACGTGCGGATTCCCTTCGATGCCGTGCTGGTGGCGGTCGGGCGGGTGGCGAACACGCAAGGTTACGGGTTACAGGAACTGGGCATTCCCGCGCCCCGCACGGTAGAGACTAATGAGTATCTGCAAACGATCTATCCCAACATCTACGCGGCGGGCGACGTGGCCGGGCCGTTCCAATTCACCCACACCGCCGCCCATCAGGCGTGGTATGCAGCGGTCAACGCCCTGTTTGATCCGTTCAAGAAATTCAAAACCGACTATTCAGTAATTCCCTGGTCAACTTTTGTCGATCCCGAAGTGGCACGGGTCGGTCTCAATGAACAGGACGCCAAGGAGAAAGGCATTCGCTACGAGGTTTCGGTCTATGGTTTGGACGATCTGGATCGGGCGATTGCTGACGGGGAAGCGCACGGTTTCGTCAAGGTGCTCACCACGCCGGGCAAGGATCGTATTCTGGGCGTGACCATCGTCGGCGAACATGCCGGCGATTTGCTGGCCGAGTATGTGCTGGCGATGCGTCACGGCATCGGCCTGAACAAAATTCTCGGCACGATTCACATTTACCCGACCCTGGCGGAAGCCAATAAATATGTCGCCGGCGTCTGGAAAAAGGCCCATGCCCCGGAGAAACTGTTGGCCTGGGTCGAGCGTTTTCATGCCTGGCGGTGCGGTTGACACCCCGGAGAGGAGAGCGACGATGAAAAAAATTCCTCCTGTAAATTTTCCGGTGATCGGAACTGTGGGGCAGGCAGGTAAAATGAATATCACCTATTGAGATCAATGGGTTGGATTCAGTCAACGCCCTAGCCTGATGCTACCAACCCTCGCCATCACAGGAAAATTTACAGGACCAAATCGTCCAGTCAGTCTCGACAAGCTTGGAGCAGTTCGAGCAGGTCGGCGAGCAGTTTCTCGCCGGCGGTATCTTCAAGCGTCTCCAGACCGAGTTTTGCGGCCACCAGCTCTCGATAGGTCCGCTCGAAGGTGGTGCGATACACCGTCAAACCCTGTTCGATGCCTTCGGCGGCTTGGAGCAGCGGAGTCAGCGCACGCCCGAATCGAGACAGGTTCCACAGCTCGATATGGTGCTGGTTCGCGTAACAGTACCGCCGCCCGCTGGCGTCGGTGGTGTTGGGGGTCCAGGCCGGATCGTAGGGTTCCAGCCAGCCATAAGGGCCATAGTCAATGGTCAGGCCCAGAACGGACAGGTTGTCGGTGTTCATGACTAATATCGTGCCGTCGAATACGCTGGCAAATCCACCATATCCACCAGGTAGTACAACTCCGTCGTCCGCACTGTCCCCAACCCTGCTGGCGCCGACACTTTGATCTGCTTGGCCGCCTTCTCAATCGCCGCCCCGGTCGCCAAAACCCACGCGAGTCCATTCTTCGGCAATCCCATCCCGCCCGCATTCGACCGCAGCTTCAGTGTCCCGCGCTTCTTCGATGGCACCCGTAAATTGCCCACTTGCCGCCACGCCGTGATCGAATACTCAAGCCGGTCCGACATCGCCGCATCCATCACTGCCCCGATATCCGAGGCATCCCACTGAAACACCACGCCGAAAATCCCATCGCTATCGGAATACACCGGCGGATACGCTATCGACTTCACCTCCAGCCCCAACGGCGTATACAGTGTCATCCGTTCCACCGACCGCTTGTACACCGCCCCCATCGACACCATCGCCCCCGGCAGCTTCGCCCCCGATTCCCCTTCAAACACCAGCCCGGCCACGAACCCCAGATTCAATTCAGCCATCTCACGCCTCCTTAGGATCGCAAGGATAAAAGACAGAAGTAAGTGCGCCTTTCTATCGCTCGAACTTGGACAGGTTCCGCCGCGCCCGCACCGCCTGAGCCAATTGGTCGAGCAATCGCACGGAATCCTCCCAGCCGATGCAGGGATCGGTGATGCTTTGACCGTACACCAGGGGTTGATCGAGGCGTAGATCCTGCCGACCCTCGACCAGATGGGACTCCACCGCCACCCCCATGATCCGTGCGCTGCCTGCGGCGATTTGCTCGGCGACCGCCGCGCCCGAGACCAATTGTCGCTGGAACCCTCCCGGAGTGTTCCCGTGCGAGAGATCGACCATCAACCGTTCGGGCAAATTGGACCGGGCGAGTTCGGCGCAGGCCGCCTCCACGCTCGCCTGATCGTAGTTGGGCTGGCTCCCCCCGCGCAGGATGATGTGGCCGTCGGTATTACCCAGGGTATCCACAATCGCCACCTGACCGGACTTATGCACCGACAGGAAGTGATGGCGCTGGCGGGCAGCCAGAATCGCCGCAATGGCGATCCGCACGTTACCGTCGGTGCCATTCTTAAACCCGACCGGCGACGACAGCCCGGAAGCGAGTTCGCGATGCACCTGCGATTCGGTGGTCCGCGCCCCGATAGCGCCCCAGGAAACCAGGTCGCCGATGTACTGGGGAGAGATCACATCGAGAAATTCGCAGCCAGCGGGAACGCCCACCTGATTGATGCGCACGAGCAGGTCGCGGGCAATGCGCAGCCCCTCATTGATCCGGAAGCTGCTGTTCAGATAGGGATCGTTGATCAGGCCCTTCCAGCCGAC
>NZ_CBTK010000007.1 GCF_000531125.1 Candidatus Contendobacter odensis Run_B_J11 | reverse complement strand
GGTGTGTTCTTGATCGGAAAGAATTGAATCAGGTGCACCGGCGGAGGCAACGGCAGAATGTTCTCGATGCGCTGGTCATCGGTTGCCGAGGTGCGGTCGGTCAGCGGGGACGCCAACCCGTGGAAATCAGTCATGATCTGACCCTCTCTTGGAAGGAAGAATCGGTTTTTCAAGCGAGCAAGAAAGCTATCCTATTGCTTTGGATTTTATTGCGCATGTTATCAAATAATCTGTAGCGGCACGGCGGCCAGTCTTTTCCGTCCGACCAAATGCCGCCCTGCTCTCGGGAATCCGCTCTCATCGATGAGCAAATGACTATCGGCTTGATTCCGCTCATAAATGCCTACTCGAATCTGGACAATCTTGGATTATCTGACAAGTAGCCATCTTCGCACCGTCAACGACCGTGCTTCGGCGAACCGAAGTCTTACCCGTCTCTTGTGCGCGTTTAAGGTCCGGCGTGAGCGTGTCCAGACCGAAATTCAAAATGTTGATGGCCGCGTTCACGTCGCGATCCATTGAGTGGCCGCACTCACATTCCATCCTGCGCTGGGCGAGCGGCATGTCATGCCGTTGACCGCACGCAGAACACATCCGCGAAGTTCGGCCTTGTATTCGATCATCTGGCGTAGTGCGCCAAATCCGGCATCGTTGACCGCACGGGCAAGACAGTGGTCCAAATCCAGCATCGTTGACCGCACGGGCAAGACAGTGGTTTTTTGTCATGCCTTTCACGTTCAACTCTTGAAGACCAGCCCTTTCAAGGTGTAAAAATACAACATTGAAAATCAATAAGTTGAATTTAACCTCGAACCCTCTTCTTAGCCAAACCCGATGTTAGGCCGAGTCGGGTAACAGAGAATCAGACGGTTACGTCAACCATCAACTGAGTACCTTGAAAGGGCTGGTGCGTCAGCTTGACCTGACGCCCAAAACGATTACCGCCTTGAAGTGAGTCATGGATGACGAACGACCCCGCCGGTCGTAGAAGGGATTGCGTAGGGAC
>NZ_CBTK010000006.1 GCF_000531125.1 Candidatus Contendobacter odensis Run_B_J11 | reverse complement strand
CAGGGTTCGGGATGGCCCGTCTCGTGCCGGATCCCCAAGTTCGTCGGCCCCCCGTTCGCGAACAGGCGCCCGTCGGGCAAAAACCGCTCGGTGAACCCTGCGGCCAGCTCGCCCGTGGTGACGATGTCGCCAAATCCGGGATCGACGCTCAAGTTCCCTTTCAAGCGCAAGCGATAGTGCCAATCCCGCAGGTGCACCCAGGCCAAGAGCGCGGCGGACGGAGAGAACCGATCCGCCAACAACAGCACCTCCGCTCCAGCCGGTAGCCAGCCCCGCACCCGTTCCAGCACGACTGCCTGCCGGTCAAGCCCCAGATGGGCCGGCCCGGCCGCCACCGCCCAGACCAGCGGCAACGCCCGATCCCCCACCACAAGGCCGAGCATCAACACGGCGAACCGATTCCCCAGGTCGTGAACGTACAACAATAATGACTGAGGCGGCGCCGGCATTGCTGGGTCGAGTGTCCCCAATTACCGCAATGCGCCAGCCCGGATCTCGTTAGCGCCGGATGCCTTCAGGCTGGATCGGACTTGGCGCTGCCGACGGCGTAAGAAGGGATTCGGCGGTCCGATAGCGATAATCGGGCAAGGAGATCCCGAAAAA
The DNA here is from genome assembly GCF_000531125.1 of Candidatus Contendobacter odensis Run_B_J11. Lineage (GTDB taxonomy): Bacteria > Pseudomonadota > Gammaproteobacteria > Competibacterales > Competibacteraceae > Contendibacter > Contendibacter odensensis. Next base: position 2,486 of record NZ_CBTK010000006.1, on the reverse strand, counting down.
TCTGCTTTACCTCATAGGGCCGGCTCGAAGCGAGCCGTCGCGTATTCCAGTGGGTATTTGAACGAATTCGCGCATCTACCTCGCTCAGCACCCGATCCACCCAATCCTTATCCTCCGGTGAAACAACCAGGACCGCGAACTGATGGTCAGCCCCCTCCATAGCGACCCCCGGCGAGTCGTCAATGTGAAGATCAATCCCGAAGGCCGGAGGGTATTTCGATGGCCCACGCAAGCCCACCCTCCGCTCATGCCGGGTTTGGTTAATCACCCCCTCAATCGGAATTCCCATGATCCTGAACCAGGATTTCAAATAGTGGGCGGGACGATCCGAACTGGTGTAAATCCAAATCCGACAGCCCCTTTGCGTCAACTCGCTCATCAGGGCGCGGGCGCCGTGACGCAGCCGTTCGGGATACCGCCAGCGACGCCACCAGGAAACGCATGGTTCTGTGGGAACAGAGGAACCACAAATCAGGGTATCGTCGATATCGAAAGAAATTCGCACACATTCACCATCTCATCGAGTTTGAAGAAGCCGGCTGCCGGGTGACCGCCGACGAGTCGCTTGATTAAACCGCCGCCGCCCGGCGGCGGGTCAGGTCCATCAGCCAGGCGTGAGCGCCCATCGCGGCCGGTCCGGTCGCATCCTCCGCCGGCTGGCTCTGGACATAAGCGCCATCGGATTGCATCAGCCACGCTTGACGATTGTCCCGCAAACAGATGTCCAGAATCTCCCACAACCGCTCGCGCGCCATCCGGTCTTCCACCGGCGTCGCCGCCTCGACCCGTCCGGAGAGATTGCGATGCATCCAGTCGGCGGAACCGATAAAAAACTCGCCCGCCAGCGGATCGTCCTGGCCGTTGGCGAAATAGAAAATCCGCGAGTGTTCGAGGAAGCGGCCGATGATCGAGCGCACTCGCACGGTTTCGGTCCAGCCGGGCACCCCAGGAACCAGACAGCAGAAACCGCGCACGATCAGGTCGATGGGTATGCCCGCCTGGGATGCCGCCGACAGCGCCCTCACCATCTCCAGATCCTCGACCTGGTTCATCTTGGCGATGATGCGGGCGGGTCGACCAGCGCGATGATGCTCGATTTCCCGTTCGATGCGTTCCAGAAACCGCTGGCGCATATTGATCGGGGCGATCAGCAGCTTGTCGAATTGGGGCGCCCGCGAGCAGCCGGTCAGATAATGGAAGAGCCTCACTACATCGGCGGTGAGGATCGGATCGCAGGTCAGCAGGCCAACGTCGGTGTAAAGCCGCGCGGTTTTGACGTGATAGTTGCCAGTGCCGATATGGGCATAGCAGCGCAGATCGCGCCCTTCCTTGCGCACCACCAGCGCCACCTTGGTGTGGGTTTTCAGCCCCATCAGGCCGTAGGTCACATGCGCGCCGACCTGTTGCAGTTCCTGCGCCCAGAGCAGGTTGCGCGCCTCGTCGAACCGCGCCTTTAATTCGATGACGCAAGCGACCTGTTTGCCCGCTTCGGCAGCGCGAATCAGCGAACGCACGAACGGCGTGTCGTCGCCGACGCGGTACACCGTCATCTTGATCGCCACCGTTTGCGGATCAATGGCGGCATCGCTGATGAAATCCTCGACGCTCATGTCGAAGCTTTCGTAGGGATGATGGAGCAGCAGGTCGCCAGACTGGATCGCCGCGAAGATATCCACATCTTCATCGGGCAAGCGGGGCGGGGGCAGCGGGGACCAGTGCGGATCGCGCAAGGCCGGCGCATCGAGACCGGCAATTTGGAACAGCCCGGTGTAATCGAGCAAGCCGGGCAGTTCGTAGACGTCGGCGTCGCTCAGCTCGAACCGCTCCATCAACCCCTGGCGGAGAGCGGGGTTGGGATCCGGGGCGAGATCCATTCGCACCACCGGCCCGAAGCGTCGTTGCTGGAGCGCTTCGGTCACCGCCTCGCGCAGGCTTTCTTCCTCTTCATCGAGTTCCATCTCGGCGTTGCGCAAGATGCGAAACATCGTAGCGTCAATCAGTTCCATGCCGGGAAACAGCTTGTCGGCGCTGTGCCGGATCAAGTCCTCCAAGCGCAGGAATCGGCGCTCGCCAAGGGTTACGTCAGCCTTGAGCGCAATCCATGACGGCAGCAAGGTCGGAATCTTCACTCTGACCGGGACATATTCATCGGTGTCGGGGTTGCGAAGGATGAAACCCCAGTTGGTCGAGAGGTTCGACATGAAAGGGAAGGGATGGGCGGGGTCCATGCCGAGCGGAGTCAACGCCGGGGAAACGTTGCGGTCGAAAAAACGGGAAGCTTCATCCCGTTGCGCCGCCGTCAACGTTTCCCACCCGGCCAGAACGATCCCGTGGCGAGCCAGCGCGGGCGTTAGATCGCGGTAGCAGCGCGCCTGTTCCTCCAGTTGGACAAGAACCGTCGCGCGAATTTGGGCCAGCCGGTCGCGGGCGTCGCCGCCATGCGCCACCAGGTTGTCCGCGCTTTCGACCTGCGCCACGCCGCGCAA
>NZ_CBTK010000005.1 GCF_000531125.1 Candidatus Contendobacter odensis Run_B_J11 | reverse complement strand
CTTCATGTAGAACTCGTCGAGGTTCGAAGTGAAAATCGCGAGAAATTTGAGCCGTTCGAGCAGTGGCGTGCGCGGGTCCAGCGCCTCGTGCAGCACCCGCCAGTTGAAGTCGAGCCAGCTCAGATCCCGGTCGCGCCAGGCATGGGCCAACAGACCTTCGCGGGGCGCCAGCGCGTGATCGGCTAAGGCCGTAGCTGGGGTTCGCCGGGCCTTGCCTCGTTTGGGTTTAACCCGCGTCAGGCTAAGGTCGGTTCCGGATTCATGAGTCTTGGCGGACATGCGAATTTCCCTCGAAGAGCGACGCCCCAAACGGCGCGGCAAGGTTGTTATGGTCCGGAGTCGGATTAGAAATAACTTGAGTATCTAAAAATTGAAGGAACACGGCGATCCCGGAACCGCTGGCGCGTCCGGGGCAAGCAAGTAGCGAGGGTTGGTCTGATCCTCCAGGAACCGGGCAAACCGACTTTTGACGCCTGGCAGCCGGAACAGCGCTATAGGACCGAGCTTGCTGATATTGCGAATCACCGTCGAAGGATCGAAATAGGCCAGGGCATTGTCCACAGTCAGCACAAAAGGCGGCTTCCCGCCTCGCAGCAGAACATAGCTGGCGATCAGGGCGCCGGTGCGATGGTTGCCCTCGATGAACAGTTGCGGTCTGCTCAGCGCCCGCACATAGAGGCCGGCAGCCAACTTCCAAACCGACTCGCTTAGATGGTTGGCGCGCCACTCGACCATATCCTCAATTCCACCCCCCGGCTCTTCGTAAAATCGGCTGTGAGTGGCTTTGATATGCTGGGCGAATTCGGCACGCAGTTCCTGATCGGGGCCACACAGGACGATATTATTCAGTTCAAGCAGGTACTTATGCTTGCCTTTGGCGAAAATGTCGATATCCCACTCCATCAGGATATCGACGTAGGCATAACCGGCCAGCAGATTTTCGACGACTTCGTCGCTCATCGGATCCCGCTGCCCGGTCAGTTGCTGGTTGATGGACTCAAAATTCTGTTGAACTCTGCGCAGGGAGGCCTCAATCGCCGGGAGATTCAGCAGCCCCATGGGGGTTACTGAACACGGTCCACCGCCACACGGGCGAGGGCAACGACATCGGCAGGCAATGGGATATAGCCCATGTCGCTGCTGTAACTTTGGCCTTCGATCAGCGCCCAGTTCACGAACCCCTTGAGCGCCGTGCTTTTCTGCGGATTTGGATAACGGTCATGCAACAGCAGCCAAGTGAAAGTGACAATGGGATACGAGTCATCACCCTCGGGGTCGGGCAGGAAAACCCGCAGATTGCCCGGTATCTGGCTGATGTTGGCGGCCAACGCCGCCTGACCGCTATTCAGACCCGGTTCGATGTAACGCCCAGCCTTGTTTTCCAAGTGGACCATGGGTAATCCGAGTCGTTTGGCAAAGCCATATTCCACATAGCCGATCGATCCCCAGCTCCGCTTGATGCGACCGGCGACGCCTTCGTTGCCCGGAGCGACCATGGAAATGCCCGGCCAGTCAATCACCTTGCCCACGCCCGGGCCTTGATTGCGCCATGTCGCGCTGATCGCGCTCAGGTGGTTGGTCATCGCGTAGGTGGTGCCGCTGCTGTCCTGGCGGGCGACCAGGGTAATGGTTTGATTCGGCAGTTTGAGATCCGGATTGAGCGTCTGGATTTTCGGATCGTTCCAATTACGAATCCTGCCAAGAAAAATGTCGGCATAAACCTCCCGGCTCAGCTTGAGCGCGCCTTTCACATCCGGCAGGTTATAGGCGAGAACGATGGCGCCGGCCGTAGCCGGAACCAGAGTGGCACCCCCCGGCGCCTTGGCGATCTGCTCATCGCTGAGCGCCGCATCGCTGCCGCCAAAGTCAACCGAGTTCTCCAGAAACCGCTTGACGCCTTCGCCGCTGCCCACAGCCTGATATTCAATGGCAAGGCTTGGATTCGCTTTGGTGTAGATATCGATCCATTTTTGGTAGAGCGGAGCGGGAAAAGTCGCTCCGGCGCCGCGCAAAGCGACTGGGCCGCTGGCAACGGGGGCCGCAGGCGCTGCGGTCTGGGCCTGAACCGCAGGAATCAGACCGACGAACCCAAGGGTGGCGATTGCCGCCAGTAAGAATCGAGTAGCCATCATCCTTCCTTTCGGCATCAACTGAATTCACCCCGGACGTATTCCCCGGTTAATTTCTCCCGGGGATCCTCGAAAATCTGCCGGGTCGGTCCCATTTCCACCAGATAGCCGGTGCGACTGCCCTGGGAGATATCCACCCCAAAAAACGCGGTCGTATCGGCAACCCGCGTGGCCTGCTGCATGTTGTGGGTGACCAGCGCGATGGTGTATTTTTCCTTGAGTTCGAGCATCAGTTCCTCGACCCGTCGGGTCGCAATCGGATCCAGCGCCGAACAGGGTTCGTCCATCAGCAGCACATCGGGTTCGGTGGCGATGGCGCGGGCGATGCACAGCCGCTGTTGCTGACCGCCGGACAGCGACAAACCGCTGTTTTTCAGCTTGTCCTTGACCTCGTTCCAGCAAGCCGCGCCTTTGAGCGCTTTCTCCACCCGCTCATCCAGATTGCCCTTGAAGCCGTTCAGGCGCAGACCGAAGGCGACGTTGTCGTAGATGCTCATTGCAAACGGGTTCGGCTGCTGGAACACCATCCCGATATAGCGGCGCACCACCACCGGATCGACCTTTTTGTCGTAGATGTCCTGACCGTGGTAGGTCACCTTGCCCTCGAAGCGGAAGATCGGGATCAGGTCGTTCATCCGGTTGAGGCTGCGCAGCACCGTGCTTTTGCCGCAGCCGGAGGGACCGATGAAGCCGGTGATCTTGTTCTTCTCAATCGGCACGGTGCTGGCGCGCACCGCGAGAAAGTCGCCGTAAAAGACCTTGTCGATCTGACAGTCCATCACGATGTTGTTGCGGGCGGGCGCGTTTGCTGACGCGGCGCCAGCCGCTGTCATTTCTGCTGTTGCGTTCATATTCGATGGCCTCGAAAAAGCCTTAGTGTTTCTGGCGCCCGATGATGCGGGCGAGGATGTTGAACACCAGGACAACCATCACCAGCACCAGGGATGCCGCCCAAGCGAGTTCGATCTGGTTGTCGTAGGGCATACCCGAAAAGTTGAAGATCAGAATGGCTAAAGAGGCGGTCGGCTCGGTCAGGCTGGTCAGGTAGTAGCCGCTGAACAGCGCGGTGAACAACAGCGGCGCCGAGTTTCCGGCAGCGCCGGCAATCGCCAGCATCACGCCGGTCAGGATGCCCGGCGCGCCGGTGGGCAGCACCACCTTCCAGATCACTTGCGCGCGGGTGCAGCCGATGCCAAAGGCGGCGTCTTTCATCTTCTTCGGCACCATCATCATGGCCTGCTCTGCGGCCAGCACCACGGTCGGCAACATTAGCACCGCCAGCGCGACCCCACCGGCCAGCGCCGAGTAGGTTTTCATGGTGACCACCAGGACGGCGTAGACGAACACACCGGCCAGGATCGAAGGAAAGCCCGTCAACGCTTTGGACAAAAAGCGCACGCTGTGCGCCAATCGGCTGTCGGGATCGAGAATCGCCAGATAGATAGCGGCGAAGATGCCAATCGGCACGCTGATCAGCGTGGCGAGGCCGACCATAACCAGCGTGCCCACAATGGCGTTGCCGAAACCGCCCCCCTGCTCAAAAGCGGAGGGTGGCAGTGCGGTCAGCGCCTCCCAATCCAGGCGCGAGCCGCCCTCGATGGCCAACCGGTAGATGACGGAGAACAGCGGCACGCTGGCGAGAAGGGCCGCGATCCAGGTGAGCGCGGTCAGGAATCCGCTCTTGAGCGCGCGGATCTCGAAGGGCGCGCGATTGAGATTGGGCAGACGGCGCGGAGCCTCCTCCGGAGCGCCCAGGGCGATCAACTCAGCAGTAGCGGTCAGATTAGGCTCACTCATCGTTCGGCCTCAAATTTCCGGGTGGCGAATTTCATCACCGCCAAGCCAATGGCGTTGACGATCAGGGTGATGGCCAGCAACACCAGGGCGGCGTACATCAGGGCGCGGACCTCAACCGGGCCAGCTTCGGGAAAGCTGGACGCCAACAGCGCAGCCAGCGTATTAGCGGGGGAGAACAGCGACAGGCTGATCTGGTTGGAATTGCCGATCAGCATGGCGAGCGCCATGGTTTCGCCGAGGGCGCGGCCAAAGCCCAGCACCAGGGCGGCGAGGATGCCGGAACCGGCGGTCGGCAGCATCACCTTGAGGATCGCCTCCCAGCGGGTGGTACCCATGCCATAGGCGGCTTCTTTAACTTTGTAGGGAACCTGATGCAGCGCATCGACCGAGATGGACGCCACCGTCGGCAGGATCATGATGGCCAGCACCAGCGCGGCGGGACCGAGACCCGGACCGCTGAGCGAGGTGCCAAAAAAAGGAATGAAGCCGAACTCCCCATGCAGCCAGTTCGCCAGCGGGCGCAGCAACGGGATCAGGACGTAGATGCCCCAGAGGCCATAGACGACCGAGGGAATGGCGGCCAGCAGCTCGATAATGGTGCGGAAAACCGCCGCCAGGTGGCCGTGCAGAAAATCCTGGGTCAGGAAGATGGCGATGGCGACGCCGAAGACGCCGCCGATAATCAAGGCCAGCAGCGAACTATAAAGAGTGCCCCAAATCTCCGGGAGAATGCCGAACTGCCCGGTTTGAACATTCCAGGTCGTCGACGTCAGGAAGCCGAAGCCGTATTCAGAGAACGCCGGCAGCGCCTTGCCGCCGATCTCGATAACGATGTAAACCACCAGCGCCAGAATGAACGCGGCGCTGAGCCAGGCGATGCCGCGAAATCCCCGGTCGAAGGCGTAATCGCCGGCAGATGGCGGGCCGGATACCGATCCAGACCGATCAACATGATCAAAGTGATGCGATGCCATGATTTACCCATCAATATTTCGGTGTTGCCAACGCAGAAAGCGAACACGGAGCCTCGGCCGTGTTGTAACCGATGAATCCGGTTCGCTTCGAGGGGCGGGCGGGTTTACTGGATCAGGGTGACGGCTTTTCTGACCCGGGCGACGACGCTATCGGGCAAGGGGATGTAGCCCATTTTCGGGGCCATGGTCTGGCCCTTGGTCAGGCTGTACTCGACCAGATCGCGCAGCACCTTGGCTTTGGCGTCGTCCTGATCCTTGTAGAACAGCATCCAGGTGAAGGTGGCGATGGGGTAGGCTTGCTCGCCGGCAGGATCGGACACCCAAACCCGCAAGTCAGGCGTATCGGAACCCGGCAGGGTTTTGGTCGGGAATTCGGCGCTGGCCAATGCAGCCTTGCCGGACTCGTCGCCAGGAGTTACGAACTTACCGGCCTTGTTCTGCAAGATAGCCATCGGCTGTTTGGTGGCGATGGCATAACCGTACTCGATATAACCGATGGCGCCAGGAGTCTGCTTGACGGTGGCGGTGACGCCGTCGTTTTTCGGCGCCTTCACAAAGCTCTTCGGCCACTGCACGGTGGTGCCTTGCCCGACGGTGCTCTTGAACTCAGCGCTCACCGCGCTCAGGTGATTGGTAAACACATAGGTAGTGCCGCTGGAGTCAGAACGGGCCACGACCGTGATGTTCTGGTCGGGGAGCTTGACGCCGGGGTTGGCGGCGGCAATTTTCGGATCATTCCACTTGGTGATTTTGCCCGAAAAAATATCGGGATAGACATCCCGCGGCAGTTTCAGCTCATTGACGCCAGCGAGGTTGTAGGACAACACGATCTCGCCGGCGGTCATCGGCAGCAGCACGACGCCCTGCTTGACCTTGGCGATCTCTTCATCGGTCATTGCGGCGTCGCTGGCGGCGAAATCAACGGTGTTATTGATGAAGTCCTGGATACCAGCGCCGCTGCCCTTGGCTTGATAATCAACGGTTACGCCCTGGGTCTGTTTGCTGAAATCCTTGAACCAGGTGGAATAGATCGGGAACGGAAAGCTGGCTCCAGATCCGGTCAGCCGGAGTTCTTGGGCCAAAGCCGGGGCCATGCTGGCGACCCCTAGTGACAAAACAACCATCGCGGCTGGAATAAACGACTTCTTCACAGTGCGTTCCCCTCATATATGAAGTTGCTTGTTAAATTAACGGTTTATTCTTGCTCCTTATTATTGCGGTTTGATTACAGTCAGTACCGTCACGTCGGGTTCAACAACTCTCGAAAATCGGCTGAAAATAAACCAGAACCTCCTCGATCAGATCGTCGGAACCCTCTGAAGTCGGCTGGAAAAAGTGGACGTCAACAAAATTGAAAATGGAGGCGAACCCTGCAACGCTTGAGGCGTTTACATGAAAGAGTTTTACGAGTAATAAGCCGCGCGCTGGGTTTTGGGAGAGAGCCTGACGGCGCCGCGAGCCGGTCAGCGGCTGTCGCCGAAGACCTTGACCCCCAGGATTGGCGCGGTGCAGTCAGTTGAGTGTGCGGGGTAGATCACAGAAACTGCCCAGTGAGGCGGCGCAGGAACTGGCGCGGCTGAAGCGGGAATGGGAGTTGAGGTGCAGTGGAACAGGAAAGACATTTAAGAAGCTAAAGTGTCTCATCCCAGCCCTTTCAAGGTGTTCAGTTGATGGTTGACGTAACCGTCTGATTCTCTGTTACCCGACTCGGCCTAACATCGGGTTTGGCTAAGAAGAAGGTTCAAGGTTAAATTCAACTTATTGATTTTCAATGTTGTATTTTTACACTTTGAAAGTGCTGCTACCCAAGAACCTTAGCGGGTTCCATCCCAGAAGCCACCCCCAGCCTTATTCAGAACTCACGTTAAAATTAAAGGTGTCTTGTTGACCGAGGACCATCGCTATGAACCAATATAGCTACATAATCTCTATGAATATCTCTGCCGTGTTATTGGCTGTTCCTGCCTTGGCGCTGGGCGAATGTCCGATCTTTCCAGCCGACAACATCTGGAACACACCGGTGGATCATTTACCGGTAGACGCCCGATCCAGCGCCTATATCCAATCCATCGGTTCTCGCGTTGGTCTGCACCCGGATTTCGGTTCCGGTACTTGGGACGGTGGCCCGATAGGCATCCCCTACAACACGGTTTCCGGCACCCTGCCGAAAGTCCCGGTTGCTTTCGATTATGCCGACGAGAGTGATTCAGGCCCCTATCCCATCCCCTTCAAACCGGCTCTTGAATATGGCAGCGATCATCATCTGCTGATTGTGGATCAGGATCACTGCCTCCTTTATGAAACCTGGGATACCCGTCAGGCGACCGATGGCTCTTGGCAGGCTGGTTCCGGGGCAATCTTCGATCTACGCTCGAACGCTCTGCGCCCGTCCGGTTGGACTTCGTCTGATGCTGCCGGCTTGCCGATCCTGCCGGGGCTGGCACGCTGTAAAGAACTGGCCGCAGGCACAATCAACCATGCTTTGCGCTTCACCGCCCAGCGCACCCAACGCAAATATATCTGGCCAGCGCGACATTACGCCTCTTCCATCACTGATCCCAACGTGCCGCCCATGGGGCAGCGCTTCCGCTTGAAATCCGATTTTAACTTGTCCGGCTATTCGCTACAGACGCAGATCATCCTGACTACGCTTAAGACTTACGGGATGATACTGGCCGACAATGGCTCAAACTGGTACATCAGCGGTACGCCGGGCATCTGCTGGGATGATGAAGTGCTGGTGGCCGAATTGAGTACCGTGACCGGAGACCACTTCGAGGCAGTGGACGCATCTGGGCTGATGGTGGATCCCAATTCGGCCCAAACCCGCACAGTCGCATCGGTAACCCCGATGGGCGTATTCCGCGATGGTCAATGGTTCCTGGATGCCAACGGCAACGGCGCATGGGACGGCTGCGGCACCGAATTCTGCTTCACCGGCTTTGGTCAAGCTGGGGATATGCCCGCGTCGGGCAACTGGGATGGCGGCGCGAAGAGCTACATCGGGGTACTGCGCTCCGGCACTGGGGAATGGTTCGTAGACCGTAACGGCAATCGGCAATGGGACGGCTGTATCGCTGATGGCTGTTATGCCGGCTTCGGCCAAGCGGGTGATTTACCCGTAGCGGGCGATTGGCACGGGACCGGTGTCGCCAAAATCGGCGTGTTTCGCAACGGGCAGTGGTTTCTGGATGCCAACGGTAACGGGAAGTGGGACGGCTGTAGTACGGATCTGTGCCTAAGCTTCGGCCAGACCGATGATCTGCCGGTGGCGGGGAATTGGGAGGGTGGCGTTCGAGTGGGGGTCGGCGTGTTCCGGGCCGGCACTTGGTATCTGGATTACAACAGTAACGGGAAATGGGATGGCTGTCAGCAGGACGGTGGGCAAGACCTCTGCCTGTACGGCAGCTTCGGCCAGGCGGGTGATTTACCGGTGGCGGGGGATTGGAACGGCGATGGCAAGGCCAAAGTCGGGGTGTTCCGCAATGGCACCTGGTATCTGGATTACAACGGCAACGGCCAATGGGACGGCTGCGGCGTGGATCGCTGCTACGCCGGCAGTTTTGGCCAGGCGGGTGATTTACCGGTGGCGGGGCGGTGGTAAAACACAGGTAGAAATGAACTACTCAAACCGGGTTAGCGATGTCCACGAAGGCGAATTGCAGGCCAAATTGCTCAGCCAGATGCGCGCCCAATGCCTGTACCCCATAGCGTTCGGTGGCGTGATGGCCAGCGGCAAAATAGTGCAGGCCCGCTTCACGCGCCAGATGAACCGTTGGCTCGGAAATTTCGCCGGTGAGGAAAGCGTCTACCTTTTGCTCAATCGCGGCTTCCAAATACGACTGCGCGGCACCGGTACACCAGGCTAACCGGCGGATCAGTGGAACGGTGCCGGGAAGATGCAGCGGTTGCCGTTCCAAGGTTACGGCGATGCGGGCGGCGAATTCAGGGCCGCTCACCGGTTCCACCAACGTCCCCAGGCAACCGATAGCAGGACCGCGCCCCGACGGGCCGAAATTGTCCTCAAGGATTAAATTCAGTCGCGCTGCCAGTTGGACGTTATTGCCGTACAGCGGATGGGCGTCCAGCGGCAAATGATAAGCCAGCAGGCTGAGGTCATGGCGGAGCAGGGTACGCAACCGCTGATAGCGGATGCCAACGATGCGCGGATCTTCGCCCTTCCAGAAATAGCCGTGATGCACCAGTACGGCGTCTGCTTGACGTTCGATTGCAACATCCAGCAACGCTTGGCAGGCGGTGACGCCACCAACCAGCATTCGCACTTTCGCCCGCCCCTGTACCTGCAAGCCGTTTGGGCAATAGTCGCTAAAATTCTCTACTGCCAGCAGCCGGTCGGCATAGGCCACCAATTCATTTAGTTGCATGGCTTAGCATTCCGCCAGAATTTGACCGAGGGTGGTAATCAATGCGGCATTCTGTGCCGGGTTGCCGACGGTGATCCGCAGAAATTGATCGATACGCGACTGGCGGAAGTGACGCACGATGACCCGGTGTTCGCGTAACGCGGCAGCCAGTTCAGCGCCATTCCGTTGCGGGTGGCGGGTAAAGATGAAATTCGCCGCCGAGGGCAGCGTCTCGAAGCCAAGCTTTTGCAACGCCCCAATCAGTTCCATGCGGCTGGCGATTACTGCCTGTCGGGTATGCTCGAAGTGCTCCCGGTCAGCGAAGGCCGCGACCGCTCCGGCAATCGCCAACCGATCCAGCGGATAGGAATTAAAGCTGTTCTTGACCCGCTCCAGTGCCTCGATCAGTTCGGGATGACCCACTGCCAGCCCAACCCGTAAACCGGCCAGAGAACGCGATTTGGACAGCGTTTGCGTGACCAGCAGATTGGGATAGCGATTGACCAGAACAATCGCGGTCTCGCCGCCGAAGTCAATATAAGCCTCGTCAATTACGATGACCGCATCCGGGTTGCGCGCCAGCAGCCATTCAATGTCGGCCAGCGGCAGCAGGCAACCGGTAGGTGCATTCGGATTAGGGAAGATAATCCCGCCATTAGGCCGCAGATAATCCGCAACGCGCAGACTAAAATCTTCGGCCAACGGTATAGCAATACACTCAATGCCGTACAAACCGCAGTAAACCGGGTAAAAACTATAGGTGATGTCCGGGAATAGCAGCGGCGCTGGATGTTGAAGCAGCGCTTGGAAAATATGCGCCAGCACTTCATCGGAACCATTGCCGACGAACACTTGTGCCGGAGTTACGCCATAATAGTCAGCGATAGCCTGTTTTAGCCGTTCGGCATTCGGATCCGGGTACAAGCGCAGCGCATCTGACAACTCGGCCTGAATGGCGTCCAGTACCTGCGGTGACGGCCCATAGGGATTCTCATTAGTATTGAGCTTGACCAACTGACTGATTTTAGGCTGTTCACCGGGCACATAGGGCGTCAGCCGATGCACTACGGGACTCCAATAGCGATGGCTGGCGCGGATTTTTGGGTAGATAAGTTCAGCGTTCGGAAGAGTCATAAAAGCGGCAAGGTTCCAAAAAGTTCCAATAAACGGGATCGGGGTTATAACCTCAACCGTATTTAGAAAATTATGGTTCTTCGAGGGTTCTTGTGGAGCCGGCCTTGAGAGGCTGGTCTGGGCCTGCCAAGACGGCTAGTGGCTCGGTCTGCACCTTTGCAAATCAATCGGTTGCTTAAGAGTCTCCAACCATTAGACACATTTTTATGACATCAAACACTGGTTTCCACAAGAATCCTCGAAGAACCAAAATTATTGAAATTTTATCGAAAAAATAGATTTCATCCACAAACACACCGGTAACGAATAATATCAGGATTTTTATCAGTGATCGCCTGCCCCAGACAAATAGATCCCCCATCGTGCAAGGTAAATTCTTCACGCCGCACGAAGAAGCGCGAACCATTTTCCAGCGACAGATACGTGCCGTTGGTGCTGCGATCAATTAAAATAAACTTGCCTTGACGGCACTCAATCAAGGCGTGACTGCGGGATACCAGCTCCCGATCCACCATCAGGTTACTTTTCTCGCCACGACCGATAGTGAAGGGTTGCGTGCCGGGCGCCAACTCAATGCTCTTGCCGCGATATTCCAGCACCAACCGGTTATAAAACAGGTTGCGCAGTTTTTCCTGATCACCAGCGCTGGCCATCTGGGTCAAACTGGTTGATTCATGCCAGATGACTTCCAGAATTTCCATTTCATCCTCTTTGCCCTTCACCCACACTGGACCCAGACTGCGAGTGATTCCTTCCAAATCAGCGGGCAACTGAGTTACTGTCTCCCGGGTCGTAATAATCTGATCGGCTTTGGCCGCAGAGGCCATTCGGGCGGCAATATTGACCGCATCGCCGACGATATCGTTTTTCTCGATCTCCAGCACCGGCCCATGATGCAGGCCAATCCTGACCGCCATATTCAGCACCGCCAGTTGTGGATCATCCTTAATGCCTCGGTGCATGGTACAGGCGGCACGCACCGCCTGTTCCGCAGTCGGGAAGCGGCTCATAATTTCGTCGCCAATCGTCTTGATTACCTCGCCGCCCTGATCGCCGGTTTTCGCCGCGAGTATATCCAGCGCCCGCGCTATCAGTTGCCGCGCATAGAGATCGCCCCGCTGTTCAAATAACCGGGTGCTGCCGCAAATGTCGGCGAACAGCACTGTTGCCTCTACCTGTTGTGGCGCCGCGCCGCGACTGACCAATCCCGATACCAGGTTGCCTAGCCTTAGTTTCATAACCCGCTCCCCGCGCCTTTATGACCGCACGATTCAGTTATAACCGTGCGCCTGTAACTCCGTGACGATTCGCGCCACATTTTCGCAAGCCACCGTCTCGTAACATTGCTGGAACCATTCGGTGAAAAAAAAGGTGGGCCGACCCTGCAAGACCCGTAGGAACTGTAAATGCCCAGGATAGTACTCATCATCGCGGAGATCGGCGAACTCAGCGCGGATCCGGCGTCCGTCCTGCTCACACTTTTCCCATGGCAAGCCAAAGCTGGACAAATCAATGTCTACCACAAACCGCGCATCCTGATCTCGCGGTGACTGTTGGTGCGTAGTCATCATCACCAAATCATGCACCCGTCGCTGAAAGGCCGGAGTCGCTCGCCCATTGGACCACTGCCGGAATAATTCAGCGCTGCGCCATTCATTATCATGCGCCCCCGGCTGATAGATCGCATCGTGAAACCACAGCGCCATTTCTACCGCATCGGGATGATCCATCAGCGCCGCCGCCCGGTCGAATTCGGCCAGACAATGCCGGATATGATTCAGGGTATGGTAATGGCGGTGAGCTTCACCATACAGCTCGACCAGCCCAGCGTAGATCCTTTCGGCTGAAGTGGGATCGCCTGCCAGACAGCGGGTCCACAATGCCAGAAAGCGCCTGTTTTCTTTTACCGAGTCGGGGTTAGGCGCAGCGGAATCAGCGGCATAGCCGGATCGCTCGAACATCACGGATCTCTCCAAAAAATGCGGATCATGTCGCCCTGAACGGGCACGACTCCCGGTAGCACTGCCACTACTCTGCCCCCTGGGCCAAAAAATCCTGAATCAGCCGCCACGCCATACTCAGCGGGCTGGGTAATCCTGGCAATTGATCGGGCGTAAACCATCTGGCATCGAGAATTTCCTGCCCGTCCACTTGCAATTCACCGTCCGCATATTCAGCAGTGAACGCAACCATCAGCGAATGCGGAAACGGCCACGACTGGCTGGCAAAATAGCGCAGATCCCGCACTCGAAGGTTGACTTCCTCCGCGACCTCCCGGTGCAACGCCTGCTCCAGCGTTTCGCCGGCTTCGACGAATCCCGCCAGCACACTGTATACGCCGGGCGCGAAGCGGGGGGCGCGGGCCAGCAGGATTTCACGCTCACGGGTAATCCGCACCATTACCACCGGCGATAACCGGGGATAGGCCATCAGTCCACAAGCCGGGCAGTGCCGGGCGCGTTCAGCGTCGCGGCGCTGGGTGGCTACTCCGCAGCGACCACAAAAACCGTGATTGCGATCCCATTCGATCAGTTGCAGGGCCTGGCCGGCGACCCCGATCAACGCATCCTCCAACCGCATCCACAAGCCGCGCAGCCCCTCGAACACTAGACCGGAGGGCGGTTCCTGCTTCGCCGCTTCAACCGCGTAACAGGGCCGACCCCGCAATACGCCCAAGTCGATCTGCCGCACGATCGGCCAGTCAACGAACGGCCATTCTGGTGCCATCGGCAACTCAACCCCGGTCCTGGTCACTCGCACCAGCACTTGGTCACCCGCTACCACAAACCACCAGCCGGGTGCGGTACTCTGGACGGATAAGGTTGTGGCGAGGGCAAAATCATCGGGCAACATCAGCATCGGCCATGGCTCCATTATTCGCCGCTAACGCGGGTGCTGCGCCAGATCGCGGCGCCTGACCTTGCCATTAACGGTACGCGGCAGGGTATCAGTGAAAATAATTTCACGCGGGCATTTATACGCGGCCAAATGCACATGGGCGTGAGCCAGCAGTGGCGCGGCATCGATCTCGTCGGGATCGAACGGCACCACAAACGCGGCGATCACGGTGACGCCCTCGCGCACCGCCAATTCGGTCACGGCGACTTCCGCCACTGCGGGATGCCGGCTCAGACACTGTTCCACTTCCAGCGGCGACACCCGATAACCCATGGCATTCATTACATCATCGTTGCGTCCGTGATAGTGCAAATAACCGTCAGCATCAAATTGCGCCAGATCGCCCCCGATGAACCAGTCGCCCCGATAGACCAGATCCTCCTCATCGGGCCGATTCCAATAACCCAGCATTAATCCCGGATCGCTACGATGCACCGCCAACAGACCGGTTTCGCCCGGTGGCAACGGCTGTTCACCGCCGGCTACCGGCAATACCGCGACGCAACGCCCCGGTTGAGATTTGCCGGGACTGCCAACTTTGATCGGCTGGCCGGGTGTGGCGGAAATGTAGGTTGAGCATTCGCTCATCCCCAGTGCCTCATACAGTTCCTTACCGGTTGCAGTTCGCCACTGTTCCAGCAGGGCCACGCTAAGCGCCTCACCGGCGGTTAAGCCGTGGCGCAGACTGGACAGATCAAACGCACTCAGATCGTTGTATTTCAACATCTGCCGGTACAGCCCCGGCACTGCCGCGAACAGGGTCGCCTGAAATTTTTCCATCAGTATCGGCCAGACGGTGACATCATGCGGGCCGTTGTACAGCACCGCCGTTGCCCCGTTGGCCCAAGGATCGGTCAAACCCACCCCCAAGGTATAGGTCCAGTTGAACGCGCCGGCATGCAGCATGACATCATCCGGGGTGATGCCGTACC
>NZ_CBTK010000004.1 GCF_000531125.1 Candidatus Contendobacter odensis Run_B_J11 | reverse complement strand
GTTACCGGCCTGATCGGCGGCGAGGGTGCAGGTTCCCGCCGTCACGCCCTTTACGCTGCTGCCGCTCACGGTGCAGACCGTCGGGGTCTTTGAGCTGAACACCACTGCCAGCTTCGAGGTTGCCGTGGCGTTCGCCGTGGTGGTACCGCCGACCGTTAGCGTCGCCGGAGTAAAGCTGATCGCACTGATGCTCTGACTGGTCTTGCCGCCCACCGTGAGGTTCTGCGTGACCTGCGGCGCGGCGTTATAAGTCGCGTCGCCGGCCTGATCCGCCGCGATGGTGCAGGTACCCGCCGCCACGCCCTTCACCGCGTTGCTGCTGACGGTGCAGACTGCCGTAGTTTTCGAGCTAAAGCTGACCGCCAGTTTGGAACTCGCCGTGGCGCTCGCCGTGGTGGTGCCACCCACGGTCAAGGTTGCCGGGGAGAAGCTGATCGCGCTGAGGGTCTGGCTGGTTTTGGGTTTGCTGCCGACGGTCAGGTTCTGCGTGACTTGCGGCGCGGGGTTGTAGCTGGCGTTACCGGCCTGATCGGCGGCGAGGGTGCAGGTTCCCGCCGTCACGCCCTTTACGCTGCTGCCGCTCACGGTGCAGACCGTCGGGGTCTTTGAGCTGAAATTCACCGCCAGTTGGGAGGTCGCTGTGGCGCTCGCTGTAGTGGTGCCGCCGACCGCCAGTGTCGCCGGAGTAAAGCTGATCGCGCCAATGCTCTGATTTATGCCTTGCGCCAATTGAACATAGTTTGCGCCAAAACCTACATTCGACGTACCGTATTTAATACGCATATATCCCTGTTCAGCCCAAGAAGGACCCCAGGAATTACGGAGTATCCAAGTCTGAGTGACGTCATCCCAACCCACTAGCACAATGGCATGATTCACTTTATTGCTACCGCAAGCTGCGCTTTCGTCCGTGCTAAACACCCCGCTCGTATAACGTTGAAAAGCAGAGCCTACACAGATTGAGGCAGCAACTGAACCGTAGTTGTAAATAGCATTTTTAATTTGATCAATGCTGGGTACAGTGTATCCCGCTATATAGCTCCATGACGATATACGATAGGGATGATTGCTAACACTGTTACAGCTACCGTTGGATGCGGTATACGGTGTAGTTGTCTCTGCTACTGCCCCAGCCGCTGTTTGTAGTTTTCCTAAAGTATTAGCATGGTAATCATGAGCAAACCAGCCGCCATTGCAGCTATAGCCACTGCTATTACAGGACACCAGAAATTGCTCGGACGCATTAACATCACTACCCATTTTTACCTTAAATGCAGACTCCAAAGCGCCGACGGTGGCAAACGCCCAGCAGCTACCGCATTGTCCTTGGTCACGCACAGGCGTAAGTCCAGCACCGCTGGTCCGCCAATCCCAGGCGGCCGGTAGCGCTGCTGTAGGTAACATCAACTCTGTCGCCGGCTTGTAAAGTTTTTTATGCCCATCTTCCGGCATTGCCTGCTCCATGGCATTCGGATCGCTCAGGTCAATGACATCTGGAATCTGGTCGAGCTGAATGGTGATTTTATTGGGGGCGCTGGCCGCCATGGCCTGAACTGTCAGGTTATCCTTTTCCCACGGCCGTCTGTAAACCAGATTGGTTTCGGTACTACCTTCTTTGATGGCTTTGACCAGTATCGTCTGTTTAGCAGTTCCGCCCAGTAATCCTCTAGACTCATAAACGCTGTCCCCGTCCTGACTCATAAGGTTGGTCGTAGAGTCTGCCAATCCCCAACTGTATCCAGTCGCTAGATTGCTTTCCAGAATCACCTGAACGGTTTTATCTTTGGGCACACGACCGGATAAGGTGATGATGGTTGAACCACGCAAAAAGCCCTGTTGTGCCGGTAAGCTGTACAGCGCTTTTCGCAACGCTGCCAGATTAGAACTACCGTTCATGATAATGCGCTGGGAATCAAGCCCCTCGTGCATCACCGTGTAGTTAATGCCCTCCTGAGTCAGGCTGCGTTCTAATTGTGCCTGTGCTTCTGGCGTCGTCAAATCAGCCGCCAGCGCCGGAGCGCCAATGATCGATCCGACTAGCAGCCCCAGAACAGACTTGGCGAAAACCGAATTAATGCGACGGGCATTGCCGCTGTGAACAGATCGCTGGGAAAACCCACGGATAGCCATAACCTTGCTCCTAATAAATTCGGATTGAGGACTGCCGGATCAGGAAGACGCATCGGCCATCAAGCCGCTTCTCAAGCATTCAAGCTCCTGAAAACAGTGTAGTACCGGAACAGCAGAGCTTTATTCCTGAGAAACGCCGGATGATGCTTCCGAAACCACATAGGCAATCTCTACCTGCCAGGTGGCGTTCACGGCAACGGCGGATTCAGACGTCGTTATCGGCGCACTATCAGCCCCCTGAAGGGCAGCAATAGTCTGAACATGCGGGTCTTTAAGGGAGGACGTTGATTCGGTCGCCCAAGTAGGGCTGGTCAGCAATACACCGGTCAGTGCCAAAAGTGATCCGAGGGAAGCGAAACGAGCGCGGCGTGAATAGCCACTGTGAACAACATGCTGATGGAAATTGACGATAGCCATGACGGTACTCCTCTGGAGGTTCCGCTGTCATAGGGCTGTGCCCCTTAGACCGGTAACTTTGCGTCACTACCTTTCGGTAGTTTTGCCATTTTCAGAGTCCAACCGGATTCAGTCACAGTTGGAGATTAATTACTTCAAAAAGACAATATAGTTAAAGCAATATAAATGCCATAGTTTTTAATTTATTGATTATATTTAATTTTAATTAATTTCAGCATTATATACACAGTTACGGCGTAGTAATCTCGGTCAAAAGTTAATGATTTACGGCTACAAAACTTTGGTACTTTACTGACGACCGGTTCATTTTGACCCTTCAATCATGCGCTCGTAGCGCCAACGTGACGCGCTCATTTTGGCCCATTCACTCTTCATGTCTTTATTGGCACGGTACATTTACAGCGCGATCAGGGCGATCAACCGCTAAACTGTCGCAATGCCCTGCTGAAATACCTTAAAAGGCTGGTAATGAACCCTAATCAACGTCTCTACATCATCGGTGCTGGCCCTGGCGGGCTGGAGCATCTCAGTCCCGCCGCTCATGCGGCACTGCAATCCTGCACCGATCTGGCCGGGCATGGTTTGTATCTGAACCTGCTTGGACCGCTGACCGAGGGCAAGATCCGCCACAAGACGCCGATGGGCGAAGAACTGGCGCGTGGGACACTGGCGCTCGACCTCGCCGCCAGTGGCCGAATTACCGCACTCATTTCCAGCGGCGATGCCGGTATCTATGGCATGGCGACGGTGGTGTTTGAACTGCTGGCGCGCAAACCCAAGCCGGAATGGGCGGAGGTGACCATTGAGGTTATTCCCGGCATTTCGGCGATGCAGGCGGCGGCGGCGCGGGTCGGCGCTCCGCTGGCTCACGACTTCTGCGTGATTTCCCTCTCCGATCTACTGACGCCGTGGGAATTGATCGCCAAACGGATCGATCTGGCCGGTCAGGGCGATTTCGCGGTGGCGTTCTACAACGCCGTATCGAACAAGCGCTCCTGGCAACTGCTGGAAGCCCAGAAAACGCTGTTGCGCTACCGCCAGCCGGAAACGCCGGTGATCGTCGCCTTCAACGTCACCCGCAAGGGCGAGCAAATCACCGTCACTACTTTGGGCGAACTCGACCCGGAACCGCTGAACATGCTGTCGCTGGTGCTGGTCGGCAACAGTGAAACCCGGCGGGTCGGCCCTTGGGTTTACACCCCGCGTGGCTATCACACCAAGCCGGAATTGGCGGACTGATCGGGCACGTTGAGTGGATCATCAAGCGTTATCCCGCATCTCGATCCGATAGCTGTAGCCCTGCTCAGTGAGGAACAGTTGCCGGTGGCGGGCGAAATCCTCCTCACAGGTGCGCAGACTGACCACGGTATAGAACCGTGCCCGCCGCCCGTCCTTTTTGGGCCGCAGCACCCGCCCCAGGCGCTGCGCCTCTTCCTGCCGCGAGCCGTACCGGCCCGACACCTGAATCAGCACATCGGCATCCGGCAGATCCACCGCGAAATTCCCCACCCGCGATAGCACCAGCCCCGGCACGGTACGCTCCCGAAATGCCTGATAAAGCCGCTCCCGCTCCAGTTGCGCGGTCTTGCCGGTCAGCAGCGGAAAACCGGTCGCCGCCGCCAGTTCCTCCACCTGAGTGATGAATTCGCCGATGATCAGGATACGATGACCCGCTTCCTGCTTCAGCAATTCCGCCACCACCTGCTGTTTGCGCGGATTTTCCGCCGCCACCCGAAACTGATTACGCCGAGGTGCCAGCGCGTATTCCATATCCCGCTCCGGGGTCTGAGCCACCCGAATCTCGGTGCAGTCGGCGGCGGCGATAAAACCCTGCCCCTCCAGTTCGCGCCACGGCACGTCGTAGCGTTTCGGGCCAATCAGCGCGAACACATCGCTTTCCAGGCCATCCTCGCGAATCAGAGTCGCGGTCAGCCCCAGCCGCCGCCGCGATTGCAATTCGGCGGTCACCCGAAATACCGGCGCGGGCAGCAAATGCACCTCGTCATAAATAATCAATCCCCAGGCGCGGGCGTGAAACAGGCCGAAGTGGACAAATTCGGCGTCGCGGCTGGGCCGATAGGTGAGCATCTGATAGGTCGCCAGCGTCACCGGCCCGGTGTTTTTGTGCTGGCTGCTGTACTCGGCGATGGCGTCCGCCGGCAGATCGGTCTTGTCCAGCAATTCCCGCCGCCACTGCTCCATCGAGGTCTGGCTGGTGGTGAGAATCAGGGTGTTTTCCTGCACCAGCGCCATCGTCGCCATACCCACTATGGTTTTACCCGCACCGCAGGGCAACACGATCACCCCGCTGCCGCCCCGCGCCTGACCGTCCTGATAAAACGCCGCCGCCGCTTCCCGCTGATAGCCACGCACCACAAAAGATTCACCGTTGCCGCTCAGGGTGCGCAAAGTCACCGGCAACTGCTGGCCTTCGCTGTAACCGGCCAAATCGTCGGCAGGATAACCGGCGTTCACCAACGCCTGCTTGAGCAGACCGCGCACCCCCAGCCGAATGCGAAACACCTGATCCTCCAGCCGCTCGCCCAGCAGCGGCGCAACCTTGCGCTCACGGGCCAGCAATTCCGCCAGCGCCGCATCGGCCACCCGCAGGATCAACCCGTCGGCATCGCGTTCAATCACCGCCAGCCCATAGCGTCGCCCCAAGGCTTCGATTTCCTGAGCCACGCCTTCCGGCACCGGATATTTGGCGTACTGGCGCAGCACCGCGATCATCGATCCGGTATTCAGACCGGCAGCGCGGGCGTTCCAGATGCTGAGCGGGGTGATGCGGTAGGTGTGGATATGTTCAGGACTTTTGATCAACTCGGCGAACGGGGTCATCGCCTCGCGGGCGGCTTCGCTGCGCGGGGTATGCACTTCCAGCAGCACCGTGTGATCACTCTGCACGATCAGCGGATTTTCCGGGATGTAATCGTTCATTTGGGGATGATGTAGCCCAGTTTGCGCAGCGCGCTACGGAAGCGGGTTCCAGAGTCCAGCGGTACCATCAGGGAACGGTCGCCGGCGAGCTGACAATAAGGTTTGGTGCGGCTGTCGTTGGCGATCAGCGCGGCCAGCGCCTTGTCGGCGCATTCGATCAGCCAGACCGAGCCTTTGGACTGCACGCTGCGGGCGCGACGGGCCATATCCTCCAGAAACCGCTCCACCGTCTCCGGCAACGGTTGCCCACTGAGCGACACCAGCAACTCCGCCAGCGCCGTCAGGTCATGACCGGCTTCCAGGGCTTCCAGCAGGCGGGGTTGATCCAGCTTCCACACCGCATCGGAAATTTTGCCGGCGTAGCTGTCCAGCAGCATGGTATCCGCCGGTTCCAACGGCGGACCGATAGCGGCAATCTCCAGAGTAGGCAATACCCGTATGAGCGCCACTTCCGGCGTGGCGGCTTCCGGCGCGGTCGGCTGATAAGCGGGAGCCAATCCCAGCACATACGCACCCAGCGGATTGATACGGACATACAGCAAACCGTCATAGCGACTCAGGAACGACAGATCGTCGGTGCCCCAAAGATCGCGATAATCCAGCCGGGCGTCGTGCGGCGGAATATAGGCCACGTCGAGCAATCCCAAGGTGGCGACGTACTCGAACAGCAGGCAGAGCGCGTAACGGGCCTGGAGAATTTTCCAGTCGTGGAAGCCCTCGTAACCCAGGCTGCCATAACCGGACTCGCAGATGTAGAGATTCCACGGATCGCGGGTGATCTCGAAATTCGGGCCATTCACCCGCATCTGACGAAACAGGTCATTCACCGCGATCCATTGGCCCGGCGGACAGTACTTCAGCGCCTGGTTAATGGCGGCGCGACGGCCGGCGACAGCGGTTAATCCGCGCTGGCCCTTGCCGGCCTGACCCTTGATACAGTCAATCCGTCGCAATTCATCGAACACGGTGGTTTTCAACCAGCGTTGCCATACCTGCGCCAAGGTATTTTCCAGCGGATCGCTCAGCGCTTTCTGCCCGGATTTGGTCAGTTGCAGGGTCTTGCCATCCAGCGCCGCCAAGCCGCTGCCCTGCACCAGCATCGGCCAGGCGAATGCCTTGATTAGACCAATTTTTTCATATTCGCCATAGCCGCTGTCGTCATAGAAATCGCCGCCCAACAACACTGTATTGACCGCTTTAAGACCCGCGACGCCGGGCTGGCGGGTTTTATCGCTGACCGCCAGCTTGCCGGCGTCAATCAGCCGTAACACTGCTTTCAGGTCGTGGAGGGCGGATCGTTCGGTCAGGCGCAGCGTGATCGGAATCATCTTCCGATACGCCTTTTTCTTTTTCGCCGCCTGATCCCATTCCTCGTAGGTCAGCGCCCACTCGCCGGGAATTTCATTCTGCGGAGCGAGCCGCACCGGTTCCGGTTTCGGGACGAAGGATCTAAAACGTTGGCGCAGATCATCCGGCATGATCTTGCTGTAGAAGAACAGCCCTAGCAATGAGGGGTTGCTTTTATAGAACTCCTTCTCGCCCCACTTGGGGAGCTGGCCGTACTTGGCTACAAAGCGCTCGGCATCAAAACACGGACTCGGACCGTGCGCCGTTTCAGCCACAGCTGCCTGTTGCAGGGTATCGAGACGCTGCCATAGCACCTGAAGGTTTTCACCGGCCATGCGCTGCTTGATATATTCGACCAGATTCGCCTTGCGAACCGGCATGTTCTGCTGAACGCCAGCCAGCGCCGCCAGTTTCTTCAAGGTGTCGACGGTTTCGGTTTGCAAAGCATCAAACAGCGTGGGAATGGATTGTGGTTCGTTGGAAGCGTAGGCCATAGCGACAATTCGGAGACAGGGTAGATTTGGTTATGATAGATGCTTGTCGTTCGACGGACATTCTAAAGCGAAGCGATGCCTGAAGTGCTATTCCTCACTGACCGACCGGAAACCACCGCCGTTTTTTTGCCCGATGGCGCAACCTGGTCGCCGTACTCTATCGATCCTCTATCCACCGCCGACCGCCAATTGTGGTGCCTGCTGGCTGGGGCGGCTTCATGCTGGCGTTGCGAGATTGCTGGAACAGACGCCTGGCCGGCACGGCGCGTGATGCTGATTGATCGGGCGTCCGCGTCTCAGTTTGAGGCGTTGCAGGCAATCCTGCGCGACCGTCAGGAATTGCCGGATGGCCTGATCGCGCTGGCGCTGGAAGGTTCGGGATTCGTCGGCCAAAGACAACGTGGCTGGACGGCGCTGCGCGGCAACCTGCATCTGACTGCTCATTACCGCTTGGATCTCCCTGCTGCGCGGATTGAAGCGGATTTGATGATGCTGCCGACAGTCGCGGCAGCCGACGCGATCCGGCAGACCAGCGCCGGTCGTTGCGCCCCAACGATCAAATGGATCAACGATCTGATGCTGCCAACGGGCAAGGTCGCTGGCGTCCTCACCGCCACCCAGATCGAGGGTGATCAGGTAATCAACGCACTTTTCGGCATCGGCATCAATATTGAACAGGCGCCGATGCTTGATCCAAGCCCTTTCGCCCCCGGCGCTGCGGCGCTGACCGACTTTGATCCCGGTCTGCGGGGATCATTGCCCGGCTTGTTTGCGGCGTTGGTGGCGGCACTGGATGCCGGAGTTCAGGCGTTGCGAAAACAGAATTCATCCAACCTTTATGCTCAGTACCGCGCCCTCTCGCTATGCATCGGCGGTGACGTGCGCTTGTGGCCGGCTTCTTGCCAAGATTTGTCCCACACGCCGCCGATGGCGCAGGGTCGGGTGCTGGACATCCGGCCCGATTTATCATTGATGCTCGAAGGTCTGGATGAACCGATACGGAATGCCCGGTTGGTTCTGCTTCCGCCTGATGATTCGCCTGTCAAATAGTCACCTATCCGCCTAAAACCACTCCCATCATTATCAACAACCGCTATGCTTAAATCTGTCCGCACAAACCCCCAACTATGGCTGCTTAACCCTTAAAAATCGCCGATATGGCGCAGCAGGAACGTGCATTATGGAAAATCCCAATCTTTTCTTGATTTGCTTCAATGCCTTCATCGCAGTCATGGGCCTGCTTTCATTATTGGCCGGCGCCCTGCGTGGCTTGATCGAACTGTTCCCCGAACGCACGCCGCAGACTGAACGTGCGTTACCGGTCGGGCGCGCGGCGCAAACGGATACTCGAGTCGCTGACCCGGTGATCGCCGTCGCCATTGCCTCAGCAGTGAATGCCATCGCCCCTGGCGCTCGCGTCACCCACATCGAAGAAATTCGCTAACCTTCTTTTGGAGTTACCATGATCTTTGCCCCATTCCCTAAAAAAATCTGCGTGATGTTGACCGCTTTTCGCGATGGTCTTCAAAGCGTGTTCGGCGGCAATGTGCGCGTTGATGATGTGCTGCCCGCCATGCAGGCGGCAGCGGCGATGGGCATCCGCCACTTTGAATTCGGCGGCGGCGCCCGCTATCAGGCACCCTACTTCTACGCGGGCGAAGATCCCTTCGTCTGTATGGACAAGATGCGCGACGCGGTCGGTCCCAACGCCGATCTGCAAATTCTCACCCGTTCGGTTTCCGGCGTCACCCTGACGACGCAACGGCTCAAGGCGCTGGAAATGCAGGCCCGGTTGATGAAGAAGCACGGCACCACCATTGACCGCAATTTCGATTTCATGAACGATGTAGATAACCTGGTCAAGACCGGCCAGCCGATTGTGGACGCCGGAATGCACCATCAGGTGTGTGTGGCGATGATGGGATTGCCCTATCAATCCGACCAGGTGCATACCCCGGATTTTTATATCCGCTTGGTGCAAAAGCTGCTGTCCAGCGGTATCCATTTCGACTCGGTGTGCATGAAAGACGCCTCCGGCACCACTGACCCGCACACCTGCTACGAAACCGCCAAGGGTCTGAAGAAAATTCTGCCCTCTGAAATTCCTTTATCCATGCATACCCACGACACCGCGTCCATGGCAGTCGCCTGCTACATGGCAGGCATCGCCGGGGGCGTGGATCGAATTGACCTGTCAGTGCGGCCGCTGGCCTCCGGCACCGCGCAACCCGATGTGCGCTCGATGTGGCACGCGCTCAAGGGCACCGGCTACGCGCTCGATATTGACGCCAGCAAGATGGATGAGCTGGAAAAATTGCTGGATGAAGGCTTGAAGGAGTACTCGTTCAACCCGGTGACCACTTCCGCCGATGCGCGGGTTGTCAACTTCCCGATGCCAGGCGGTGCGATTGGCCCCAATGTCCAGATGATGGCAGAAGCCGGCATTCTGAACCGCTACGGTGAAGTGCTGGCCGAATTCCCCGAAGTGGTGCGGGCCGGCGGCGCGTGGACCAGCGTCACCCCCGGCAGTCAGCAATACTGGTTGCAGGCGTTTAACAATGTGCTGCACGGGCGCTGGAAGAAGATCGACGCCGGTTATGGCCGCTCGGTGCTGGGCTACTTTGGCCGTACCCCGGAAGCGCCAGACCCGGCAGTGATCAAACTGGCCATCGAGCAACTCAAGCTGGAACCGTTCGACGGCGACCCGCTGGAAAAAGCCCCGGACAGCATCGCCCTCGCCGAGGAGGCGCTGCGCGAGCGCAAGCTGGCGCTGACCGAAGAAAATATCTTCCTGGTCGCTTCCGCCATTGTCCCCGGTAAGAACATGGAGCTGAACGAAGGCATCCGCTTGTTGACCGGCAAGGCCAAGATCAATCTGCCGCTGAAATCCAAGGACAAACCGGCGGAAATTGCGCCCGCCGCGCCCACTGCTCCCGCTCCAGCAGCGACCGTCGCTGCGCCCGCCTTCACCACGCCGATGACCACCCAATGCACCGTGGTCGAAGGCGGCTTCACCCGCACGTTCCGCGTCACCATTGATCCGCCGGCTGTAGCGGGTTCAACCGCCGCCGCCCCTGCAACCGCAATCGCTACGCCCGCGCCAGTCGCTGCACCCGCCGTCGCCAGCCAGACCACACCGGTGTTCTCGCCGTTTGAAGGCAAAGTGGAACTGGTGGATATCCATGTCAAAGTGGGGGAACGGGTGCAAAAAGGCCATATCGTCGCTGCGGTCGAGGCGATGAAAGCCAAGCACGACGTGCGCGCTCCCTGCGAGGGGGTCATCGTGGAAATTCATGCGGATTTGGGCAGCTCGGTCTCCGCCGACAAGCCCATCCTGAGCATTGGCGGGTGATATGGATACTTTGCTGGAACTGATCGCCCAGAGCGGTTTCCGCAGCCTGAGCTGGCAGAACATGGTGATGTTCGTCGTCGCCGGGACGCTGATGTACCTGGCGGTGAAAAAGGACTACGAGCCGCTGCTGCTGATCCCGATTGGCTTTGGGGCGATGCTGGCCAATCTGCCGGAAGCGATGCTCAGCGCCTCGAGCGGCTACCACGCCGAGCCGGGTCAAACCGTTCCCTTGTTCCAATTCATCTACAACATGGGGATCAAGACCCAATTGCTGCCGCCGGTCATCTTCCTCGGCGTCGGCGCGCTCACCGACTTCCGTCCGCTGATGAGTCGTCCGATCACCTTATTGCTGGGTGCGGCGGCCCAGTTGGGAATTTTCGTGGCGGCGCTGGGCGCGTTCTACCTGTTCGGGTTCACCGCTGAAGAAGCGGCGTCCATCGGCATCATCGGCGGCGCGGACGGTCCCACCACCATTTTTCTGACGGCGATTCTCGCCCCGCATCTGATGGGTGCGGTGGCGGTGGCCGCTTACAGCTACATGGCGCTGGTGCCGGTGATTCAGCCGCCGATCATCCGGCTGCTGACCACCCCGGAAGAACGGGAAATCAATATGCCGCAAGCCCGCCCGGTGTCGCGGGAAGCGGTGATCATCTTTCCCGTGTTCGTCACCGTGCTGTCCAGTCTGGCGATTCCTTCCGCCGCGCCATTGATCGGGATGTTGATGTTTGGCAACTTGCTGCGCGAATCCGGGGTCACCGACCGGCTGAGTACGACGGCTGGCGGCGCGTTGATCAATATCGTCACTATCTTTCTTGGCCTGGTGGTCGGCTCCACCATGGATGGAGGCAACTTCCTGCAACCGCGCACCTTGTTTATCCTGGTGCTGGGAGCCATTGCGTTCTCGTGCAGCACTGCGGGCGGCATTCTGTTCGCCAAGTTGCTGAACCGGTTCCTGCCGGAGGGCAAGCGGATCAACCCGTGCATCGGCGCGGCGGGCGTGTCGGCAGTGCCAATGTCAGCGCGGGTAGTGCAGAAGTTCGTTTCTGATCACACTGAAGGCCGGGTGAACCCGCTGATGGCGGCGATGGGTCCCAACGTGGCCGGCGTAATCGGCTCAGCAGTGGCCGCCGGGATGTTCCTGGCGCTGCTGCGTTAAGTTGCGTTAACACGGTGGAAGGAATGGCGGGTTACTCTTCGCGCTATTCCTTCTCAACCAACAGGGAAATTCCAAAATGACCAGCAATTCACCCAAACGCATCGGCGTTCTCACCAGCGGTGGCGACGCCCAAGGTATGAATGCGGCGGTTCGCGCCGTGGTCCGCACCGGGCTGCACATGGGCGCGGCGGTTTACGCCGTTTACGAAGGCTATCAAGGCATGGTGGACGGCGGTGACCGGATCCGGCCGCAGTCCTGGGATGATGTCGGCAGCATCCTGCATCGTGGCGGCACCATCATCGGCACCGCCCGCTGCGCCGCCTTCCGCGAACGGGCGGGTCGGCGACGTGCCGCACTTAACTTGATCCGGCATGGCATTGATCGGCTGGTCATCATCGGCGGCGATGGCAGTCTGTCCGGCGCTGATGAATTCCGCCGGGAATGGCCGGATCTGGTCGCGGAACTGCACCAGAACGACGAAATTGATGAGCAAACCGCTCAACGACATCCAGCGCTGATGATCGCTGGTCTGGTCGGCTCGATTGACAACGATATGGTCGGCACCGATATGACCATCGGCGCTGATTCCGCCCTGCACCGGATCATCGAAGCCATTGACGCCATCGCCAGCACCGCCGCCAGTCATCAGCGCAGCTTCGTAGTCGAGGTTATGGGGCGACATTGCGGTTATCTGGCGTTGATGAGTGCCATTGCTGGTGGAACCGACTATGTGCTGATTCCCGAAAATCCCCCGTCCGAAGGCTGGGAAGAACGGATGTGCGAATTGTTGCGCAACGGACGGGCCGCCGGTCGCCGCGACAGTATTGTAGTGGTCGCCGAGGGTGCTCACGACCGCGCCGGCCACCCCATCAGTTGCGATTATGTGCGGCAGGTGCTGGAGGAGCGGCTGGGCGAGGACACCCGCGTGACCATTCTCGGTCATGTGCAGCGCGGCGGCACCCCTAGCGCTTTCGACCGCTGGATGAGTACCTTGCTGGGCTATACCGCCGTCGAGGAAGTGCTTTCGGCCACGCCCGACACCGAACCGCAATTGATCGGCATCCGCTATAACCGCATTCGGCGGGTGCCGCTGATGCAGTGCGTTGAACTCACCCGCGCCGTCGCTCGGATGATTGCTGAACAGAATTACGCCAAAGCGATGGAGTTACGCGGCGGCAGCTTTACCGAGATGTTTGAGATTTTCAAGGCGATGGCCGAAGCCTCACCTAGTGTCACCCCACCCACTCGCCCGCGCCGCCTGGCGATTATTCACGCCGGTGGACTAGCACCGGGAATGAATCCTGCGGTTCGCGCTGCGGTTCGTTTTGGTCTGGATCGCGGCTATACCCTGCTGGGGGTGCGCGGCAGTTTCGAGGGACTGATAGCGGGTCGAATTGAGGAGCTGACCTGGGGCGATGTCGAAGGCTGGACCGCGCTGGGCGGTTCTGAACTGGGCACCAGCCGGAATATCCCCACCGTCGAGCAGCTTTACGCCGTGGCCCGGGCGATTGAGAACCACCGGATTGACGGCCTGCTGATTATTGGCGGCTGGATGGCTTACAAAGCGGCGCACACGCTATACAGCGAACGCGACCGCTACCCGGCCTTCAAGATTCCGATGATTTGCCTGCCAGCCACGATTGATAACAACGTGCCCGGATCGGAACTGAGCATCGGCGCGGATACCGCGATCAACGCCATTGTTGAGGCGCTGGACCGAATCAAACAGTCGGCGATGGCGGCGCGGCGCTGTTTTGTAGTGGAAACGATGGGGCGCTACTGCGGTTATTTGGCGCTGATGAGCGGTCTGGCCGGCGGAGCGGAGCGGGTCTACTTGCATGAGGAGGGCGTGACGCTCAAGGATCTGCAAGCCGAAGTCGAACACATGGTCGAAAGTTTCCACGATGGCCGGCGGCTCTATCTGACCATCCGCAATGAGCGCGCCAACCCGCATTACACCACTGACTTCATGTGCGCGCTGTTTGAGGAGGAAGGCCGCGACTTGTTCGACGTGCGCAACGCGGTGCTGGGCCACATCCAGCAGGGTGGCAACCCCTCACCCTACGACCGCATTCTGGCGACCCGGCTGGCCGCGCATTGCATCAACTTCCTGATCGAGCAACTGGAACGCGGCACGACAGAGGGGGCGTTTATCGGCCTGGTTGAAGGTAAAGTGACGGTCTTCCCGCTGAGCCGGATGGCGGAGATGGTGGATTGGACCTACCGACGACCCAAAGAACAGTGGTGGCTGGAACTACGCCCGGTGGTAACCGCCATGGCGCAATCAAGGGGCGCGGCGGAAGCGCCGGGCGCAACCTGAACAACCCTCACTCTCAGACCTGAATCATTACCGCCGCCCGTCGCCGCCCGCCCGCCGCAGCACTGCATCCAGCGCACGGGTCGGCAGCAACCGCCGCAGCACCGTAAACAGCCAGGTCGGCACCGTTACCGGATAGCGTGGGTGGGGGCGGCGACTTTGCAGCGCATGAATCACTTTCTCCAACACCGCCTCCGGTGGCAACGTAAAGGGCGCCGCTGGTCCTTCCTTGAGCAGCCGCGCTTCCATCGCGGCATATTTTTCCCGGTGCGGACTGTTTTCAGCGCGGATGTGACGCTGGTAAGCGATATGGGCATTGTCGCGAAACCGGCTGAGAATTGGCCCCGGTTCAATCAGGCAAACATGGATACCGGTACCGATCAATTCCAGCCGCAAGGTATCCACCAGTCCCTCCAAAGCAAACTTGCTGGCGGTATAGGCCCCGCGATAGGGCAACGCCACCAGCCCCAGCACTGAACTGTTGTACAGAATCCGTCCCCCGCCCTGGTGGCGCAGGATCGGAATCACCTGATTGCTCAGTTCCAGCGTCCCGAACAGATTGGTCTCAAACTGCTCCCGCAGCGCCTCACGGCTCAAGTCCTCTACCGCGCCCATCTGACCATAAGCGCCATTGTTGAATAGCGCATCCAGCCGCCCGTCGGTGCGGTCGAGAATTTCCGCTACCGCTGCCTGAATTGAAGCGGAATCGCGCAGATCCAGCGCCAGGCTTTCCAATCCTTCCGCCTGCAACCGAGCTACGTCTGCCAACTGCCGCGCGGTGGCGAATACTCGCCAGCCGCGTGTTTTCAAACCACGGGCCACGCAAAGGCCAATGCCTGAGGAACAGCCCGTGATCAGAATCGTTTTGCCGTTCATGGTCGCCCCGCTGATTTAATCGGCATGAGTCGAGTAATAGCAATAAAAATATAACAATGTACTGATGAAATTGGTATCTCACTGAGTGAATCGGGAATAGCTCATTATGAACAGTATCAATATCTCGGCTCCAGCCTCAGTCGTAGCGCGGCTACGCCAGCTCTTAAACGAGTATCAGCATACAGAAATCGAACTGCGGGCCAGGCTGCGGGCGAGCGAGGCCCGCTTCCGCGATCTCTTGGAGATGACTTCGGACTGGTTTTGGGAGCAGGACGCGCAGTTCCGATTCACCTATTTCTCCACGGGGTTAGCGCAGACCCACATTCCCTCTACCGAGCTGCTGGGCAAGACCCGCTGGGAATTGTCCACCAACCTGACCCCTGAACAGTGGGCGGCGCACCGCGCGATGCTGGACGCTCATCAACCCTTTCGGAAATTCGAGTACTGCATTCGCACCGATGCGGGGGAAGAGCGCTGGCTCAGCATCAACGGTCAACCGCAGTTCGATGAGAGGGGATGCTTTAGCGGCTATCGAGGCGCCGGTCGGGACATCACCGAGCGGCGACGCACCGGAGAACGGCAGCGGCTGGCGGCGGCGATGTTCGAAGCGACCCGGGACGCCATCTTCATTACCGATACTGAGCGCAACATCGTTGCAGTCAATCCCGCCTTCACCGCACTGAGCGGCTACTCGGAAGCGGAAGTGCTGGGACGCAACCCCCGTTTCCTGAAATCCGGGCGGTATGCGGACGCCCACTCTGCCCCGCTGTGGGAGGTTGTAGGTCGCAAGGGTTTCTGGCAGGGCGAGTTCTGGAACCAACGCAAGGACGGCGAAACCTATGCGGTCCTAACCACGATCAGCGAAGTGCGGGATGCGTCCGGTCGGCCCAGCCACTACGTCGGCGTCGCCACCGATATCACCCACCAGAAGGCTGCCGAACAACGCATCGAACATCTGGCCTATCACGACGCCTTGACCGATCTGCCGAACCGGGCGTTGCTGGGTCAGCGCGCCGAACTGGCGCTGGCGCTGACGGCGCGACGGCACGAGGCGCTGGCGCTGCTGTCTCTCGACCTGGACCGCTTCAAGGAGATCAATGATGTGCTCAGTCACACCGAAGGCGACATTCTGCTGGTGCAGGTGGCGGCGCGGCTCAAGACCCTCACAGGAGATACGGATACGGTCTGCCGGATAGGCGGCGATGAATTCGTGCTGCTGCTGCCGGAAACCGATCAGGAGCGCGCGTTGCGGGTGGCGGACAAAATACTGGCCGCGTTCCGTCAACCCTTCCCGGTAGCTCGCCATTCTCTGCGGATCACCGTGTCCATCGGTATCGCCCTCTATCCCCATGACGGCTCGAACGTCACCGATCTGCTGAAAAATGCTGATGCCGCGCTGCATCAGGCCAAACAGAACGGGCGTAATACTCGGACGTTCTACGCCCAGGAAATGAACGCTGCCGCCTTCGAGCGGCTGGTGCTGGAATCGGAACTGCGCCGGGCTATCGCTGCGAGCCAGTTGTGCGCCTATTACCAGCCCAAGGTGCGGCTGAGTGACAGCCAGATCATCGGCGCCGAAGCGCTGGTGCGTTGGCGTCATCCCGACCATGGCCTGATCCCGCCGGGGCGCTTCATCCCGCTGGCGGAAGCCAGTGATCTCATCGCCGAACTGGGTGACTGGATGCTGAAAGAAGTCTGTCGACAACAGGCGGCCTGGCGCGATGCGGGGCTACCCCCCTTGACCGTGGCGGTGAACCTGGCCGCCCGTCATTTCCGCAATTCGGGCTTGGTGGCGCAGATTCAGGGTCTGCTCGCGGCCCACAGTCTGCCTCCGCAAGCGCTGGAGCTGGAACTGACCGAGTCCAGCCTGCTGGAGATTGGGCCAAATACGGAGGAGACCCTATTGGCGCTGGAACGGCTGGGGGTAGGTCTGGCCATCGATGACTTCGGCACCGGCTACTCCAGCCTGAGCTACCTCAAGCGCCTGCCCCTGACCGCGCTGAAGGTCGATCAAAGCTTCGTGCGCGATTTGGTCAGCGATCCCGACGACCGCACCCTGGCCGCCACAATTATTGCTCTCGGCCACGGCCACGGCCTCGGTCTCCAGGTGGTCGCCGAAGGGGTGGAGACCGACGAGCAGCGCCGGATCCTGCTGGATCAGGGCTGCGATCTGGCACAGGGCTACTTCTTTGGACAGCCCGTACCCGCAGCCGATTTCGTCGCAGGATGGATTCGGCAAGGCTTCAGCGACGTGCAAGATGCCGTCGAACTCACCGAGGCTTGAAGGCTTATGGCTTTGCCGCAAGGATATGCTGAAAATCGCTCGCCGCTTCCGAAAACGGTGAGCTGTCTGGTCACGCCCAATCCCAGCATCGCGCCCGATTTAACCGTCGATGCGGTAGGCACGATCCTTCGCCGGAATAAGGATTTGTACTATTTACCGGTTGTTCAGGATAAACAGCCCATCGGCCTGATCCGCCGCCTGGATTTCATGGATATTTTTTTATCGAATTTTGGCCGGGAGTTGCACGGCAGAAAACCGGCCATCCTGTTCATGGATCCAAAACCGTTGATCATCCCCGAAGAATTATTGCTTGAAGATGCCAGTCGGCTGGTGACCGGCCGCACGGATCGGTTTAGCGATCCTCACGCCTTTATCATTGTCCGCGACCGGTGCTACAGCGGGCTGGGCTGGACCCTGAATCTGCTGGAAAAGATCACTGATCTGCGCGTCCACGAAGCTCGTTACGCCAATCCCCTGACTCTGCTGCCGGGCAACGTGCCCATTCAGGACCGAATCGAAGCGGCGCTCAAATCCCGCCGACCGTTCGCAGTTGCCTACTGCGATCTCGACCATTTCAAGCCCTTTAATGATGTGTATGGCTATCAGAAAGGCGATCAACTCATTCAACAGGTCGGCCAGATCCTGGTGACCCACACCGATCCGGAACAGGATTTTGTCGGTCACATCGGCGGCGACGACTTCATCGTAATCTTTGCAAGCCCGGACTGGCGCCCGCGCTGCGAACACATTCTTGAGGTCTTCGGTCAAGCCGCGCCCCGTTTCTACACCGAGGACGATCAGCATCGGGGAGGAATCATGGCTCATGACCGGCGCGACCAGGAACAGTTTTTTCCGCTGCTTAGCCTGTCCATCGGTGTGGTTCAGCCCGACATCGACGATTGCCGTTCACATCATGATGTCGCCGCCTTGGCAGCCGAAGCCAAGCACCAGGCCAAGCTGATCAGCGGTAACAGTCTTTTTGTGGAGCGACGGCGTAGTGCTATATCAGTTTTTAATTGATGGATATAATTTTCTGAGTTTAACTCGTGCATCTTCGGTTTTGAATTGCCAATTTGCTTTGATCATTTTCTCATTTCTATGCTGTTTTCAGTCAGCGATTTTTTGCTTTAAAGTCTCTTGGTTTGGAACACGACAATCCAAACATTGACGTTTTAAAGCACTAAATTCTATTTCTGCCATGTTGAGCCAGCTCCCATGCTTTGGGGTAGAATGAAATTCTAACTTGTTTAACAAGCGTCGGGCTTCTTCTGGCGGAAAAGCTTCATACAGTGAGGACGGTTTATGCGTATTCAAATTAGCCATGACCAAGGTGATCTTGGCCGCTTCAGAATAATGAAGATCGACGATGTCTTTCACACAGTTTGCCCAATCGACCTTGGTCCGGTGATCGGTGACACTGACGTGCCATTGGCCGTCTAAGGGTTCAAAAACCATAAACACGTTATTAACCCCTTTACGCTCATACTCATAATCATATTTTTCGGGGTTTCCTAAACAATACTTCGGACAGTTTTATCTAGCTGATTGATGTGAAAAGGGAACCTTTGGTATGGTAAAAGGTTGTTTACCATAACGACATTTCAAACCTAACCCAAAGGTTCCCATGTTGCTAATAGACACTGTTTTAAAGAAAATGTCCACAGTCCTGAAACCCCAACGCACGTTTCTGATTGTGGTACTCACGACGCTGATGTATCTACCGGGAAAGGCGAATTTTCGTAATCTAAGCCGTTATAGTGGGTTACATGAAAAAACCTATTCCCGGGGGTTCCGTAGGCCCTTCAATTTTGTCGAATTTAATCGGCTTAGTCTAGCAGAAACCCTTACCCATAATTCTACATTTGCGGTCGCCATTGACGCTACTTTTATTCCAAAAAGTGGCCCATGTACTTATGGCTTAAATTCCTTTTACAAGGGCGCACAAGGGCGCGCTGAAAAAGGGTTGGAAATTTCTACACTGGCCTTAGTCGATATCGATGACAACACGGCGTATCACCTCTCCAGTCGCCAAACACCGAAATTGGATTCTCCTAAAAAAGAAACCCGTGTGGACGACTATTTAAAGCATCTTCAACCGGATTCTCCAGCTTTTCCAGCAGGTATTCGTTATGTACTGGCCGACGTTTATTACAGTAAAACCAAGTTTATCAACGGAGTACGGAAGCTGGACTGGCTCTTTGGGAATTGCAGGGGTATAAATTCTGTTTAAAAACAGAATGTTGTCGATCATAAACCACTTTTTATGCCTCAATAAATTCGGAGTCAATTGCGGTAACTCTATGATTTTTGGTGGGCATACAAA
>NZ_CBTK010000003.1 GCF_000531125.1 Candidatus Contendobacter odensis Run_B_J11 | reverse complement strand
CTGAACGGCATCAATCCGTTCGATACCCTTCGGCTGGCGTTTGAGGGTAGGTAGTTACAATGTATGTATGGATATCAATTGGGAAGACTATAGCCTTCCTATGCAGGTTGTGGAATTTTTAGATACCATTCTATTTTTTTGAAATCAAAAATCTTTTTATTAATGAAATTAAAAAAACAGCATTTAACTTGATTAAATGTTTTATTTTTATAAAAATTCTTTCGTAGAAAATTTTTTCCTCTTAACCAAACATCTTCAACCGGATTTTGATCAGGAGCATTCGGCGCAAACAAAAGGCAAGTCACTTTCCAATTTTTTTATCTAGGTCTTGGTTGACTTCACTCAAGTAATCATGAACTTCTTGACAGCGATGATAACTAGCCCCATCCCAAATAATCATCAGCTTCTTATCCGGATTAAGATCCCGTAATTTTTTGATAAATAAAACCGTATTTTCTCCATTTCCTTTCTTACAGGGAGCGAGAACAAAATCTTTATTATAAAGATTGAGTGCCCCATAATAAGTTTGTTTGTCTCTAGCATTTTTAATCGGAACCTCCGTTCTTTCATTTTTTCTTCCCCACACACAACCGAGGGTATCACCCGATAACAAATGACACTCATCTTCAGCAAAAACAACAAGTTGACCAGCCACTATCTCGTCCTGACGCTCCTCAAGTTTTTTTTAAGCTCTTCCCGCTTCAGTAGAACTTGATCTTCATCCCGTTTCGGATTGATCGCTTGAGTTTGATGCCAACTAAGTCCCGCTTCTTTTAATATATCATACTCTGTACATGACAAAAATTAACTTGAAGAGTTAAAATGATTAAAATCAAGGAAGTGAAATAAAGCAGCGAGATTAAATAAGGAGGTAGGATTAAATATAGCATTACGAATAAAATCCAAACCAGTTTTAAAGATACTTTTAGAAAAACGTAGATGTTTTTTTACTTTAATCGGTTTAACTGAATCATGCTGCCACTCACCGATGCGATGCGCCCAACAAAAAGTAATCACCGGAATGATTAAAAGTCGTTTAATCCGCTCAGGGTCCGTCACATGAGTCTCTTCCAGATTAAACCCTCGACTTTTTAAGCCACTAAATAACGGCTCTCTGGTATTTCAAGGGGTCTTAAAGTATAATACTATCAATTAGTTGCCAACATTAA
>NZ_CBTK010000002.1 GCF_000531125.1 Candidatus Contendobacter odensis Run_B_J11 | reverse complement strand
ATTTTTCAGAAGGGTGTGTTGAAAAATTCCACAACCTGTAAATGATTGCTATATTTAGTGCGGTCATAACATTTAGCCTAAAAATGGCAGATGAATACCGGGAAAATGACTTACCTCTTTCAGAGAAAAGATCTGAAGAAATTCGCAAAATTTTTGAACTCACAGCCGTTCAAAAATACAAGCCGAGTTCGATAATAGACGGAAATTCAAGTAAAGATTATATGATGAAAAAGCAAGGGATTAGCCTTAAAGTTTTTTACACTGAACGCAACTGGTTGGGAAGTTCAATGAGGAGTTTTTTCGGAGTCTATGGATACATGAATATTTACCCGCATAAGTTGGTTTCTTCTGCTATCGCTACGGCTTTTTTATTCCTTGTTGCTTCAATCTTTATATTAGCTTATCGACGCATGGTAGATACCAATCCCTACGGTATTCCGCTTGTCATGATGGTAGGTATAATAACTATCATCGCTGCATCGGTACTATTTAGCTGGTTGTGGGATTATCAACCACAAGGTAGATACTTGCTGGCTATCTTGCCGACGCTTGGAGGTGCACTGGTTATCATCGGTAAGAGTGCGTACCAAAGTGTTTCACTGAAGATCACTATCGTAGTCGCCTTTTCAATATCTGTACTCTCATTTTTTCTTTGCCTTCAATCAATACCTAAAATTCCTGCGCAATACTGAACAACGATAAATATTATTTACAGACAGTTGTTCATACATTACTATCTCACAGAATATATTGATTCATGGAATTGTAGTGCTGTAGGTTTTTCTATTTCCTACCGTGCCAACCAGTGACAAAAAACCTATACTAAGATTGCATGTCAGTATATACAGTTATTCGCCGCACGAAGATTCATTATTTCTATTCTCTGCTCAATCTTGACGCTCACACCAGAGCATAAAATTGAGCAGAGTTCTATCTCTAGCGAGAAAGATTTATGACAACCTATGATGCTACGTTTTTCGACTATGTAAATTCTGGCGCAGTGCGTTCAGCAGAACGGGTACTGCCGCATCTGCTACAGCACTGGGCTATCAGCAGTATTTTGGATGTAGGCTGTGGTCAAGGCGCTTGGCTGTCGGTGTGGAAGCGACTGGGTGTCAACGACATCATGGGCATTGATGGTGATTACGTAAGCCAAACCAGCCTGCTGATTCCACCCGATTCGTTCAAACCGGCTGATCTTGCTCACGGTTTCACCCTTGGAAGACGGTTCGACCTGGTTCAGTGCCTTGAGGTCGCTGAACATCTGCCGCTACCCAGTGCTGCGATTCTGGTAGATAGCCTGGTCGAACATGGCGATATCGTGCTGTTCTCGGCGGCCCCCAAGGGACAAGGCGGCGATCATCATATCAACGAACAGGATTACCCGTTTTGGCGCCAACAATTCGCTCGTCATGGCTATATACCGTTCGATTTTTTAAGACCCTTATTGATCAACGATGATCAGATCGAACTGTGGTATCGCTATAACCCGTTTCTATATGTTTCTGCGGCGTGTATCGCTATCTTGCCGGCTGCAATAGCCCGTTGCCGGGTGCCTGACGGAGAAAAGTTGCGTGATTTATCTCCATGGCCCTACCGGTTACGCAAGTGGGCGGTCAGTTTCCTTCCTGCCTCGGTAATGACAAAGTTAGCCAAAATTAAGGAGAGTTACGTATCACGGGCAAGGCGCGGTTGACCCAATCGAGGCTGCTCTATGAACCGGATTTCGGTGTTACTGCTTAGTTTGGCCGCTGTCGCCGCCGCCGGGGGTCAACTCCTGTTTAAGATCGGCGCTCGCGGGCGTGAGCATTGGGCCGAATTCCTGAATGTTCCACTGCTGATTGGCATTCTTCTTTATGGATTTGGCACCTTGATCTGGATCTATACCTTATCCAAGGAGAGTTTGGTCAATGTCTATGCCTTTACAGCCCTCAGTTTCGTGCTAGTTTATCTAGGGGGAGTGATGCTGTTAGGGGAACGCCTTGCTGCTGGAGGCATGGTTGGAATCCTGTTTGTTCTCGCCGGTTTGTATCTCATTACCCATTATGGTTAAGGTTGAGCCTCCTGCTCGGAGTGGAAACAACAATGATCGTGCTTGCGATAGTCGTACCCTGCTACAACGAAGAAGCTGTTTTGCCGGAAATGACCAAGCGTCTTTTTTCTTTTTTGGATGATCTGGCGCACAGGCAGCTTATCTCGGAGGCCAGTCGTGTTTATTTAGTGGATGATGGCAGTCAGGATCGAACCTGGTCTTTAATTGCACAGCAGGTTGCCATAGATAGTCGGGTACATGGGATTAAATTATCACGCAATCGGGGGCATCAGAATGCGCTGCTGGCGGGATTACTGCACGCGGAAGGCGATGCGGTGATCAGCATTGATGCGGACTTGCAGGATGATCTGAATGCGATTGAACAGATGGTTGAAGAATTTAATGTGGGCAAGGATATCGTCTATGGAGTTAGAAAGCAGCGCGATAGGGATACCCGCTTTAAGCGGATGACCGCAGAAGGTTATTATCGGCTATTGGTAATGATGGGGGTTGAAGTGGTTTTTAACCATGCCGATTATCGCCTGCTGAGTCGTCGGGCCATTGAAGCATTGCGGCAGTTCCGCGAAGTCAATCTTTTTCTGAGAGCGGTTATTCCACTGCTGGGGTTTTCCTCATCGATTGTTTATTACCAACGAAAAGAGCGATTCGCGGGTGAATCGAAGTATCCTCTGAGAAAAATGCTTTCTTTAGCGTGGCAGGGTATCACCTCATTTTCGGCAGTGCCCTTACGGATGATCACCGTTGCCGGGTTTATGATTTTTCTGGGTAGTCTGTCAATCACCGTTTGGGCGATTGGGATTCGGTTATTCTCAGATCAAGCGGTGCCTGGCTGGGCCTCCACCGTAGTACCCATTTACCTGATGGGGGGGATTCAACTGCTCGGAATTGGCGTGATTGGGGAGTATCTCGCCAAGACGTATATGGAGACGAAAGCGCGTCCCTTGTTTATCATTGAACAGCAGATTCCTGATAAAAATAATGAGCCGATGAAAGATGCGCATCCTCCACATTCTTGACCATTCCCTGCCTCTGCACAGCGGCTACACTTTTCGCACCGCCGCTATTCTGCACGAGCAGCGGCGCTTGGGCTGGGAGACGTTTCATATTACCGGTGCCAAACAAGGTGCAACGTCCGCGCCGGAAGAAACCGCCGACGGTCTGCACTTTTTTCGCACCCCGCCTGCAACAGCGCGGTGGGCGCAATGGCCGGTGCTGAATCAAGCAGCGATTGTCCGAGGTTTGACTCGACGGTTGGCCGAAGTCGTCGAGCAGGTAAAGCCCGAGGTGTTGCACGCTCACTCACCGGCGCTGAACGGTTTGGCGGCGCTGTCGGTCGCCCGCCGTTATCGCCTGCCGCTGGTCTATGAAGTAAGGGCATTTTGGGAAGACGCCGCAGTCGATCACGGCACAACTCGCGAGGGCAGTGTGCGCTACCGGCTGACGCGGGCGCTGGAAACTCATGTGCTTAAACGCGCTGATGCGGTGACCTGTATCTGTGAGGGTTTGCGCAGCGATATCGTCGGTCGCGGCATTCCAGCGGAAAAAGTGACGGTAATCCCTAATGCGGTGGACATCAGCCAGTTCAGCCTGGGCGGCGAACCGGATCTGGCGCTAAAAGCCCGACTGGGTTTATGGGTCAGCCCCCTCTCCCCCAGCCCCTCTCCCCCCGGAGGCGAGGGGCGCGAGCGAGGGGCGCGAGTGTTGGGCTTTATCGGTTCGTTCTATGCCTATGAGGGACTGGCGCTGCTGCTCGACGCCCTGCCGGCGCTGCTGACGCAAATGCCGGATATTCGAGTGCTACTGGTCGGCGGCGGCCCGCAGGAACAGGCGCTCAAGGCACAGGCGCGGAGCTTAAGCATCGCGAATCAGGTGGTGTTCACCGGCCGGGTGCCCCATGCTGAAGTGAACCGCTATTACGATCTGATCGACGTGCTGGTGTATCCCCGGCTGTCCATGCGGCTGACTGAACTGGTGACGCCGTTGAAACCGTTGGAAGCGATGGCGCAAGGGCAATTGTTTATCGCTTCTGATGTGGGTGGCCACCGGGAATTGATCCGCGATGGTGAAACCGGGGTGCTGTTTCACGCGGGCGATGCCGATGACCTTGCCGCCAAGATCCTCGCCCTATTGGATCAACCCGAACGCGGGCCGTTGCTCAAGGCGAATGGGCGGCGCTTTGTGGAAACCGAACGGAATTGGACAGCCAGCGTGAAGCGCTATGCGCCGATTTATCAGGCTTTGGCGGGCACCGCGTGAGTATTGTATTGTTATCAGAAC
Organism: Candidatus Contendobacter odensis Run_B_J11; assembly: GCF_000531125.1. Taxonomy (GTDB): domain Bacteria; phylum Pseudomonadota; class Gammaproteobacteria; order Competibacterales; family Competibacteraceae; genus Contendibacter; species Contendibacter odensensis. Next base: position 37,600 of record NZ_CBTK010000002.1, on the reverse strand, counting down.
CTTCGCTAATAAACCTTGTGTCGTCATACCCGTGAAAACGGGTATCCAGCCTTTTCAACAGGTTATTGGATTCCCGCTGACGCGGGAATGACGGAAAGCGAAAATCCTGGTTATTAAGAGGGATTGGAGCGCTGGTTTTCCCGGATCTGCTGACGCCAGCGTTCATACAGTTCTGCCAAATTCCTGGCTGCATCGATGGCGGCCAGCAACGCTGCGAAGCGCATCTCCGGCTGATCCGGGTATTCGTGGGCCAGCCGGTTGCGAATTTCCCGCCAGGCCAACCACCGATTCACGTCTAAAAACCCGAGCTTTTCCAAACGATTGAGACGGTCGCGCATCGGCCATGGTTCAAACGGTTCTTGCAGCAGGTTCAAGGTTCCGGGGATCAGCCGTTCGCCCAAGGCATCCTGAAGCTTGGTGAAACGAAACAGCAGTTGATCCACCAGTCGAACCTTTAGCCGGTCGGCATCCAGCGCCTCCCATCCGGCTACCGGGTCGGCTTCCCATTCCTTCAAAGCCTCCTGGAGCGTTTGCAGATGGCGATCCGCTTCCCACAATGCAGCCGCCAGCTTGTCTTCGGCATTCATATTTGCACCAAGGCAACACGATGGTTCCGGGCGTGATCGACGATGGCGCGAGGATCCGATGCGTCTGCCGGCGCAATCAGCACATCAATGCGTTGTTCTTCAAGCAGACGGTACAAGGTCGCAATAAACCGGGTTCGCCGGTCGACGACTTGCCGGGGAGACCAGGCCATTGGCGGTTCCACCAGCAGGTCAATGTCGCCGCCTCGCGCCTGATCATCCAGGCGAGAACCGAATAGAAAAATGCCTGTTCCCGGCGGAAAGGCTTCTTTAGCCGCCTGTGCAATCGCCTCGATTTCGTTGGGACACAATCTCATCGGGAGTTTGCCTCGATCTTTAGAATTGAAAGCAGGACTTTCGCCAAGCCCCTTAAAGTCGTCATACCCGCGAAAGCGGGTATCCAATTTTTTCAGTGGCTTACTGGATTCCCGCTGACGCGGGAATGACGGTAAGACTTTCGCCAAGCCCCTTAAAGTCGTCATACCCGCGAAAGCGGGTATCCAATTTTTTCAGTGGCTTACTGGATTCCCGCTGACGCGGGAATGACGGCAAGCGAAAGTCCTGAGTTCTTCGAAAACACTAGTTGATGCGGGCGCGGGAAAGCTCATGAGCTTAAACCCGCTGATTGATTGCAGCGTGACTATTGGCCCGTAGCCACAACTCCAGCATCGTCAGAATCCAGACCATTTCCCCGTAATAACTGGCGTGGGCCTGGCGATGAAGCTGGCGCACCCGGTCGAGAAAGGCCGGTTGAAACCAGCCGCGCTGCTTCAATGATTCCAGCGCGTCGTCGGTGATTGCCAGCAGACGCGGCTCAGAGCGGGTCCAGATTCCAAACGGCAGGCCGAAGCCCTGCTTTTTCTTGGTGAGGATGGCATGGGGCAGAAAGTCCCGTACTGCTTGCTTGTAGAACCAGCGCAGAGTCGAACCTCGCAGTTTTTGTGCTGACGGAATGCGACAGGACAGCGCCACCAGATCATCGTCCAGCAGCGGATAGGCGACCTCAATCCCCGCCAGCCGGCAAGCGGTGTTGACCTTGACCAGATCGTTGTCGTGCAGGGTGAAATGCCAGTCCAGATAAAGCATCCGATTGAGCAGGGACGCATGGTGCGGCGCGGAGAACGCCGCCCGCTTCAGCATCAACGGTTCCGCAGTATTCACCTGGGCTAAAAAGTCCGGGCTGAATACCTCAGTCGGATCGTGGCGTTCCAGGAAGGCGTAAGTGTCCAATCGATCCGGCAGTGGAATCCGGGCCTGGCTGACATAGCTATGCGCCTTACCCGCCAGCGGTATCCCCGCCAGCGGTTTTGCAATGGCGGCAATCAGGGTTTGTAGCGGGTACGGCAGCCGATTGAAATGCTCGAAAATCCGCTGTTTGGCATAGCGTTCGTTGCCGGCGAACAGTTCGTCGCCGCCGTCGCCGCCCAGCAGCAGCGTGGCGCCCTGTTCCCGGGCGAAGCGGGCACAGCAGAAGGCCGGCAGCAGTGAAGAATTACCGAAGGGTTCGTCAGTCGCGGCGGCGAGTTGGGGCAGCCAGGTGGCGACATCATCGGGCGTCACATAGTATTCGTGGGCGGTAGTGTGAAAATGGCGCACCGCAGTACGGGCGTACTCCATTTCATCGTAGCCAGGCACCGCGAAACCGATGGAGTAGGTGTCGGCGGTTGTCGTAGCGCGAGCCAGCATCCCGGCCAAGGTGGAACTGTCAATGCCGCCGCTCAGGAATGCGCCGACGGTTGCTCCCTCAGCCGAGTTGGTTTCACGGCGGACGGCGGTTTCAATGAGATCCAGCATCTCGCGTCCGGTGGCGGCGGGGTCAATCCCGGCTTCACTGAACTGGGGCAGCCAGTAGGGTTCAACGCGGACAGCGCCGTTACGCCATTCGAGAAAATGACTGGCCGGGAGTTTGCGCAAGCCCCGGAACACCGTTCGCGGGCTGGGAATAATATGGCAGTACAGGTAGTCGTAGATCGCCTGCGGGTCTATGCTGGTATCGAAGCCGCCGAGGCGCGTTAGAATAGCGGGCGTGGAGGAGAAGAACAGGCTGTCCGGTTGCGGCGCGTAGTAAAGCTGTTGAATACCGATGCGGTCGATGGCGAGCAGGGCAGTGCGATTGACGCGATCCAGGATCGCCAGAGCAAACGGGCCGGAGAGTTTTTGCAGGACGTGGCTTCCAAGGGTTCGATAATCGGCGGCCAACGTGCGCAGGAGGGCGTCCATGCAATGGTCGCCGATGCCGGCGCAACGCGCCCGCCCTGTGATGGCGACGATGAGTCCCTCATTTTCTAGTATTCCGCCGCCGGCCGTGGCGCAGCAGGCGCCTTCCGCTACGAGGCTTCTGGGATTGTGAAGGGCGGTGACCAGTGCGTCTTGAGCTTGAGATAGCGTAGCGACGTCCGCCGATGGGTTGAACCAGCCGGTCAGGCCGGTCATGGAATTGACATTCAGGTTTGGTGAGATTGTGGGCATGATGCGATAGGGATTCAGTTTGGATCATCGACCTGTTTCAGGCCAACAAGCAGGTGAGCGCCGCGCGAATACGGTTCTGATCCGTGTGGGCCAGGTGGCCGAGCACACCGAGTACGAGGCGATGATCGAGAGTAAAAAGTTTGAAGCGCACAATGGATGGCGCAGGCAAACCCGCTGTAGCAAGGTCGGTGATAACGCTGTCCAGGGGCCAAGCGGAATGCTGCGCCGAGGTGATCATTGCCATGACGCTATGTCCGGCGGGTTGATTAAAGGCGGCGGGCGAGAGGATCAGTGCCGGTCGATGTTTGTGCGCCGGCTGATCAGTGAAGGGAAAGGGTACGCGCACCACGTCGAAACGATCAAAGATCACGATAAGCGTCCTCGTCTCCAGCGGACGCCCACTCGCCCAGCGTAGCCTGAACGGCTTGAAGATAAGCCAGATCAAGAGGTTGTACTCGACGAACTGCAACGCGATCATCACCGTCGACCTCCCAGGCGATCAAATCGCCCGGCTGGATCTGCAGGAAGGCGCGGATCTCCCGTGGGACTGTGGTTTGACCCTTGGCGGTGATTTTAGCAATAGCCGTCATAGTGGTTTCCGGTAAGGGTAAATGACTTCCTTACTATCTTACTATAAGACTGCGCTTGAGTGGCAACGAAGGTAATGACGGATCACGATCACGGACATAAGCGGTTGTTCTCCCATCCCGAAATGATTCGGGATTTGTTGTGCGGCTTTGTGCCCGAGCCGTGGATTGCTGAACTCGACTTCAGCACTCTGGAAAAGTATCCGACAGTGTTCGTCAGCGATGGGTTACAGGAGCGGCGTAATGATGTCATCTGGCGGCTGCGTTGGGGATCGGACTGGCTGTACATCTACATTCTGCTGGAATTTCAATCCAGTGTGCAGCGTTACATGGCGGTGCGGTTGTTAAGCTACCTGGGATTGTTTTATCAGGATTTAATCCAGACCCGGCAACTGGCTCCAAATGGAACATTGCCGCCGGTATTGCCGCCGGTATTGCCGGTAGTGCTGTACAATGGCCGGGTGCGCTGGACAGCACCTACCGAGATAGCTGGACTAATGGGGGACGGTCCCGCCGCACTGATCAGTTACCGTCCGCAACTGCGCTATTTGTTGATCGATGAGAGTGCCTATGCCGATGCGTATTTAGCGACGCAACGCAATCTGGTGGCGGCGCTGTTCCGATTGGAGCAGAGTCGTGGCCCGACGCAGGTGCAGGAAGTATTAGTGGCATTAGCCGACTGGCTGCGCGCCCCGGAACAGCACTTGTTGCGACAGGCTTTTTTAATCTGGCTCAAGCAGGTGTTTCTCAAGACTCGGCTGCCGGGAGTCGAGTTACCAGAATTGCATGATTTAGAGGAGATGCGGGCGATGTTAGCGGAACGAGTGGTGGAGTGGACCGAACAATGGAAGCAGGATGGCTTGCAACAGGGTTTGCAACAGGGTTTGCAACAGGGCTTGCAACAGGGTTTGCAACAGGGTTTGCAACAAGGCTTGCAACAGGGCTTGCAACAGGGCTTGCAACAGGGCTTGGAAGCGGAACGCCGGTTGTTACTGCGCCAAATCCACAAACGGTTTGGCGCTCCAGTGGCGGAACCAAGTACGCCATTGCTGGCGCGGATTCAGCAATCAGAGCAGTTTGAGGCATTGGGGGAACTGCTGCTGGAGTGCCCGGATGGCGCGGTTTGGCTGGTGCGGCTGGGTGAAATAGCGGGGATGTGATGGCAGACAACCCGGTATTCAATCATCTGCCTATCGCCCTAGTAGGTCCCTTGCCCCCTCCTTCAGGCGGTATGGCAAATCAAACTCGACAATTAGCCCGCTTACTCCAAGAGTCAGGGCTGCATGTTGAATTAGTGCAGGTTAATTTACCCTATCGCCCCATTTGGATCAGTCAGGTTCCAATCATTCGTGCTGTATTCCGTCTAGCACCTTATCTATTAAAGTTGTGGCAAGTAGCGGGGCGAGTAGACTTGATGCATGTTATGGCGAATTCTGGCTGGTCATGGCATTTATTCGTAACTCCGGTAGTTTGGATAGGATGGCTGCGAGGAGTACCAGTAGTCATCAATTATCACGGTGGAGAAGCAGAATTTTTTTTTAGCCGTGCTTGGCGTTGGGTTCGACCTACTATTGTTAAAGCGGATCTAGTAGTAGTTCCCTCCGGTTTTCTGGAAGCTATTTTTGCCCGGCGTGAGATAAAAACCAAGATTGTACCTAATATTATTGATCTACAGCATTTTTATCCTAGTGAAGTTCAGCATGATCGGGAATTACACTTGCTGGTGGCGCGCAATCTGGAGCCTATTTATGATATTGCTACTGCTTTGATGGCTTTTGTTTTACTGAAAAAGAATTTTCCAAGTGCAAAGTTGAGTGTGGCAGGCTCCGGGCCTTTATGTTTCGAGTTGGGAAAGCTGGCCGATAGGCTTGGGATTGCTAAGTCCGTGACTTTTACTGGACGGCTGGATAATGCACAAATGGCTGAGTTATATCGCAGCGTGGATTTGTTGCTCAATCCCAGCTTGGCAGATAATATGCCGATTTCGTTACTTGAAGCATTGGCTTGTGGAGTGCCGATTGTAAGTACCAACGTCGGTGGAATTCCTTGTCTGGTTGAGGAGGGTCAAACTGCCCTGTTGGTTGATCCGGGTGATGCCGAGGCAATGGCGAAGGCGGCAACGCGAATACTGAGAGATCCCGTTTTGGCAGCAAGTTTGCGGCTAAACGGGTTAGCGCTTGTGCAGAATTACGCTTGGTCGAAAGTGCAGGAACAATGGTTTTCAGCTTACGCCGGTGTGTTACAGGGTAAAAGTAGAAAACAGGACTGAAAAGTGAATAGTGATAATTTTTATACCAAGCTAGTAGAAAGCGTTCTCTTTCCACTCCATGAACGCTTGAAAGGATATGATACCGTGTGGGTTCGCCGGTTTTTAAGGAGGATCATTGATCGAAATTCGTCAGACTGATGAGTTTGTTGACTGGTTTGACCGGCTGTGGGATCGACCAGCGCGAGCAATGAGTAAACTTGAACTCCGCCGGTGGGATGCGGCAGAACATCTTGAAAATGAATCGGATATGGCTTTTTACCTGGATGCCGCGCTTGAAGATGGCGATGCTGCGCTGATCACCGCAGTTCTGGATGATATCGCTCGCGCTAAAGGCATGGGGGGAACCCCTTTGCAAACCGATTCAGGGCACCAAAATCTGCATGATATTTTGACTACGGAGGATGACCCCCGATTGAGTACGGTACTCAAAGCGATGCGGGCACTTGGACTCCAATTACATAGCCAGGCGGGTTGATGAAAACATTTCAACTTCAGACTCAGTTCATTGCTGGCGTTCTCTTTCCATTTCATGAGTACCTGAAAGGCCATGATACCGTGCGGGCTCATCGGCTTTTGGAAGCGAGCCAATGGTGGGATGTGGAGCGACTGCGTGACGGGCAGTTGCAATCATTGCGGAAGCTGCTGATTCGCGCCGGAACCAAGGTGCCTTATTACCGCCGTTTATTTGCAGAAACAGGGTTTGATCCGACGGCAGTAACCGATTTATCTGCTTTGCAAAAACTGCCCTTTTTGACTAAAGAACTGATTCGCGTCCAACTCGATGAGTTCAAAGCTGAGGATGCACGGGGTTTGGCGCGGTTCAATACCGGGGGTTCCAGTGGCCAACCGCTGATTTTCTTTATCGGCAAGGAACGGGTAAGTCACGATGTAGCTGCCAAGTGGCGGGCGACCCGCTGGTGGGGGGTAGATATTGGTGACCCGGAGATCGTGGTGTGGGGTTCGCCCATTGAGTTGACCCGGCAGGATCGCGTTAAAGCGCTCCGTGACCAACTATTACGTACCGAGTTGTTACCGGCGTTTGAAATGTCAGAGGCCAAACTGGATTATTTTATTGCCCGAATCCGCGCTCGTCGGCCATCGATGTTGTTTGGTTATCCCTCAGCCTTGAGCTTTATTGCCAAACATGCCCGCAAACGTGGACAACGAATGGATGATTTAGGGATTCGAGTGGCTTTTGTCACTTCGGAACGGCTGTATGACGATCAAAAAGCCGCTATCGCTGAGATTTTTGGTTGTCGAGTCGCAAATGGCTATGGCGGGCGCGATGCCGGGTTTATTGCCCATGAATGCCCAGCGGGTGGAATGCACATTACCGCCGAGGACATGATCGTTGAGATTGTCGGTGCTGATGGCACGGTGTTGCCGCCGGGTGAGGCGGGTGAAATTGTGGTAACTCATCTGGCAACGGGCGATTTTCCTTTTATTCGGTATCGTACCGGGGATATTGCCGTATTGGACGACCAACCGTGTTCCTGTGGGCGGGGTTTGCCGTTGTTGCGCGAGATTCAGGGACGGACTACCGACTTTGTAGTCGCGGCGGATGGAACCGTAATGCACGGGCTGGCATTGGTTTATATCTTGCGGGATTTGCCGGGGGTTGAGGCTTTCAAGATTGTGCAGGAATCGTTGGAGCGGACTGTGGTGCAGGTGGTATTCAACACGAATTTTGACCCCGCGCAGGAGCAACGCATCGTGCAGGGTTTCAAACAGCGGCTTGGACAGAATGTTGAGGTGCAGGTGGAGCAGGTTAGCGAGATTCCAGCGGAGAAGTCGGGTAAGTATCGGTACGTAGTGAGTCGAATAGTGAGTTGAGCCAATATGGCAATCGGTATTCTACTCATTTCGATAGCCATGGGTTTTGAATAATCCAACATTGAAGCTCCACCCAACCCAAGTGATGTAGCTGAAAGTTCTCAGTATAACCTTATAGGTTGTATGTAGCATAAATCAGTGGATTTCTCAGATGCCATTACGCGATATCACAGTTTTGATTATAGCCATCGTCGGATGTATATGGGCGTTGAAACGCCCTTATGTAGGCATCTTGACCTGGATATGGATTAGCCTGATGAATCCCCACCGCCTCGGCTGGGGGTTTGCCTATGATCTGCCTTTTGCACAGATGGCAGCGCTGGCTACTTTTACCGGCATGATCTTCTCACGCGACCGACTGCGGTTTCCGGTAGTAGCCCCAAGTATGATACTTATTTTTTTTATCACTTGGATGGGCGCTACAACACTCGCTGCCATACTACCGGCAGAGAGCATGGAAATGTACGTCAAGATTCTCAAAATCTTGGTTATGACACTGGTAGCCATGGCGATTATTCGAACCCGGGAGCAAATCAATCTGCTGGTCTGGATCGTAGTACTTTCGCTCGGTTACTTTGGAACTAAAGGTGGCATTTTCACCATCCTGTCGGGTGGTGCGTATCGGGTTTGGGGACCGCCCTCTTCCTATATTGAGGGCAACAATGAACTGGCTTTGGCGTTGATTACGACTATTCCTCTGATGTATTATCTTGCCTGCCAAGATAACAGGCAATGGTTTGGTAAGTACAGCACTTGGGTCAGGCGTGGTTTATACGCCATGATGGCGTTGAGTGCATTTTCTGCTTTGGGCAGTCATTCACGCGGAGCGTTGCTCGCTATGATAGCAATGACGCTGATGCTCTGGTGGCGCAGCAAGAATAAAGCAGTGCTTGGTGTGGCACTGTTGATGGTGTTGCCACTCATGATGTTATTCATGCCGACAGAATGGTTTTCCCGGATGGAGACGATAGGCAGCTACCAGGAAGATGCTTCAGCCATGGGCCGGATCAATGCTTGGACGATGGCCATCAATATTGCCAAGGATCGGTTTTTCGGTGCAGGTTTTATCACGGAAAGCGACTTGATCTACAATATTTACGCGCCTAATCCCTCCTTGCGGCTAGTGGCGCATAGTATCTACTTTCAGGTGTTAGGTTCGCATGGTTTTATAGGGCTTAGCCTGTTTCTGTTATTTTGGTGGTTCACTTTCCGCACCGCTAGGAGTGCCGGTAGCCTGAGCCTTGGCGAGCCGTCCCTGCAATGGATTGGAGAACTCAGCCGCATGATTCGAGTGGGATTGATCGGTTATTTTGTGGGCGGGGCATTTTTGAATCTGGCCTATTTTGATTTGCCGTATTATATGATGGTGGTGATAGTAGCGGCGCAACGGTTGGCAATGGAAACCAAGACCCAACAGCCCACGACTGGATTCTCCAGGATCGTGCGCAATCCGCTGATGACTTCTCGACCGGTGCGGACGCCCATCGCGCTTCCGCCTAAATGATTAGATGCTGTTTATGACCGAGAAAAGAATTACTCCAGTTCTCCGTACGCTATTGGCGGCGAGTCGCGCTGCCATTTCGGGAAGTTGGAAGCGTAATTACTTGTCGGTGCTCATTTTCCATCGGGTGCTACCCGCACCAGATCCGCTGATTCCGGATGAAATGACTATCGAGCAGTTCCGTGCTCGGCTACGGCTATTGTGCAAGTACTTTCGGGTGTTGCCGCTGGTCGAAGGGTTGAGGCAGTTGCGCGATGGCACTTTACCCCCCAAGACCGTCACCATCACCTTCGATGATGGCTACCGTGACAATGCGACGGTGGTATTGCCGCTGCTACAGGAACAGGGGTTAAAAGCGACATTTTTTATCGCCAGCGGGTATCTGAATGGTGGGCGAATGTGGAATGACGATCTCATTGAGATCGTGCGCCGTTGGCCAGGTGAAACTCTGGATTTTTCACCGTTGGGTCTTGGGGTAATTGACGTGCGGACGTTGGAGTCGCGGCGGCGGGCATTGGGACCCTTGTTGAGGCAGAGCAAAGCGCTCGAACCGTCGCTCCGAGCCGCCTGTTTGCGGGATATGGAGCAACGGTTGCCGGGTGGATTGCCAACCGACTTGATGATGACGGATGCTCAGGTGCGCCAGTTGTATCAGGCCGGTATGGAGATTGGGGGTCATACGCGGACGCATCCCATTCTGAAGCAGATTACGCTGGAGGCGGCGCGGGCGGAGATTGTGGATGGGCGGGAAGATTTGCAACGGATCATTGATGCGCCGGTGCGATTTTTTGCCTTTCCTAATGGTATTCCCCACTATGATTATGACGCCCACCATGTTGAGTTGGTACAGTCTCTAGGTTTCGAGGCGGCATTCAGCACCAGTTGGGGTGCAGCGACGGCCGAGAGTGATTTTTTTCAGTTGCCGCGTTTCACCCCGTGGGATAAATCGCTATGGCTGTTTGGGCTGCGGCTGATTCTCAGTCGCCGGACGATAACCTATCCGGTGGCGTGAATTATTCAGGCCAATAATCGCCGGAAGTTTGTTCCCAGTTGAAAGGATTTTCCTGGGGAAAAGTCGCTTCGGAGAGTCCGGTTTCCCGGGCTGCCATCAAAACTGCGTCGCTATAAGCGTCGCGGTAAGTTTCACTGAGACTGGCTTTGAGGCTGGGGTTTTTACGGAGCAATCGTGCAATCCGCTGGCGCTGTTCCTTAATCGTCAATCGCCAACTGTTGCTGCGCCGCCCAGGTTGAAAGCACCACTTCAGGAGGTGTGCCAACAGGATGCCGAGCCGGTTTTCCAATTCCCGTTCTTTGCTGGCACCCATGTCCTCCAGCTCCTCGGCAACATACTCGGCGTCGATTTCCGCAAACCGCCCCTGACGAATCAGTTGGGCGCTGTGTTGCGCCCAAGCGTGATAGTCCTGTTCATAGGCAGTAGTCATTGTTTTACTCCTAATGCAATTGCTATGGCTACTGTCCAACCCGTTTGAGTTTGTTGCGTAGCCCTGGCAATGGGTACCCTAACTGATAAGCCAGTTGGGCGTGTTGTTTGGCTTGGGCGTATTGTTTGAGATCAAAATATAGCAGGCCTATGTTATTGTGTAATTCGGCCCATTTGGGGTTGATTTTTTCGGCTGCCAAGTATTGCTGTAATGCCTCGTTTAATTTCCCAGCTTTGTGGAGATGAGCGCCATAAATGACCCGAACAGCAACATCCTTTGGGCTGAAGCGAATGGCGCGTTCGAGCAGGCATTCAGCGGAGGGCTTAGTGGGTTTCCCTTGTTTGAATTGTAACCGTGAGACCGACCACAATGCACGATGGTGATTGGGAAAAGCATTGAGGGTGTAGGCGATGTCGCCCATTGGATCAGCCCCACTGGTTTGACCAGACTTGAGTGATTCTACGTTGCTAGTGAAGTGTACATTTTCAACCATACTTAGATAGGTTTTTCCGCCGTATTCTCCGTGTGGTTTGCGAATAGCGGGATCGTTATAGTCAAGCGGTTTGCCAAAAACGCCTCTGGCTTCGGGACAGTCCTTGTCTTGAGCAAAGCTGACAGGGGTAAAAGAGCAGACCCATAAGGTAATTAAAATCTGGACGATCAAGTGGGCGTGGATATAGCCATTCATATTTGATCCTTTGCGTTTCTAATCATGGACTTTAAGTGCCTGCCCATACTAGCAGTACCTGTCATACAACAAATGAATTTAAAAGCAGGTTTTACATTTCCTAAGCTGATTGCTTTAAAGTAGGCTTTTTGGGCTTGAGAAAAATCATTTTCGTACCAGAAGACATCACCAATTCGAATGAATTGTTCTGAAAGAATATGATTGCTACTGCCTTCTTGGTGCAGTTTATTGAGCAGGGCTTTTTGGTGACGACTGAGTACTTTGAACAGAGCCTGTGCCCAGCGTTTTTGACTGACGCACGAAAGACTGGCTGCTTGATTAGTGAGGTAACGCACCAAGATATTTGGCGCTAGGCCCACTGGCGCAGTCAGTGCAAGTCGAATCCAAAGATCGCGGTCTTCTATAATGGATAGTGTTTCGTCAAATTTGCCTGCTTTTTCTATTACGTTTCGCCGGGTCATGACACTGGATGTAGGGAAGAATGATTCCATAATCAGCCATGTAATCGGTTTGTTGAGTAAAGCAGCTCTAGCAGGCAGTTCTGCATGGAATTTTTTGGTGGCGAGAAACGAAGGACGAACAATTTGCCCATGACTGTCAACATGCATTTCATCCGTGATGGCCGTTCCTAATTCGGGATATTGTGCAAACAGTTCGAGTTGTTGCGTCAATTTTTCCGGTAGCCATTCATCGTCAGCATCAAGAAAGCAGATAAATTCGCCGTGTGCACGCCGGATGCCTTCGTTGCGGGCGGCGGATACACCGCGATTCGGGGTGCGGATCAGTTCAACGGCGTCACCGAAACGGCCCACCACGGCGGCGGTGTCGTCGGTTGAGCCGTCGTCGATGACAATAATTTGTTGTTCGATTTGCTGATCCAGGGCAGAACGAAGAGCTTTTGCAATATAATGTTCGGCATTGAATGCTGGGATGATGGTGGAGACAAGCATAAAGATCCCTTAGATTTATGATTTTAATTATCTAAATTTTGTTAACTGGAGAAAATATTATGAACAAACGTCTGATTTGTCAATTGCTCAGGCATGAAAAAACCTTAAAATTTTTATTAGGTATTTGGATTATTGAGCTAGTGTTGATGCGCCATGAGTAAACCCAGCCTGCTTTTTGTGAGCAATGTTGCACCGGACGCCAATGGTTATGGAGCCAGCATCCGGGCTTGGCATCAAATATCTTGGTTATCCAAGCACTATTCGATTGATTTGGAAATTGCCTCGGCGCGAATATCGGATATTGAAAGGGGGATTCCATCAGATTTGTACCCTTTATGCAACCGTATTACGCTTACTCCATGTTTTGGTCGAAGCTGGCCAATTGGTGATGTTATTAAATCAGCAAGGCCAAAATATTTTTCCTTAATTGCTGAGGCGCTATGGCCTTACGCTGGCGAAAGTATTGAATATGATAGTTGGGTTCGATGGAAGCTGCGTGAGCGTTATAAAGCTGGAAATTATCATGCAGTGCATATTTTTCGCTTACCGTGTTTGCGCATTGCCCAAGCTGTTGTGCCAGTATTGGCGCGTCGGCCTGATCGAATTGTAATTGATTGGGATGATGTCGAGTCTTGCGCTCTTGAACGCAGGATCAAACAGCAAAAACTGCAAATGGGGCGGTTGGTAACAGCGGTGCATCGTATTACTGCTTGGCGTTATAAAAAAATGGAAAGATATTCACTGGAATTCTGTGACAACGTAACTGTTTGTTCAGAGTCTGATCGTAAATTTGTTGCTGAAATATATGCAACCCGCAAGGTCGCAGTAGTGCCTAACGTGATGAGTTTACCAACCGCGCCTCTTGCGCCACGATGTATTGAAGATGAGATCAACTTGCTTTTCGTAGGCGCTTTGAACTATGAACCGAACATCCATGGTCTGCAATATTTTATGGGTTCTATATTGCCAATGATCAGATTGGGAACGCAAAAAAGGGTACGTCTTGTTATTGTGGGTCGGAGTCCTTCCAAGATCATTCAGAATTTGGTTGCTAGCGTCGCGCTGGTGGAAATCCATGCCAATGTTCCAACTTTAGAATCCTTTTATGCGGATGCGGATATCGCTATTGTCCCCTTGCTGAACGGCGGCGGCACCCGTTTGAAGATACTGGAAGCCTTCGGCTATGGGCGGGCGGTGGTTTCGACGAGCATTGGAGCAGAAGGAATCGAAGCCGAACCAGGTAAACAGTTGTTGATCGGTGATACGGCTGATGCCTTTGCGGCCCAATGTCTTGAGTTAATTGCCAGTACAGAGCGACGGGAGCAGTTAGCTCAAGCAGGTCGTCAATTAGTTGTCGAGAAGTATGGACCCCAGGCTCTCGCGGCTGCTTTGACGGCTGTATATGGTTAGGGAGTTTTTTGTATAGGTTGTTAAGCAAAGGTAGCGGCTTGGAGGAGATGATCTTCGAGGGTTTGTGCAATGTATGGTAATGATAGTTCAATGGCGTTTGCTCTTTTGCCAGCGGCGATACCGAGATTTAATCGTTGTTCTGCGTTATACCAGAGTGTGTGGATCGCTTCAATCCAGGGCGCTGGGTCGTCCTGTGGCAGGATCAACCCACCGTTGCCAACCGCTTCGGGTAGGCCACCGCGATTGCTGGCAAGTACGGGAATGCTGTTAATCTGTGCTTCGGTGACGACCCGACCCCAGGCTTCTTCACATTGGCTTGGCACGATTAATAGTGAGGTATCGCGGTAGACTTCACGCATGTCCAGGCTGCGCGGACGCCAAGTGATGTTGTTGGTCTGTTGTATGCGTTTTTGTAGTGCAGCCTGCTCCTGCTTAGGCAAGCGCCAGCATTCAACGAACAGGAATGGAATGTCAGGGCAGGTTTGGGCAATGGCAAAGGCCAGTTCGACGCCTTTCCATGGGTGTGGGTTGATGAATGTGACGTAGCCGCCCTTGTGATCTGGAACCTGATAATTTTCTTTTTTTATGATGTTGTGCAGGACGGTGGCTTCAAGTCCATACGTTGCTTTGAATTTATTGGCTGTGTAGTGAGAATTGGCAAGCCAGGTGATTCCGGTCAGGTCGTGCGGTTCGGCGGTCAGGTTGTGAAATTCGACGTCGTGCAGGTAAACGACGGCAGGCAGGTTGATGGCTCGTGAGGCCGCCGCAAACCGGAGGGTATCTTCAACATGGATAAATATGATATCTGGCTGGAACCGACGAACTATTTCCCTGACTCCCGACGCGGGGTTCCATCCTCGATAGACTTTATAACCTGCCCAGCGATCACAAGGGTAGCGATTCCATCTGAATAGGTTTCGCTTTAAGCGGTTGAGTTGACCGAGCCGGTCAGATATATCTAAACTAGCAAGAATCGCTACTTCATGTCCACGGGCGATCAAGGCTTCGGCGAAGTCGTGCATACTCGATTGAGCACCGCCCACTCGCTGTGGTAGATAGGTAAGGCCAGTTGCCATTAGGATGCGCATCAGGTTTATTTTCCAGTCAGTTTCTCAAACGATATTTGACAGAAGTTAATCAATGCTGCATTTAATTCTACAGCTTATTCTGTTGCTTTAATTCTTCACGGATAGCTTCCAAGTAAGCATGACCGTAACGTAGATCCGGTTCCAAATGATTACCTTCGGCCCATTCATTCCATGATTTGATGAATACAATCTGCTGTTCAGGTGGGCGATCTTTGACTAAATCCAGTGCGTGTCGGAAATGTCGCCTGAACAATTCAGGAGTTGATCCATGCAAAGCCAATCCATTGACTCCACTGCGCGGGCTATTGTCCCAGTTTGGAATGACACAAGGGTAAATATGATTTTCAGTCAGTTGTTCCGGCAATAAATAAGGTATAACTTTAGCGTATTTATGTACGGTGGGCATGTTGAACTGACGCTCGATATACCTTGAGACTTTCTTAAAGGGATTACTCCATGAATACCAATTTCGCCGTGTTGGCAAGTTCTGGAAGATACCGGCGTCAAACCCATCGTCTGTGGGATGCCAGCCCAAGCTCCAGGTGACGCCAACAAAATAGAGATCAGTTAATCCAGCATCTTGAGCCAGTTTGCGCCAGAGATCCGTAGTGCGTTTGGGGTCGGGTAGCTGTTTGGGTGCGTAAATGGCGAATAAAGGTTTGCCATCTATTTTGACGTAGCGGCGATCCGTGAAGGCCGGGAGCAGGGCTTCGAAGTGACGGCGGTGATCATCTTCGCCAGGGTAGGTCTGTTCGATCAGAATCCGGTTTGGTGCGCCGTGCCAGATTCCTGTCCAGGTTTCGTTGGCCCAGCAGATGCAAAAGGGAAAGTCGGGTTCACCTGATGCAAGTACTTCCTTGAAAGGCCGTTCCAGTAGTTCCTTGCCAGCAAACCAGTAGTGGTAGTAGCAGAAGGCGTCAATGCCGTACTGTCGCGCCATTTCGGCCTGTGCTATCCGAGATTCCGGTAGCCGCAGGTCGTAAAATCCCAAGTCAGCAGGAACATGAGGTTGATAGTGGCCGGGGAATCGGGGTTTAGCCTTTGCGGTATTAGTCCATTCGGTAAAACCCTTGCCCCACCATTCGTCGTTTTCAGGGATAGGATGAAATTGAGGGAGGTAAAAACTAATTATCTTTGCTGCTGGTTTTCCGATTAAATTATTGTTCATGTGAATTCTCAAAGTTGACAATCGGTAAAGCCAAATAATATAGCTATTTTTATTATTTCATGCATTTTTTAGCATTTGTTCGATCCGTATCAAAATATGCGGTGCAACAATGTTAATGTCATGCTGTTTGCGGACTTTTTCTTTCGCCTGCGCACCTAATTTTTTTCTTTTTTGCTCATCGTGAAGCAAGTTCATGATTCTGTCAGCCATTGCTAAAATATTCAGGTATGGAACTACAAAGCCAGCATCCTCTTGGACAAATTCTCGACCTCCTCCAGATCGATCAAAGCAAACAATTGGTACTTCCAGTGAAGCGGCCTCCATCATAACCAAAGGGAATGGATCTTCACGCGACGTGAGAGCAAAAACATCGAAGGCGGCTAGGTAATCCAGCGGATTTGTTCGTGTACCAATAAAATGCACACAATCAGTTAGTTCAGCATGCTCAATATCATACTGTAATTGAAGTAATGCTGCTCCTGAAGGTTTGGATCCGATCCAAACAAAGTGAACAGCAAAACTTGGTTTGCATAATTTTATAGCTAATGCTAATTGTATAAATAGGTCACAACCCTTGCGCCAATCGACTGTTCCACAACCACCTATAATACGGGCTTCGTTTGGAAGCCCAATTTCCTGGGTCAGGGCTTTTTTAGATGTAGATCGATCAATTTTTTTCTGTATTATATTTGGTATGAATCCATAAATGCATTCGATTTTTTTATGCGAAATGTTATGTTTTTGAGTAAGATTTTTTTGAAGTTCATTGGCAACTACTATAAAATAGTCAGTATGCTGTTTTATATATTTAAAATCTTCTCCAGCATAGATGCGAATTGCGAATTCCAACTCATGAATATGGGTGATTACAGGACAATCAATGAGTGAAAGTGCTTCAAGAATTTTTCCATTGGCTACCGTATTTGAATAAATAAGATCAATATTCATTTTTGCCCGAATTCGTGTAGCTACGTCTCTGTAGCTTACAAAACGGCTTTTATTAAAAGGAAGCATACGAAATAATGATCGCAGACGGGCTTTTAAGCCAGAACGATCATCAAGATACCAAACAGGTGCTACGCTTTCAAATTCTTGATCTAATTTCCCTCTTTTACAGATCAGTATTTGAAAAGAAATGTCGCTATTTTTTTTTAACCAGCAAAGAAAGCTAAGTAAAATAATTGGAGCGCCTGTAGCAGATGCATCATGGGTAATGAAAAGTACAGATTTATTATTAGTTTTCACAGTAAGTCCTTATTCAAGAATGATCAAAATAATTATAAAATAGTTTAAATTTTTGTTTGATAATTTTTGATAGTTCAGAGCGCACATCATATGACAATGGGCTATACATTAAAGCTTTAATAAGCGCAGCTCGAGCAATTTTTGGTTCTTTCATTGTTGCATAGAGTTGACTTAGAGAGAAATAGGCGCTGCCAAGAGTACCGTCTCTACCTCTAAGACAGGCTTTCCAAGTTGGCTTTTTAATTAGATCAAGATCTATAAACTCACCACGATCTTTTCGCCGATTTGCTGCTAGAGTTCGATAAACTTGCGCAGCTTTTATCTGTCCATGTAGTTTTTTCCATGTGATTTGCTCGGCATGATATCTATAAAGGAGTAGATATTCTGGAAGGTTTGCGATTTGATGGTTATCAGATAATCGTAACCAGAGATCGTAATCTTGGGCAAAACGACCAGCCTTATTCTGATAACCACCTGTAGTAATAGCTGCATGCTTTCGGAATGTCACTGTAGGATGCCACATAAAATTTTTTCTTAGTAATTCATTTCGGATAATGGCAGGTTCAGTAGGTGATTTAATTTGTTTGAAAATACGTCCTTCTCTATCAATACACTCAATCCATGTACCCACTACGGCAACTTCAGGATGTTGATCCAGAAACACCACTTGTTTTTCAAAACGGCTCGGACGGCTAATATCATCTGCATCCATACGGGCAATCAATTCACCCTGCGCTAACGATAATCCTTTGTTGAGTGATACGGTGAGTCCAAGATTTTTATCGTTCTTGATGATGCGAATTCGTGGGTCTGTGTAAGATTGCAAAATAGCAAGCGAACTATCCGTCGAGCAGTCATCAAAAATAATGAATTCAAAATTCGTGTAGGTTTGGTTGAGAATACTATCCACTGCCTCACGCAGGAAGCGTTCACCGTTGTGGACAGACATTAAAACTGAAATACGCGGATCACTCATACAACTAATTACCCTGTTTTCGGTACCGCATGTATGTAGCGAACTGTTAAAATATCGACGTCTCTTTCAAACCAATCGATGATACTAAAACTGTTTTCTACCAGACTTGTTATTTCATCTGGTTTATATTCGTATACATGATATGGATTCCCACTATGCTTACCATTTTTACAGTAAGGCGATGAAATCAACAGCGTTCCGTTAGAACGAAGGATACGGAAAGCTTCATCAATAAATTTTCTTCCAACATCTTGTGGTACGTGTTCAATACCTTCTAAACAAGAAACCACATCAAAGCTCCTGTCCTCAAAAGGCAAAGCCGCCATACTTGCGATTTCAAATCGCAATTTATTTCCATATCTCTGACGGGCTTCAGCGATTGCTTCTTCAGAGAGATCAACTCCTGTACATGCTTTCGCTGAGGTCAAAGAAGAGGTTCCCCATCCCATACCACACGGTATATCTAGCACATCCTTACCACTGCAATATTTCTTAACCCATTTATAACGCATTTTGAACTCATTCAAGTATGGACGATGTTCATAGGTCAACCAAGGAATTATGCCTCTACGTAGTCTGAATCGCCAAGGACTACTAAAACCTGCTTCATCAGGATGTGCGCGTTCAGCCATTGAAAAATCTCCAGATACTTATATCAATTTATTTGTTCGATGATTCTTGTGGAATCTATAGCTATTCATATAGCTTATCTTAGACCATCGATGAAAACTTCTTGCCGATTGCGATATAATTGAAAGGAGTACTCCGATCGCGATCAATACAATGTAGAAAAAGAAAGATGTGATTGCCAATCCACATGAGAGGTTTTCTTATTGAACGACTTAGCGAATTGCTAGCCAAACGCTCCCACAGCCAAAATTGCCAGAGATAAGCCTGTGTCGTTAAAAATCCGCCCATATTCGTGATCTCTATTTCTTTGAATCCATGTTTTTCAAATAGATATCGAATTCCATACTCGCTTATCCTCCAATAATCATGTGGAACTTCATGTATTCGAGAGATAAATGGGACAGTGATGCATAGATAGCCACCAGGTTTTAAAAGTCGATAGAATTCGGAAAAAACCTTGTGAGTGTCATCAATATGCTCCAGCACTTGGTTGTTAAGTATTGAGTCAAACTCTTCATTTTTAAATGGCATATATCGTAAATCTCCAACTACATCAGGTCGAAATCGGTCATTGACCTCGAGTCCGACATAATCATCAAATTTAAACATTTCCTTATAACGTTGATTGCCGCATCCAGCGTCTAGCATCCGCCCACATAAATAAGGGCGTGCTTTAGTCATGTATTTCCTGATGATCTCCTCAGTAGCATACCACGGTTCTGACTTTTTAAATGTGTTCATTTTTGATGAGCGCCCAAATGTTCATAACTAGTTATGACGTAAGTACTGCCCGAAGAACCTTAAATTAAGCAGTAAATTTTAAATAAATTTTCCACCAAATACGCTTTGCAGGGAATAGTATTTTCCTAATTCGGTGATACATCAATGGTGAAATTTCTTGAATCTTTTCAACTAATGATATTTTATTCTTTTTATCCCATGATCTACGCCATCCCATCGATAGATGCGAACTGAATTTCCAATTTAATTCAGAAAGGGATTTATCGTCTGTTAAGATTTCTGCCATTAGTCCAAGAGTATGGATGCGAAACCAAGTCGCAAAGGCTGTTGATTGATCAATTTCAGCCACAGTATCTGGAATACCCATGTGGCTTTGTACTATTCCTTTCTTATAGGAAAACCCACCATCTTGGTTTTGCGATTTTAAAATAGTCGGTAAAAGTCTTCTCAGAGCGACGCGGATTTCTGCTCTTCGATAATCAATCTTTTTATACATATTAACGAGTATATCTGCTGCATCGACGTCTTCACAGGCTCCGCCGCCACCACTGGGACAAAACCCTCCATCAACATGTTGTAGTGCAAGCGTCGTATCAATCAGTGCTTTTTCGTAAGGATAATCATGATTCTCATAGTAATAGACCAACAACTGATGGTATCCACCCGCCATCGCAACAAAAGGACTACAAAATCCATCGGTTCCCCACAAACCTGTCTTTGGATCTATTCTCGAATCCAGCCAATTGAACCAATAGTCGAGGGCATTCTGAGCAGTAGGATCGTTTTCCAAATCACGTAAATAAACCAACAATTGCCCTACAAACAAGAGATTATTTCCCTCCAGCCAAGCATCCCGTAAATCACGCTGATCAAGCCAACTTTTGAGATAATCCAACTCTCTAAAACGATAAGCGAATTTTAATGGATATCGAATGGGCACATCAAACTGTAATGCCGCTGGAATTGCAGCACAATTCAGATGTAATAGAAGATGCTCACGATCATGCTTCGCATTTTCTTGCGGAGTCCAATCTCTTAGCTCTGGTCCAATAAACATCCCTGTTTCAGAATCTTGGCAGTTAACCATAAAGCTTCGGGTCTCTGAACTGATTCCCTCACCTGTCAAATAATATCTAGCCAAGGAAAGATAAGCGGTTCCGTAAAGCGTAGGACGTTTTCCAGGGACTGATCGAAAACCACCACTTTCTGAGTCATACATCGACTCGATAAATTTAAGAGCTTTCTGGTAGTCAAATTTTTTCATTTAAATCGTTATAACCCCGAAAATAAAGAAAAAAAGCACTACTGAACATTGTAGCCAACGTCATAAAAACAAGAACCTGTAGAAGCTGGCATCGATTCGAATTGGATGGGGATACGCCACCAGAAAAACAGCGCTGAACGATCTTTCTGCCAAATAGCAATAATAAGTTTACCACCCATAGAATTCACTCGGACTGATTCAATGCAGATCAATAGCCGTCCTTCGCCTCTAGGCAAATCAAGTTTTCTATCATAAGTCCTGTTAGTTGCCTGAAAATGAAATCCACTTTCACTACTGGTGCGGATAGCCGTATCCACTTCAATATCTTCTAAAGCAGATTCTGCATGGTATGTGATCTCAACTGTCACGTTATCGCCAGGCCGAAGTTTTTCGGTGGGTACTTTTACATCCAGAATACGAATGCCTTCATTACCTGTGCAATGTTTTTCGATGTCATTATCTGACAGATCGAAGAAAAGTTGCTTGTACGCGGTTACTCCTTCACCAACATCAGAAAACCACAGGGCTTGTTCGCGGGTCTTGAGCAGAATCAAATCCGAATAAGTTGAGATCGTGTGCATATTATGTGAAACCAGAATGATCACGGTTCCGTTTTTTCTTAAATCGCCAATTTTATTGAGACACTTCACTTGAAAACCTTCATCACCGACCGCTAACACTTCATCGACCAGCAGAATATCCGGTTGCATGTACGCTGCTACAGCAAAACCAAGACGCACCGTCATACCAGAACTGTAGTTCTGCACCGGCGTATCAATAAAATCCCCAACACCTGAGAACGCAATGATTTCATCAAACAACCGATCCACATCAGACCGGCTAAATCCAAGAATTGACGCATTAACATAAATATTCTCGCGCCCGGTCAAAATCGGATTAAAACCAGCGCCTAAAGCGATCAGCGCCCCAATCCGGCCCACCATTTCGATTCGTCCCTGATCCGGCTTAATCAACCCGTTCAACATCCGCAACAGAGTAGTTTTTCCGGCACCATTCGGGCCAATCAACCCCAAGCATTCCCCACGCTTCAGTTCAAAACTCACCTCCTGCACCGCCCAAAACTCATCGGGTCGCAATTCTCCATTGCCACCGTGACGACGACCGCGCAGTTCGCTGCCTAAATCTTGCAGGCCATACCACAACGACCGCTTGAGACTGCGGCAGAATTTTTTGGAAACGCCTTCGACTTTAATCAGAGTATCGGACATGGGGTTGTAAGTTTTAAGGGTTAAGTTTTAAGGGTTAAGTTTTAAGGGTTAAGCTTCCGGCCTCATTAAGCCTCTTAATGCCCCGGATGACCCAACACCTCGGTCAAGGTCGCCGCCTCCAGCACCTGATCGCCCCACGTCTCCAACTGCGCCGTCGTCGCCTGCTTCAAACGCTGCTCCGCCCATTCTGGCAACGTGCCAAAACGGCGCACCAATTGACGACGCAGCAGCAGGGCTTCACCCTTTTCGATGCCCTTTTCGATACCCTGCTGTTCATATTGGCGGACCCATGTCGCAAATCGATCAGTCAGCGTCATCTTCAACTCCCGCAAATCACGCACCTTCGGCAGCACCAAGCGATTCTGACTGTGCCGCCGCACCATCGCTCGAATCCAGATTGCAAAGATCCGTTTGAGTTCGGGCTGGCCTTCC
Source organism: Candidatus Contendobacter odensis Run_B_J11 (assembly GCF_000531125.1). Taxonomy (GTDB): domain Bacteria; phylum Pseudomonadota; class Gammaproteobacteria; order Competibacterales; family Competibacteraceae; genus Contendibacter; species Contendibacter odensensis. The sequence continues at coordinate 15,094 of NZ_CBTK010000002.1, read as the reverse complement.
AGCCACCCCTGCAACACGTCAATCAACTCCTTCCTGGGGGGCGAGAGAAACTTAAAACTTCCTTACGCACTCATCCGCTCAATAAGGATGGGCATCGCCAAGCGATAAGCCACCCAAACCAGCAACAACAACAAAAACGCCGCCCCATTGACCGCCCAAAAATACCCCATGAAGTCCGGCGAAAAGCCCGTCAACCAATCGCGACTGGTCAGAATCAACGGCGTCAACGGATTGATCTGGAACACAGTCGCCACCCAACCCTCCTTAGGTATTGGGAAAAGCACCGGCGTTAGATACATCAAAAACTGCATCAGCAACGGCAACGCCCGGCCAATATCCGTATACAACATCCCGATCGGCGTAATCAGCAACCCAATCGCCGTGCCTACTAAAATCAACGACAACAACCCCAATGGAAACAACAACAAACCCCAACCAGGATTAATGCCCATCACCAACAACGCCCCCAGCAGCAACCCAATCTTGATCCCCGTATTAAACAAAGTCTGATAAATACCCGACACCAACAACGCCTCACGCGGAAAATTCAACTTCGCCAACATACTGCGCGCCTGATTCGTCTGCTGCAACGGAGCGTTCATCGCATCCATGAAAATCGCCCACAGCATGGTTCCGGTGAACACATAAACCGAATAGGGCAGCGCAGTTTCAGCCACTTTAATAATGCCGGCGCCGCTGAGAAAGACCCAGGTCACGGTGTTGGCCAGCGGCAAAATAAACGCCCAGAGCATGCCCAGAAACGCCTGGCGGTACTGGGCGCGGATATCGCGCACCGCCAACCGCCACGCCAGTTCACGCCCCTTGAACAGGTCGCGGAACATGTCGCGCACCATCGTGATCGGGTTGGCGAGCGACGAATCAGGGGTATAAACAGTCACTATGGGTTCGGACATGGGAGTTTTTAAGTTCTAAGTTCTCGGCAATGAGCGGAAGCATAACGGTTCGGCGAGTTTAATAAAATCTGCCCCCGGATTTCAATGTACGTCGCCTCAGCTAGATAGCGCCCCTGATCAGACACATGTAGACTTCTTGGCAGTGGTTTAGCGTCAGGATCCAACCACCTTACCCAAACATGGGTATCAAGCAAGATCACCGCAACGCCTCCCAGTCTTCCTCCAGACAGGCTGGCGCGATGAGGTCATCGTGCAATTTGACCGTGCCGGCGAGCCGGGGGCTAGGTTTGCGGCGCACGACCGACTCAGCAGGCATCTGACCCTGGTCAATCGCCGGGAACACGATTACCTCTAACCGCCTGCTGCCCAGACTTGGCGGCAGATCGATAATCAACTGATGATTAACGGGTTCAACAATCAAACGTAGCGCTTCCATACGGTTGCCCTCACTCATCGTTGCATGTCGAAATCATCCGGCCGACGCCCAGCATCAGCAGGATCGAATCCCTCACCCTGATTGGCGCTGTCCATCATCAACGCATCGGCAAAAAACTTGGCTGCCCAATTTGGATACTGCCACGGATGATAGCCGCCATCCACCGGATGCGAACCTTTAATCCCGCCGATTTCGTTCGGATCACCGGCCAGTTTCTGTGTAGCTTTAACAAAGCCCACCACCCGGCGCGTACCCATGCGATATTTTTCCTCGCCACTGATCTGATACAGCCGGCCCCAGTTAATCCCGATCTGCGCATCGCCAGTCAGACACGACCAGCGCACGGTGGGCTGCCAGTTGGCATCAAACCGGCCCGGCAGCCGGCCATTTTCCGGCAGCGCCGCCAGCAGCGCATCACCGATCACCCGCGCCGCCGCAATAAAATCTTCCCGCCCAGCGACCTGTCCCACTTCCAGCAGCCCGCGCATCGCATAAGCAAGAGTATGGACGAAGGGTTGGGCGTTGTCCTGCAGGCAATTGTCCTCCAACCAACCGTTGGGCCGCCGCTGCGTCAACGCCCACTCACAATTACGGATCGCAGCGGCGAGAAAACGCAGCTCGCCAGTGATCGCATGGACTCGCGCCAAGCCCCAGGCAGTACGAGTATTGTAGGTATTAATGTGCTTGCCGGTCATCGGCGAACCAAAGCGACGCCAGCAACCGTCTTCGTCCTGTACCTCACAGAGCCAGTTTGCTGCCCGCACTGCCGCCTCGCGGTAGCGTTCGTCGCCTTCCTCCTCGAACGCCCGCACCCAGCCGAACAATACTTGACCGGTGTTGAAAATAGTCGGCTGATCCGAATCGCCCAGCGCACCGGCCAGCACCCCGCCCCTGGGATGCTGAATCTCACATTCCCAATCAGCCATGCGCCGGGCGCGGGCGCGAGCGTCGGCATCACCCGTCAGACCCGCGTAGCGGTAGAAGGTCGGGATGATATAGCCGGTCGTTTCAGGGTACGACGGCGCCCATTTACGGTATTTCACCAAATAGGTTTGCGACACGCCGGCATCGGGTGTGGCGTCTTGCGCCCGCTTAAGCCAGGCCATCGCGGCGTCGAGGTGGACGCGGTTCTCTTGAGGCATGGTTTGGCCCACGCCCAAGCGTTCGCCGATCATGCGGGCGCGCCACGGTAAGGAGTTGATCAAATTCATGCGTTGTTGCTCCGCTTAATCCCCAACCGCTTGTTCTCTTACCCCATCCTTTCCCGCAAGAAAGGGGATTTTTTGAACGGGTTCAAGGCACATCAAAAAACAACTCTCCCCGCACCGCCATGGCATCGGCGCATTCCACCATATCGCGGCAGCGCAATAATAATAGCCGCGTATTGCCGATCCGCCGGTGGCGTAACCCGCCCTGCCGTTTGAGTTCAGCGACATAACGCTCCTCGCGGCGCAGACTGTTGGCCTGCGCGCTGATGACCCGAACCGGACACTGCCGCGCCTCGCCAGCGTAATCAATCACCGTACCCATCCGCAGTTCCGGGTCGTAAAACGGGAACGGCAATCGTGCGGCAAGGTGATCTTCCACAAAATGCGTAAAAGTAATCGTGGAAAAAGGCGCATCAAAGCCCAAAATCCAGCCATCCCGTTCCAGCAACCGACCAAAGGGCGACGCCGAGCCGAAGGGTTCGATGGCTTGATCGTGACCAGCCAGAAATGCCTCTGTATCCCGGCCCCAAGCCAGTAGCGGATGGGTAGGGCTAAGACTGCGCACGACTTCACGGTTACGGCGGAACACTTCAGTCAGCAGACCCATCCTGGAAGGGCTGCGCCGCACGTTCATCGGCACCCCACGCGCCAGAAACTCAGCCGAACTTTCGTTGTGATAACTCAGTGATGGCATGACCAGTAAACCCTCTGACCCTACCACTTCCTTTAGTGCGGCGATCAGATCAGCGGGCTTGCCCCGAAAGCCGTTCAGCGGTTGCCAAGACGAATGCACCATCAGAGTATCGCCTTGGCGAATACCCAATGCCCGCAAAATCGCTACCAAATGAGGTGCATCGTAAGCGAGTAGATGCTTGACGACAAAACACTTGATCTGGTCGCGAAAAGCAGAGGTCATAACGGTGCGAACAGCTAACTGGCTGCTTTAGCCGAGGAGGAAGAAGTTACAAGCACTTCATCCAGCAATCGTGCCAGCCGACTGGCAATCGCTTTGCGGTCAAACTGGGCCAGATACGCTTCATCCGCATCAACCCGTTGCGGCACAGGGGAAGCCAGAGCTTCCCGCAACGCCGCCTCGCAGCGATCCACATCTTCAGCGGCAACAACCCGGCCCAACCGCGACCGCTCAATGATTTCCTGCGTCACGCCCGGATCGCATAGCGCAAACATCGGTCGGCGCGCCGCCACATACTCAAACAACTTGCCGGGAATTACACCATCCGAAGTTTCGCCAGTGTCCACGATCAACAGCAGGTAATCACAATTAACCTGCGCCTCGAGCGCCAAACGCTGGTTCACATCACCCTCGAAGCTGAAATGCCGTGCGATCTCATACTGCATCAGGATTTGATCATAACGCTCCCGAATCTCCGGGCTGACCCCGCCAAGAATACGCACCCGCACCGGCGCAACCAAAGCCGGCTCCATCCGGGCGATACGCCCCAATGCCTCAGCGAAGGCATAACCGCGCCGGTTCTTGAACAGCCGTCCGGTATAGACAAACTCTACCGTACCGGTATCGAAAGGCCGGGTGCGTTCCAGATTTTGATAGGTCTCGACATCAATGCCATTGGTCAAGGTCGCCCAACGCGCTGGGGTGTCGGGATGAAGGCGCTGCATGTAGGTGGTCTTAGGCTCCGATACGGTGATGATCAAATCCGCACGCTTGAGCAACCGGCGCTCCAACCAGAATTCCAACCGCTGACGCCATCGCGGCAGCCACTCGCGCAGCACGTCGCCGTACCACAAATCCCGATAATCCACGATCCATGGTAATCCGGTCCGCCGCTTGAGCCGGTAGCCGACCAGCGCACTGCTGAACGGCGGCAGGGTAGTGTAGATGGCGTCGATGCGCTGTTCCTGGACCAGTCGCTGGCCTGCTCGCACGGCCTGTCGTGCCCAAGGCCAATAGTTGTCGGGGATATCAATGTAGTTCCGCAGCAGGTAGCGCAGCAGGGCATGGCCTCGATCAACGATTCCCGGCTTTGCCGTGCTTTTATGATTTCCCGCCTTGGAGGCGGAATGTGGAGTAGCGGCAGGGTGAGTTGAGCTATCCAAATTTCCGCGCCCTAGCAACCGCTTAACCCCACGGGCGACCTTGGCTTCAAAATCAAGCAACGGCAATCGCACCACTGGCGTATCCGCTGGAATCTCGCGCAGCAGGCTCTGGTCGTAATTGGGTTCCTGCCCGGAGGGCTGCAAAGTCACCACGACCGACTGCCAGCCTTGGGCGCGCAGATGATCCACAAATTTAACGGTGCGAATCCGCCCGATGGTTTTAAGCGGCGGAAATTCCCCGGCGATGACCAATAGGGTGCGAACGGCATCCGATGGCATGGTTCCGTTTATCCTTGATTGACTAACCGCGCACAGAGCGCATGAAACTGGCGGGCACGCTCTGCACAACTGGATTGCAGGGCGATCTCCAGCCCGCGCCGTTCCAGATGCTCCCGCAATTCAGCATCGGTCAGGATCCGAAGGATAGCGTCAGCAATGCTGGCGGGATCATTGCCATCGACCAGTACACCATTCTCACCATCCCGCACCGCCTCGACCGCACCGCCTGCACGTCCCCCAATCACCGCTCTGCCGCAAGCGTTGGCTTCCAGAAACACCAGCCCAAAACCCTCCGTATCGCCATCGGGCATTTCCCGGTTGGGCATAGCGAACACATCACAGGAGCGGTAAAGGTCGAGCAAGTCCTGATGGCTCAGCTTACCCGCCAGTGTGGCGCAATCCCGTAGCCCCAACTCGCTCATCAGTCCTTCAAGAACAGGGCGGTATTCACCTTCGCCCACGATTAAATAATGGACTGACGGAATAGACTGGCGAATAGCAGGCAAAGCCCGCAGCACCATGTCCATACCCTTGCGGGGCACCAATCGGCCGACGGTCAGTATCACCTTTTCGCCATCGCGAACACCCAAACGGCGGAGTAATTCAGCGTTGCGCGGTCCGGCTGAAAAGCGCTCCAGATCGACTCCATTCGGAATCAGCTCGATCTTCTCGCGAGGAACCCCCATCAGTCGGGTGAGTGCCGCACGGGTAAATTCACTGACCGCCACTACCGCATCCGCCGCCGCGAGATAACGGTGGCGCTGGCGCCCGTAGAAGCGATAGGTGGTCTCAGTGGTGATTTCCTCGCCATGAATGTAGTTGATCATGCGGCAACCCAACAGTCGTTGGGCGGCCAGCCCGATCCAACTGCCCGAGGTCAATTCACCGATGCAGACGACATTAATCCGCTCGCGGCGTACCAGTGCCGCTACGGTTTTCAGAACACGCCACTTCAAGGGAAGGTCAATGGTCAGTGTGCGCCACACCGATTGCAGGCGACTGCATGGAATATCCAGCATGAGAGGACGCAATAACTCAATGCGCTCGACAGGGTAGCCTGCTTGCGCATCGTATTCCCGCCAACCGGCAATAGCTTGGCCATCGATGTAGTGGCGCCAAGGGGCTAGAACAAAGATTGAGCCGGCTCCCACGTATCGGCAGAGGCTCTCATAAACAACCGCAGAGCCGCCGTGGATCGGCGGAAAAATGCTGGCGATGAGCAGACAGCGGACGGGTACGGCTGTTTTCACAGTATCACCGAAGTGGTTTATGTCTGGCGTACAGGGTGAGGTTTCTCAACAGCAGCCGCCTGGAAAAGACGCGACTGAATCAGATATGAACTGAGACGAATAAAGGGCTGTTCCACAAATTGATAGGTCAATTTCGATAACCCATAAGTTAATATCACGACAAACGGAAATACTACCAGTAAGAAAACTCCAATAGCTTCCCATCCACTGATCATTGAAAGGTTAAGAACCACACCACATCTGCGTACCAAATCGATGACAGCCCAGTGCAAGACATAGGCGCTAAAACTGACGGCACCCAAGCGACAAATAAACGGATTAATGAGCAGAGGGGATGGTCGGGGAGACATCAGATTAGCAATCACGATAAATCCAAAGATTATTGAAACCACCAAATGGGTAGGAATCCATGGGAAGCTACTGGATAAATGCTTAATAATTCCGATCTGAGTCAGCGCCAATAACAAAATGATACCAAAAAGGTTCACCAACCCAGCTTTATAGCGTAAGAAGTGTAGAAAACTATCTAAACGCTGATGAGTTGCATTAAGTGCAGAAAAGATGATAAATCCGATTGCAAAAATACACAGTTGATTGGGGAGCCAAAAATATAGAAACTGCTCGGTCGCTTGCATACCATAAAGGGGCATATAATACGCATTGCCTATAGTATAACCCAGTAGCATTATAAAAATACTGACCGTAAACAGGAGAAGACTGCGTTTCGTAGATGCCGCAAAGAATGCCAATACTGGAAAAACAAAGTAGAAGCAAAACTCAACTGAAATGCTCCAACCTCCAGGAACGACAGACCAACCACTTTCCGTTGTTGGTATCCACGAGGGTGACCACGAATTAATAAAAGATAGACTCAAGAGAAGTTGATTAATATCAAACCCTTGAGAGGGAGGGCGAAGAAAATAGTAGAGAATTGCGCCAGCATAATACATAGGTGCAATGCGGAGAAACCGGCGTAGGAAAAAATGTGAGGTCTTGATTCCAACAGGGCGAGCATCCCGATACCAGGAATTTAACAAAGTAAAAGCGCTGGCAATAAAAAAAAGCTGAACACCATACCAGCCAAAACTGGTTATTTTTTTCAAAGGATAAGGCAACTCTGGCATAACTCCAGGGGTATGCACCATTATAACCAACAGAATTGCCCATCCTCGCGCAGCGTCAATTCCCGCAAGTTTTTTTATGGAAGCAGCATTAGTTGTGGTAAGATCGTGAGTCATAGAAGTTATGCAGATCGATAGATTCGTTTGATTTATTTATTGCCATCAATTGAGAAGCCATGGCACCCAGTGCTGAAAAAGAAAATATTCAGCTCCATTCGGTCGCCCGACTACTCTCCACAGCCCGATTATCATGAGTACATAAACCGTGACTCCCAAGACGACTTCCGCGATCAGCGCCCCTGAGCCGATCACCCAGGCACTTGATTGAAGACTGATCACAGCCATAGTCATTATGGCTGTCGCGACAAGCGGGCGGATAATAGCACGAACGATATCTGATCCATTAACTATCGGAAAGCGCCGCAATAAAAACGCCAGCACTACGGAGCCGGTAATAAAAGCCACCACCACGCGCAAAATAGCAATCCGTTCGGCGTTCATGATGGGAAAGGCGACCGTTGCGGTTAGCGCAAATAGAACCACTTGCAGCCAAGACGTGACCGCCAGCGATTTCGCATGACCGGCGGCCAGCAACAAATAGCGACCGCTGGCGGTCATCGCCGCGACCAGCCCCCCGATACTGAGCCATTTGAGCAGCACAATAGCCTCTAACCAGTGAGGTCCCAGCAGGATCGCCACCGCCTGATCGGCGACCAACATCAGGCCAACCGAAGCCGGAAACCCAATCAAACACTGTACTGAGAGCGCCAACAGGTAAGTCTCACGAACCCGGGCCGGCTCATGCAGTTGCGCGACCAAGGCGGGCAGCAACGCCCGGTTTAACGGTGCTAATAATTCGGTTCCGGGTATCGAAGCGATTTCATCAGCAACTGAATAAGTCCCTACCCATGCGGCAGATTCACACTTGCCAACCAAAAGCTTATCCATGCGCTGTTCCAGATAGATACCGATGTTCTGTAATAAAATCCATCGTGAAAATGCCCAGATTTTTTTACTGTGGCGCAGGCTCAGATGCGGTCGGTATGGATGCAGGGCATAACTGAGCGCAACTCCAAAGAGACGCTGCCCCCATGTCCCCACCACTAATGCCCAGTACGATCCCAGTGCCAGAGCTATTCCGGTGGTGATGATAAAACCGATCACCCGCTTGGTGAAGAAAAATCGAAAATCTCGATCAAACCGTTGCTGTTTTTGAAAATCGACAATGCCGATATTTTCCGCGCTGCCCACCAGCAAGGCCCCTGCCAGCCAAGGCAACAGGGAAATCAGACGCGGCTCACCGAGGCTGGCTGCAAGTGGGGACGCGAGCGTAATCAGCAAGGCTGCGGCCAGGATTGATTGCAGAATACGCAAAGTCCAGGCGGTGTCGTAATCTTCACGCTGAGGATGAGGGTCTCGAAGCAGGGCGATGTGAACACCTAAGTCCAGCAGCACGTCCGCCAAGCCCACGACAATGCTGGCCAATGCGAACACCCCAAAATCGTCCGGCAGCAACAGACGAGCCAGGATCAGGGTACTAGCCAGCCCAATCAGCCGATCCGACCACCGCATCGCAAGCGTCCAGAACGCACCGCGAAACGGGTTGGGGGTCGAATGGTCCTCGGGACTAGGCAACGGGCGGATCGCTCGGTCGAGTAGAAGGGTGAGCAACCGGAGCATCGGGGCGATGGAGAGGCGCAAGGCCACGCCAAATTTTGCCGCCAAAATGGTGGATTGCGCCCGCGACGCCGCGAATCGTCCGGGGATTAAAGGCGATGAAACCACACCGTTCACGCCGATGCGACATCCATTCGCGCTTGTAGGCGTCGTCGCCGATCAGATAATCAACGATTCGGATTCGATCAATGTCCATGACGTATTGCATCAGCGCCGCTGTCAATACCGAGCCTGCACCCAGTTTGACCAGTGACTGGTCATGAGCAAGCTTGACGATGGATGCAGTCTGGCCGTCGCACAGCCAAAGTTGGGCCGCGACTGGCTGCTGATCAAGATGAATAACGCCAAGCCGCAACCAACCCCGCTCAGCAGCGAGTCGGCAGAGGGCTGGAATAAAATGAGGAAACGGTTCGGGCTGCTTCCAGCTACAAGCATAAACCGTCTGATAGGCATTGATCGCGGCGTCCAGATCCGGGCCGGGCGCGGTGACGATAGCGAGCTGAAAGCCAGGCATTCGTTCCAGCCGTCGCTGTGCCCGGCTAATAGTGTTACGCATCCGTGAGGAAAGCCCGACCCAGTAATCGGCGAAGGTGCGCGCTGCAACCTCTAAATACCAGTTGCCGAAACAGAAGTAGGAATCTACCCACCAACCGGCGCGTCGAAACTCCTCAAGCAACAGTCGAAAGAAAGCAGTCGTGGGGTCCAGAGGTTGCAGATCGATGATATCCCAGCGGGGACGCTCACTGGTCACATGCTGGACCCAGCGGTGAACATTGTCCGGCGTAACGCCGTGGTTTCCGACCGGCCCAAATAGGGGAGTATAAAAATTTGACAGAGCAGCAAGGCGCTGGGGAGGACTGGCGCTGGTGAACAAGCAGGGAACACACAGCAGGGGTTGACCCGACGGCGCAACCCAATAAATCCGCAACAGGCCACCCGGTTCCAGCGCCGTCGCCGCAAGCAATCGGAACCAGTCCAGCGTGTGATGGAGGTCGGTAAACTTACAATCCACCAAGACTTGGGCGATTTCGTCGGGCAGGTCGTCAAAGGACTCAATGACCCGCACTTCTACTGGAGGGTTGGCGACAGCACACGACATTCGGCAAGGGGTCTCTCAGGGGAAAGGGTCTCTTCCAAAAGTCCAGCCAGTTCCGCACTCCGCTGGCGGCGCGAACCGGCGCTGACCGCCTCGGTAGTGAGTGGAAGCGGGGAACCGGCCTGCATCTGCGCGATGAAATCGGCCAAAGCAGCGGCGATGGCCTCCGCATCGTCAAGCGGCGCAATACCGGCCACCCCGGCCCGGCGCAAAGCTCCCGCAGTGTCGCCCATCGGATCCGTCAAACCCAGGATCGGGCGACCAACCCGCAGATATTCATAAATCTTCGCGGGAATCTGGTCATTACAGTTGGCCGCCTGCAACACCAGCAAACCATCGGCCCGCAGCATCTCTTCCAACGCCTCGCGGTAGGACAAAGGAGGGACCAGTTCGATCATGTCGGCGATCCCATGCTCCGCCGCCAAATTCTTCAGCCAATCATCGTGAGCCGTAGCGCGCAGACGCAACACATAGCGCGCGGGGTTCAGTCGTCCAGATTGCAACAAAGCGCTCATCGCCTGAAACAGTTGCGTCGGATCCCGCTCGCTGGGGTACACGATGCCACTGTGCAACAAAGTGATCTTGCCCGGATGGAGCGAACCTTTGCTGGCCGCGCTGGCTTCCAGCCCGACGAAACTGTCCTCGTCATAACCATTTTCGATCAGCACAGTGCGCTCGGCGGGCGACTCTGGATAGCGCTCCCGGTACATCCGCACCGCGCCGGGAGTGGTGAAGGTGCGGAAAGTGGCGGACTTAAACGTGGTCTCCTCGATCCGTTTGAAACTCGCCCAGGTTTTCGGATTCGCCGGATACCCGTCCTGCGCCATCGGATCGCGAAAGTCGGCAATCCAGGGTAAGCCGGACATGCGATGCAAGGCATGACCGATCAAATGCGCGGTCGCAATCGGATAAGTGCTCCACAAGGCGTGTGGACGATAGTTCTTGATTAATTTCCGACCAGCCCATAGCGCGCCAGGCAACCAACTCACCCAACGGTCGGGGCGCGCAAGGAAGCCTGGATAGCGCCCGGCAACGGCCAAATGCCGCGCCGTATCAAAGGCTGGCGCACGCACCACGACCACCCCATCGGGAATATCGGCAAGCTGATCGTCACTACTGCGTTCATAGGCGCGGGGATGCGCGGTCAGCACGATCGGTTCCCAACCAAATTCCGGCAAATAGCGCACGAAACGCAGAGTGCGCTGAATCCCGCTGCTGCCGGCCAGTGGCGGGAAGTGGTAGGCGATCATCAGGACGCGCTTCATGGCCATGATAAGGCTACCAACGTCACCGCCACGCCCCCGCCAGCGCAACCGCCGGATCGGCCAACGACTGAAACCGTGCCAGCCGCACCGCATTGCGCTGGCGCTGCCCCAACAGCGGCATAATTCCTTGGGCTAGGATGGCACTCATCGCCCGCTCGCCCAATAGTGCCTCAGTCGCCGGCTGCATCACCCGCTCGCCGGCCTCCTCATAAATGTGCATCGGCAAATCCTCAACATCCAGCACCGCACCGGGACTGAACTCCCAACCATTTTCCGCAAAGGCATCCGCGATCAACCGGGCGCAAACCAACGCCGGATTGCCCCACAGATAGGCGCCGGGATCACCACCCATCGGCATTTCTTCAAATGCAAACGCTTCAATCGGATCGGCCTTGCGACCGTAAGGCATCCGCAGCAACACTCGCGGCAAGGCCAAACCGAGCCAGGGAGCGACTGCACTGGTTCGCAGCAGTCGCCAGTTTTGTTCAGCAGCCGCCGGCAACGCCGCCCATTGCGCCGGATCGGCCAGTTGCGCCACCGCGTCGCAACCTAATATGCCGGGTTCAGCCGCCGCCAGAAAAGGACCGCCGGCATGGGCCGCCAGCGAACCCAGCGCTGCCAGCAGTGCAATGTCTTCCGCGCCGCTGCTAAAGCGGTAGTCGCCCACCAGCAACGCCCAAGGTTCGCCACCGTGGGCACGGACCCCATCGTCAATCAGCCGCGTGTAAAGGCTCGTTGCTGACGGACGACCGTCTGCCGCCCGCAGATCGAGTAGCAATTCCGACTGGGTAACATCCAGCAAAAAAACCTGAACCGCCTCGCTATCGAGATGAGTAATGAGGCCATGCACCCCGCGCCACGTCGCTTCCAGCGCCTGGAATGCTGGCTGGTGCAAGATCGCCCGCATCTGTTCGCCGATAGCGGCATCCACTGCGGCCACCCAGGCCGACTGGTGCGGGTCGGTGCGCACGATATGTGGTTGCACCACCGTTTGCAGCAGGGCCTGGATCGCGGCGGCACCGGGATCGGTCAGCCGGCGAAGTGGCGGAGCCGCCGCCGGCGCTCGCCCCAATAACCGTTCCAGCAAGGCCGCTTCGTCCTCCGGGGCGATTGTTGGCTCGGATTGTGCTGATAGGTCATGGGGCGGCGTTGGACTGAGTTCGGCAACGGCCTGATCGAAACTGGCTGGATTGAGCAAACGGGCGCGACTGCCGCGCAACGCCTGAAACAGTTCCAGGCGCTGATACAGTGTATCGGGGTGAAAGTCATCCAGTTGGCCGAAGCTGATGGTGAGGGGTGCATCGGTTACCCCCAGCGGCAATGCTAATTTCGGGCTAAACCGGGCCATGACCGTATCAAAATGGTCCACGTCCACCGGCAATAAGGGCCGGCTGGATAGATCGGATAGATCCACCGGCGCTCCGCGATGATCGCGCCCACTCAAATCGGCCATGATCAGGATGCGCAACGGCGCCTCAGCCTCCCGACGGAACGAAGGTGAAGCAGACTTGGGCAGCGTAAACTGCAATTCCATTCGGCCAGGCATGAGCTTGAATCTCCGGGACAGAGAGCGATGTTTATAGTCTAGTGCGAATTTGGCAAATTTGCCGACGGGTAGCCACCGGTTTTTCATAGGCGGTTGCGCTACACTTATTTTCACAGCAGCACCGCCGTTACGGCAGCAGGTTTGTGGAGTCCAGAGCATGGCCACTATCACCCAAAAACACCGATTTTTCGCGGTCAACACCTCGCTAGGCGAGGACGTGCTGGTCTTCGGCCGGATGACCGCCACCGAGCAGTTGGGGCAACTGTTCGAGTTTGAAATCGATCTGCTTAGCGAGCGCACTGATATCGACTTGTCCGAGGTACTGGGCAAGAACATGACGGTACGGATGGAACTGCCTGAGGTGCGCGGGGGCGGAACCCGTTACTTCAACGGCTTTGTTACCCGCTTCAGTTATCTGGGAATGCGTGGACTGCGCTACGGACTCTACCGGGCGACGCTCAGTCCGTGGCTATGGTTTCTGACCCGGACTTCCGATTGCCGGATTTTCCAGAACCAGACCGCTCCCGCCATCATCGAGTCAATATTCAGCGATCACGGCTTTACCGACTTTAGCCGCTCCCTCAGCGGTAGCTATCGCACTTGGGAGTATTGTGTGCAATACCGGGAGACGGATTTCAATTTCGTCAGCCGGTTAATGCAGCAAGAGGGCATCTATTACTACTTTACCCACCAAAACGGCAAGCACACCCTGGTGCTGGCGGATAATCGCGGATCGCATAGCGCATTTCCCGGTTATGACCAAATACCTTATTACCCACCCGATGCCCATGAGTTCCGTGAACGCGACCATATCTACCAGTGGACCGTTGAAAAGCAGGTGCAGTCTGGAGCCTATGCGCTGAATGATTTCGACTTCACCGCGCCGCGCAAGAATCTGCGAACCGTGGCCTCTACGCCAAAAGATCACGCCATGGCCGATCTTCCCATGTACGACTATCCGGGTGACTACAGCGAAGCCAGCGATGGCAATGCCTACAGCGCAGTGCGGTTGCAGGAATTGCTGGCCCAGCATGAAATTCTGCGGGGCCAGGGTATTGCCCATGGATTGGCTGCCGGTTATCTGTTCAGTCTGACCAATTGTGGGCGCGAGGATCAGAACCGCGAGTACCTGATTGTATCGGCGGTTCATGAGCTGCAATCAGACGCTTACGAATCAGTCATGAGTCTCGAAGCAGGCAAGCCCTATGTCGGGCGAATTACCGCGATTGACGCCCAGCAACAATACCGGGCATCGCGCACCAACCCCAAGCCAGTGGTGCAGGGTCCGCAAACCGCGATAGTGGTTGGCGCATCCGGCGATGAGATTCATACCGATCAATATGGCCGGGTTAAATGCCAGTTCCATTGGGATCGTTACGGCGAAGCCAATCAGAATAGTTCCTGCTGGATTCGGGTCGCGCAGAGTTGGGCCGGCAAAAAATGGGGAACCTTGTATCTGCCCCGGGTCGGCCATGAAGTGATTGTTGATTTCCTGGAAGGTGATCCGGATCGGCCGATTATCACCGGTCGGGTCTATAACGACATTAATAAGCCGCCGTATACGCTGCCCGACAACAAAACTATGTCCACCCTCAAGAGCTTGTCCAGCATCGGCGGGGATGGTTTTAATGAGTTCCGCTTCGAGGATAAGAAAGGATCAGAGCAAATCTTTCTCCACGCTGAAAAGAATCAGGATATCCGGGTCAAGAATAATGCCCTGGAGTGGATCGGCAATGAGCGCCACCTGATCGTCAAGAAAAAACAGTTCGAGCAGGTTGAAGGCGAAAAACATCTGATTGTTAAATCGGGTGATGGCGGTAGCGGCGATCAGTTTGAAAAAGTTGAAGGCGATAAACATCAGAAGGTGGTAGGCGATCACAACCAGAAAGTCGAGGGAGTTTTGTCTATTGATGTGGTTGGCGATATTCAGGAGAAAACCGGCGGCAATTACGCAATGGACGCTTCGTCAGCCATTCATATCAAGGCCGGGCAAACAGTGGTGATTGAGGCCAGTTCGCAGTTGACGATTAAAGTCGGCAGCAGTTTTGTCACCATTGGCCCTGCGGGAGTGTCGATCAAGGGAGCAACCGTGGCCATCAAGGCTGACGGCATCGTGTCCATTGATGGCACGATGGTGAATCTCAATTGCGGCGGCGGCGGGGCTTCTGCCGGATCGGGCGCGGGCAGTTCACCGGGGGCGCCGACCGCACCGACCGCGCCGCAGGA
>NZ_CBTK010000001.1 GCF_000531125.1 Candidatus Contendobacter odensis Run_B_J11 | reverse complement strand
GGCTATCGAACAGGTATTAGGGTTTGAAAACACGCTCAATCTGCTGCTCGGATCCAGCATGAGCCGGACGTTTACCATTCCAGCCGATGGCCCGGTGGGCCTACAGTCCTTCTGGCGGCACAGTATCTACTGTGCGTCCCTGGTCAGCGAGTTGGTCAAGCTGCTCCCCGAATCGGTAGCCGTCAAACCGGGTTTGGCCTATCTGAGCGGTCTGCTGCACGATTTCGGCTATTTGGTATTGGGGCATTTGTTCCCAGCCCGCTTTTTTTTGTTCAACCACTTCCTGGCGGTTAACCGGCAAGTGTCGTCGAGCGCGATAGAGAGCTATGTTTTGGGTGCCGAACATTGGCATATCGGTGCTTGGCTGATGCAGGCCTGGTCCATGCCTGAAGAGGTGATCGCGGCAGTGCGTTGGCATCATAACGAGGATTGCACTCAGCCTTACGCCGAATATTCCAATCTGGTATTGATTGCCAACCGGCTGCTGCATTATGTGGGTTTAGGCGAGGAGAACAACAACCGCTTGCCGGTACTCGCCATGTTCATGCTCGGGATCACCCGCGAACAGGCGATGGATGCGCTGGCACGGGTACAGTCCAGCATGGCGGATTTGGATACCTTGTCTGAGGCATTACGGTTGCCCAGCGAGGGTTGATCGGCGCTAACTAAACAGAGGTGGTTGTAATTCTGGATAGCGATGCTTGATGAGACTGTAGGAGATAACGCGATGACTCTATTTGCAATACTTGACGTAATGAGACAATCCCTGAGATTAGCGATTGGCTTGCGGGAGTGACCAGCGATGGAATGGGCAGAGGTATTGGCTGATCCGGTCTTGCAGGATTTGCCTTACAAGATCGAATTAAACGAGTATGGGAAAATCGTGATGAGTCCGGCGTCCAATCGACGCAGTCTGCTACAAGGTGATGTGATTCGATTACTTGGAGGTAAGCTGCCGGGACGGGTATTTCCCGAATGCTCCATTCAGACCACGAAAGGGGTGAAGGTGGCGGATGTGGTCTGGTGTTCAGCGGATTTTATTCGTCAGTACGGCTTCGCTACACCCTATCCTCACGCGCCGGAGTTATGCGTGGAAGTGGTGTCGCCTTCCAACAGCCGACAGGAGTTGGCGGAGAAGATCGCGCTTTATCTGAATGCCGGGGTGCGGGAAGTCTGGATCGTGTTTGAAGACGGACGGATTGAAATTCATGATGCCAGCGGTCGGCTGGAGCGGTCGGCGTTGTTGCATCCGATTGTGCTGGAGTTTTGAATGATCCATTGTTCCATAAAAAGAAAAGGGCGGAGCCACAAGTTAAGTTGTGGCTCCGCCCTTTCCGATGCGCCTCACTGTGCGGTTACAACGCGCCGGGACCGATTTCGCCGGTACGAATTCGGATTGCCCGCTCCAAGTCATAGATAAAGATTTTGCCATCGCCGATTTTTCCGGTGTTGGCGGTGGAGCAGATCGCTTCCACCACCTTATCCACCAGGATGTCATCCACCGCAATTTCCAGCTTGACCTTCGGCAGAAAATCCACCACATACTCGGCGCCGCGATACAGCTCGGTGTGTCCCTTCTGGCGACCGAAACCCTTGACCTCGGTCACAGTGATACCTTGTACGCCAATCCCCGACAGCGCTTCCCGCACGTCGTCCAGCTTGAACGGTTTGATGATTGCAGTGACCAGTTTCATGGATAACCTCTAGCGTTCGCCAATCCAAAACATACGGGAATATAACCGAAATCCATGGCTACACGCGATTTTGAACGGACACCGGGCGCAAACTTCCGGTGTCCGCCGGCCCTTAACCGTTACAGGCTGTAGCCGCGCTCGTCGTGCAGAGCCAGATCCAAGCCTTCGGTTTCCTGCTCCTCCTTGACTCGCAACCCGATCACGGCATCCACGATCTTCAGAATCACAAAGCTCAAGATGCCGGAATACACCAGGGTGAACAGCACACCCTTGCACTGTGCCCAGATTTGGCTGCCCAAGGTCATGCCTTCCGCCAGCCCTACGCCACCCATCATCTTGTCTACGCACAGACCGGTCAAAATCGCACCCACGATGCCGCCGATACAGTGGACGCCGAACACATCCAGCGAGTCGTCGTAACCCAGAGCCCGCTTGAGCTTGGTGGACGCCAGGAAACACAGCACTCCTGATGCTACACCGATCAGCAGGGCACCCATCGGACCGGCAGTGCCTGATGCCGGGGTAATTGCCACCAACCCGGCGACCGCGCCAGAGGCAATGCCCAGCACACTGGGCTTACCATGGGTTATCCACTCGGCGAACATCCACGCCAGCGCCGCCGCAGCGGTTGCGATCTGGGTCACCGCCATTGCCATGCCTGCGCTGCCATTGGCGGCTACTGCGCTGCCGGCGTTGAAGCCGAACCAGCCCACCCATAGCATTGAGGCGCCGATGACGGTGAAGTTGAGGTTATGCGGCGGCATCGCGGTATGCGGATACCCCTTGCGCTTGCCGATCACCAGGCAGGCCACGAAGCCGGCAATACCCGCATTAATATGCACTACTGTACCGCCGGCGAAATCCAGTACGCTCCAACTGCTGCCGATCAGCGAACCCGCACCGCCCCAAACCATATGCGCGACCGGTAAGTAGACCACAGTAAACCACACTCCCATAAATAGCAGCAGCGCAGAAAACTTCATCCGTTCCGCAAACGCGCCCACGATTAGCGCGGGGGTAATAATGGCGAAGGTCATCTGATAGGTCATGAACACCGTTTCTGGAATGGCGTTCGTTACGGTAGCGGCCGGTTGCCATAGACTTTCTACCGTAACACCGCTCAGGAACGCTTTGGCGAGAGTGCCGATAAAGGAATTGAGGTTGAGGACGCCGGCTTCCATCCCGGTGGTATCGAAAGCCAGGCTGTAGCCGTACAGCGTCCACAATACGGTTACCAGCGCGGTAATGGCGAAACACTGCATCATCACCGACAGCACATTCTTGGCCCGCACCATGCCGGCATAAAACAGCGCCAGACCGGGAATGGTCATAAACAGCACCAGCGCGGTCGACGTCAGCATCCAGGCGGTGTCGCCGGAATCGAGCGCCGGGGTCACGGTTGCGACTACCGCTTCTTCAGCCAGGGCCAGCGTCGGTGCCAGGATTCCCAGCAACAACAGCAAGCCACCGCTTTTTGCCGTTTGCATCGTTCTACACATCAGTGGAGTTCTCCAAGGTTTCGCATACACGGTTGAAATAGTGAACAATAAGTTGTCATAGCGCTTCCGGCCCTGACTCGCCGGTGCGGATGCGGATAGCGCCTTCCAGGTCGTACACAAAAATTTTGCCGTCGCCGACTTTGCCAGTATTGGCGGAGCGGGTGATCGCCTCGATGATCCGCTCCGCCAATTCGTCGGGCACCCCGACTTCAATCTTGATTTTGGGCAGAAAATCCACCACATATTCCGCCCCTCGATACAACTCGGTATGGCCCTTTTGCCGACCAAACCCCTTCACTTCGGTGACTGTAACGCCTTGTGCCCCTACCTCCGAGAGCGCCTCCCGAACATCGTCCAGCTTGAACGGCTTGATGACCGCAGTAATCAATTTCATGTATCTACGTCTCCTGTCGTTATTAATCCCGAAGGATGTAAGGTGTTATTGCGGCGTCCCGATCACTTCATTGACCAGCACCGACCCTCTGTCTCATCAGCAGTTAGCATATCGTGTGCCATTAAAACTAATTCTTTTATAAACAGAGTGTTTGGTATAAATTCAGGATGCTTCCATCGCTCATTGGGTTCGTATCCGAACCTACATCCACGATTGCGCACTGTTTTGATGCAACGCAGTCGGACGCGCAAACTGTAAAAATCCCGTTAGACTAAATGGGAACCTGACTCTCCTGGAGAACGAGCAATGATCGACCCTAAAGTTTTTGATGATTTGGCCAAGCGTCTCGCCGAAGCGGTGCCGCCCGGCTTTCGCCAGTTCCAGGCAGAAATGGAAAAAAACGCCCATGCCGCACTACAAGCGGCCTTCGCCAAACTGGAATTGGTGACCCGCGAGGAATTCGATGTACAGCAGGCGGTGCTGGCCCGCACCCGCGCCAAACTGGAAGAGTTGGAAAAACAGGTTGCGGAACTGGAAGGGAAGGTAGCGGGCGGCAAGCGGCGCAAGAGCGCGGATAAACCGGCTGAACCGGACCCTAGCGAGGGCTGAGGTCATAGCCGACGCACTAAAAAAGTGCAGAATGACTGCGCAGTGACCGGTCAGTGGTTAAAAAACCGGCTATCCCGTACAGCCCCATCCTTCGCCTGTGGAACCTTCATGTCGCTCGCTATTGTTTACACCCGCGCTCAAGTGGGCATTGATGCTCCATTGGTGAGCGTGGAGGTCCATCTGTCTGGCGGCCTGCCGGGGTTGTTTATCGTCGGGTTGCCGGAAGCGGCAGTGAAGGAAAGCAAGGATCGAGTGCGCGGTGCGATTCAAAACAGCCAGTTTGAATTTCCCACCCGCCGGATCACCATCAATCTGGCGCCGGCCGATCTGCCCAAGGAAGGTGGGCGCTTCGACCTGCCGATTGCGCTCGGCATCCTGGCCGCCTCCGGCCAAATTAACCGCGAACGATTGGCCCAATATGAATTTTTTGGCGAACTGGCGCTGGGCGGCGAATTACGCGGGATTCGCGGGGTGCTGCCGGTGACCCTGGCTTGTCGCGACGCCGGGCGCATTCTGTTAGTGCCTTGCGATAATGCGGGAGAAGCGCTGCTGGTCAGCGGGGTCAAGGTACTTGGTGCAGGGCACTTGCTGGAGGTCTGTCGGCAACTGGCAACCGGTACCGCCCTGCAATCGCCTACGGTCCAGCCGCCGCCCGCAGTGGCGGCGATGCTGGAACGGGATTTGGGCGATGTGCGCGGCCAGCACCACGCCAAGCGTGCCCTGGAAATCGCCGCTGCCGGCGGTCATAACCTGCTGCTGATTGGCCCGCCCGGTACTGGTAAAACCATGCTGGCCAGCCGGCTTCCCGGCATTATGCCGCCGCTGACCGAAGTGGAGGCGCTGGAAACGGCCGCGATTGCTTCGATCAGTGCGCAAGGGCTGGACTTGAAGCAATGGGGCGTCCGCCCGTTCCGGGCACCCCACCACACCGCGTCGGGAGTGGCCTTGGTGGGCGGCGGCAGCCAGCCTCGACCCGGCGAAATTTCGCTGGCGCATCATGGAGTGCTGTTTCTGGATGAGTTGCCCGAATACGACCGGCGGGTGCTGGAAGTGCTGCGCGAGCCGCTGGAATCGGGGCGAATTACCATCTCCCGTGCGGCCCGCCAAGCCGATTTTCCGGCTCGGTTCCAGTTGGTGGCGGCGATGAATCCCTGTCCCTGCGGCTATCTGGGAGATGCTGAACGGCGTTGCGCCTGCGGCCAGGAACAGGTGCGCCGCTACCGGGCGCGGGTGTCAGGACCACTGGTGGATCGGATTGATTTGCACATTGAAGTGCCGCGACTGGCGCATCGGGTGTTGCGCGGCGATGTCGCGGAGGAGAGCAGCGCTACGGTGCGCGCCCGGGTGTGCGCCGCCCGCGACCGGCAATTGCAGCGCGCCGGCAAGCCGAACAGTGTGATGAATACCCGTGAAATCGAGCGTTATTGCACTTTGAGCGAGGCCGATCACCGGTTGCTGGAACATGCGCTGGAACGGCTGGGATTGTCGCCGCGTGCGTATCACCGGATTTTGAAGGTATCGCGGACCATTGCCGATCTGGCTGGCGCCGAGAACATTAAGACGCCGCATCTGACCGAGGCTATCAGTTATCGCACCCTGGATCGGGCGCCAGCGCGTTAGGAATCGGTGTTCACCTTCCTCCTTTTCGATCCGAACTTTTTTACGAGTGACCCCGCCATGATTCCGACCAACCGTATTTCCGCCCCTCGCTGTTTCCAACCCCTTCGGTTCCGGTGGCTTGGAGCGCTACTGCTGCTGTGGGTCATGTGGTTCCCCGCGCACGCGCAAATCTCCGATGCCAAGGTGGAGGCATTGGTGGAGGCGCTACGACTGTCGGCACCGAATGCGGGGCCGGATGCCGGGCTGTACAGTGACTGGAAAATCAAGCCGGATAACATCGTGCGCTGGTCCAAACGCTGTCTCGACCAGGAGGTGACGCCGGAGCAGTTTGCCGCCGATCAAGCCTTAGCCCGTCCGGTGCTGGTCTGTGTAATGGGAAAGGTGCTGCGCGATCAATTCACGCTCAGCAACAACAATGAGATCGTAGCCGTACAGCGCGCCGCTGCCTGGTGGATGACCGGTGATCCCGATCAGTACCGCAGCAGTGCCGCCAGCGCTTACACCCTGCGGGTGCTGGAAGCCTATCTGCGGTTTTTCTGATGGCGTTCGTTCAGCGGGCGTGGCGACTGATGCTGCGCGGGAAAAAAGTGAGCCGGTCATACTCGCGAAAGCGGTAAAGCTGCGCCGGTCGGCCAGAACCATCGCGTTGCTTGCCGGTCAGCTCTTCCAGCATGTCCGCCTGCACCACCCGGCGGCGGAAGGAACTCTTGTCGAGCGGCTGTTGCAGGATGATTTCGTAAGTCCGCTGCAATTCGGGCAAGGTGAATTCTTCCGGCAGCAAATGTACCGCGATGTGGGTGTACTCCAGCTTGGAGCGTAACCGCTCCACTGCATCGGCCAGAATAGGGGCGTGATCGAAGGCCAGGTTGAAATTCACCCCATCGCCGCGCACCGGCGCCCAACACGCCGCCGCCTGATTGCCGCCCAGTCGTACCGCATCCGAGACCATCAGCGCAAAGTAGACGGTAGTAGCGATCCAGCCGCGTGGGTCGCGGTCGCAGGAGCCATAGGTTTTTAATTGCTCCAGATACGGCGCGCTTACCCCGGTTTCCTCGGTCAGCTTGCGCACCGCGCAGGCATCTACAGAGTCATCGCGCTGGGGGTCAAGAAACCCGCCCGGTAACGCCCAACTGCCCTTGAACGGGTGCTCAGCACGCTTGACCAGCAGCACATGCAACTGTTCGTCGCGTACCGTAAAGATCACCAAATCCACGGTAAACGACGGTTTTTCGTAGCACGCCGTATCGTAATGCTGGAGAAATTCTGCTTCGCTCGATTCGGTTATGGTGTTGTTCGTCATTGGTCAACTCTCCCTTATCGCCATCGTGGCGGCGGCTATTGGCAGCGAATCCGTGATTGCTTCCTCATCCAAAGCGATGAAAGCCCCCAACCCGATGTCATCACAACAAAATACCTGCCGCTGGGCGTACTCGATCAGCGTTTCACGCAGCCGACGCTGGATAAATGCGCCGTCGAAATTGCGAAAATCCAGCATTTCCCGCGCTACGGTCAACACCTTCAATCGTTGGCCGGTTTTGGCATTCACGAACGAATCCAATCCATCGGTGGCTATGGCGACGGTCGGAAATGTTGCCAGATCGAAACTGAATACCGCAGGTGCATCGAAGCGTTCCCGGCGGGTGGTTTCGCTGGTGTCGCTCTGGTAATGGATGCGCTGCGCCGTTGCGGGATCGCCAATCGCTTCCTGATAGAGCAGCCCGCGTTGCGAGTGCAGTAGATAGGACAGGTAGTACGGCGCGTTCTCGGCATATTCGATCAGCACCGTTGCCACTCCACCATCGGCGCGCCGAACCGCGATGCAGCCATCGCCGTACAGGTGAATATGGATGGTTGCGCCATCGCACCAAGCGATCAGTAGCGTAGCATCGAGAACGCCGTCATCCAGCCCCATTTCACGCGCCTGCCGAGCCGCCCGGCGCACAATCCGCCGCCCTAATCGCCAGTGCCGGGTTTGATGTTCGGTTGCATCCGCCGCGCCGATGAAGTGGGGTAGCAAATGACGGGCATTCAGCACCAGCAGCCGTGCGCCCAGATCACTGTCCGCTGTCGCGGAACAGCCATCGGCCAGAATCAGATGCGGTATCGGTTCCCAGCCTTGGCAGACATAATCCTGGCAGAAGCGGTGCATCCGTCCGATGGTGTAATACGCATCCAGAACCAGGGTCATGGATGAAATTCTGCCGCCTTGGCCGTCTTCATCCCACGCTGGCGCATGTCACTGAGGAATTGGCGGGCCAGCGCCTCAAAGCCCGGCACCGGCGAACTGGTGTCCTCGATCAGCACCAGTTTGCCGATGCTCTCCGGGCCGAGATGATCAGCGATGTCCCGCACCGTATGGGCGACACAGTGCGACAGTGCCTGTCCCGACAGCGCGACCACATCGGCATTTTTCAGCGCCCGGATCAATCGAGTGTTGATCTGGGTACCCGGATCGGTCGGATCGGGCACGTCGGCTTGGACTGCGGAATAGTGTTCGGTCCAGGGATTGTAGCCCTTGGTCACATAGTTTACCCGGGCGAAGCCGGCTTCCTCCCAGCGTTGCAAGGCCGCAGCGACCACCGGAATCACATTGTGGCCCCAGGTGCCAACCAGACAATGCGGTGGCCAGATCGTCAGGGTATAGCGCCCGTGGTCGCGCAGGGCACGCACATAATCCAGCGCCCGCGCCCGATGTTCCGCTTTCAGGGGCTGCCAGATTTCATGCTCCATGTCGGCGACGGTAATCTGGGTGAAGGGCGACGGTGGTTGCCCGTGGCTGTCCCGCCAGAATATCGGGTGAGAAATATCCACCAGTTGGTGAGTATCGAGGGTGACGTGAATAGCGGCGATGTGATCGCCGAGTCGGTCCAGCAATCTCGCCAACCGTTCGGCGTCGGCGCCGGCGCCGGGGACCGGCAGCGCTGCACCTGGTGTATCGCTGAAGTCGTTTTGCGGATCGATGATGAGAAATTCGAGACGCATGGCGGTTCTCCTTGGTGGTGTTGGGTCGCGGCCATGGCAATCTTGGACCGGTAGTGGAGGTAACAGGGGGATCGATGCGACGACGGGCTGGAAGCCGGTGCTACGACGAATTCCACAACTCATTGAAGCAGGATCGCTATAGTGACGCGATGTTCGACTTTTTTGATGACTGATGAGGACAAACCGGCGCGGCATGGCGGTCGGCGCTACGTTGAGAGGGAACCCACCCACCTCAACCTGACAGTGACACCGCTATGCCGCTCGAAAACTTTATCATTACCGTGTCTTGCTGGGTAGAAAAACACTGGAGTTCCCTGATAAGAAGATCACCACTTGCGCCAGCGGGGTTTTGCTCCGAAGTGGACGGATAGTGAAGTCGTATAACGTCGCCGCACCGGGAATCCCTGTAATCGATTGGGAACGCGCCGCAGGTTCCCAAGTCTTATCAGCATTCTCTTCCCGGTCGAAAATCCCATGTCCCGTCGTCTGCTGTCCCTGAGCCTGAGCCTAATCATCGGCATGGTTCCTGCCCTTCAGCCCGCCGCACAATCCATTCGCTTGCCGGATATCGGCGATCCCTCCCAGGTTTACTTCGGCCCTGATGAAGAGCAGAAGATGGGGCTGGAAGTCATGCAATGGCTACGGGCACGCGGCGCGGTGATGGACGACGTGCAACTGAATGAATATCTCAACTCCATCGGTCAGAGCATCGTGACCTATGCCGACCAGAACGGGGTGCCGTTCACCTTCTTCATGGTCCGCAATTCCAGCATCAACGCCTTTGCCTTGCCGCAAAATTTCATCGGTATCCATGCCGGCTTGCTGCTGTTCACCCAGCGGGAGGATGAACTGGCCGGAGTCATAGCCCACGAAATTGCCCATGTCTCGCAGCGGCACATCATCCGCGCTATTGCCGATATGAAGCGGCTAACGCTACCGATGGCGGCAGCCATGATCGCCGGTGCGGCGCTGGCGGCAGCCAGCAAGCAGGCTGGTCAAGCGGCGATGGTCGGCACCATGGCAGCCAGCGCCCAGCATCAGATCAGTTTCACCCGCGCCAATGAACAGGAAGCCGACCGTTTTGGGATGCAGTTTCTGGCCAAGGCCGGCTACGACCCCAAGGGCATGAGCGACTTCTTCACCAAGCTGGAACGCTTATCACGCGGCGAGGCGCGCAACCAGGTTCCAGAAATGCTGCTCACCCACCCGCGCCCGGAAAATCGCGTCGCCGACACTCAGGATCGGATCGAGGTTCCGCCGCTGCGGCGCGCCCCCTCACTCCGTGACCGCAAGGCTTATGATCTCGCCAAGGCGCGGGCGCGTGTACTCATCACCGACGATAACAACGCCCTGATCCGCGACATTGAAACCACTCTCACCAAGGGCGGTTACGCCAGCGAAACCGCCGAACGCTACGCCTATGCGCTGGCACTGCGCCAGGCGGGCCGTTACGACGACGCCCAGCAACAAGTGGCCCGCCTGCTCAAGAGCGATTCCGACCGATTGGCGTTCCGCATTGAAGCAGCGGAACTGGCTCTGGCTCGCGGGGATCGGGCGCAAGCCTCGCGATTGTTCGAGGAAGCGCACCAGTTGTATCCCGACGACTTCACGTTGGCAATGTCCTACGGTCGCGCCCTCGCTACCCAGGGCGACCCGAAGCTGTCCATGCAGTTGTTACAACCGCATTTGCGCCGCCGGCCCAACGATCCGCTGCTCTACGCTACCTATGCCCAAGCCGCACAGCGATCCGGCGACATGGCAGCAACTCACTCCACCATGGCCGAATATCACTACCTGAACGGCGAGTTGTTGCCCGCTATCGAGCAACTGGAACTCGGAATTCGCAATCCCGGCCTGTCTCCAAATCAGGAAGCGCAGTTACGCGCCCGCCTCAAACAACTTAAAGCCGAGGCTATTGAGCAAGATCTGCTGCCGGTTTCCAAACGCGATTCGCCTTGAAGTGAGTCATGGATGACGAACGACCCCGCCGGTCGTAGAAGGGATTGCGTAGGGACTCAGAATCGCAAGCCCCGATTCGAGGGCGATGCGATTCTGCCCGGAGCAGCCCGTCCGGCGGCCTTGACGTTCTATCCGCGCCGGTTCTTCGGTTCGGTTTTCGCCGCGTCTTGCAGCACCAGCCATTCGATATACGAAGTCATGCTGCGGTTTTGTTGGTCTGCCCGTTT